>JAFGNR010000274.1 GCA_016926915.1 Anaerolineae bacterium
GTGCTTACCAACTTGATGACAAATGCTCTGCAGTATACGCCGCCTGGAGGGCAGGTGACGCTGGAGACCTTCCCTCTGGAGGTTGAGGGCGTGCCGGGTGTTGCGATTGCCGTGCGCGACACCGGGGTTGGAATCCCCACAGAGGAACTTCCCCAGGTTTTTGCACGGTTTCATCGGGGTACGTCCAGTAAGGAGCATGATGTGTCTGGCGCCGGGTTGGGACTGGCAATCTGTAAGCAGATTGTAGGGCTTCATGGGGGACGCATCACTGTGGAAAGTATTGTCGATGCCGGCGCAACATTCACGGTCTGGCTGCCGCTGGCTGTGCCGGGGACGGCTACCTCCGGCGTGGTTTCTGTATCGTGATTCAGGTCTGATGGAGACCTGTAACGTAAATTGAAAGGGGAGGGGTGTGAAGCGCGGGCACGTAGATTCTGAGTTGTTGGCCTATCTCGACGGCATGTTGAGCGAAGCCGACCGCCGGCGCGTCGAGGCGCACCTGAGTGTGTGCGCCGGCTGCGCAGCAGAACTCGAACGCTTGCGCGCCTTACGGGTCGATCTTCAGGTGGCTTTCCACGCAGTATTAACGCCCGTGCATCTCTCTCGTGAAGCGACTTCCCGAATCCGTGATGAATTGCGATCCCGCACCGCGCACCCCTCCTGGCGGAGATCTCTGTGCTTGCGCTGGGGCGGGTTGGCCCAGGTCGCCCTGGCGCTGTTGGTGTTGATTTTTGCCGTACCATCTTTTCTGCGGTTACAGGACGTCGCGCCTACTTACGAAGCGGTCATCTTGGGCCAGGAGCGGTTCGTACCTGGTGCGCCGGCTGCTTTGCGGGTGATCGTTCGTGATATTGCCTCCGCAACCCCCATCCCGGATGCGGCGGTCGCCGTGCGTATCGGTAAGCCCCCAGGTCTGGCGCGAACCGTGTTTACCGGTAGAACCGGCGCCGGCGGCACTGCGGAGGTGATCTTCATGGTTCCGGAGGATCTCGAGGGAGAGACGGACCTGGTGGTGGAGACGGAGACCGCCACGGGAACGGGACGGATCGTGCGCCCGATTATCATTGCCCGCTCTGCGAAAATCTTGCTGACGCCGGATAAGCCGGCCTATCGACCGGGGCAGACGGTACAATTGCGCGCATTGTGTCTGGATGCAGCGGACTTCCGGCCTGTCGCCGGGGCGGCGGTAGTATTCGAGGTGGTGGATGACGCCGGCCAACGTATCTTCCGGGAGTCCCGCGTAACGTCCGATTACGGCGTGGCATTCGCCGGCGCCATCCTGCCGCCGGATGCCGGCTATGGCACATACACGTTGCGGGCAACTCTGAATGAAACCGTGTCGGAACGTACTGTCCTTGTGGCAGCGTATGAATTGCCGGCTTTTCGTTTGACTGCCGCACCTGACGCGACGGCAAAGCAGGCTGGAGACACCGTAATGTTTGTGGGGGAGGCCCGCTATTTCTTCGGTAAGCCCGTGAGCGATGCCCGGGTGTCCCTAGTTGCGGTCTCCCCCTCGGCTCCTGAAATTGTTCTGGCGACAGCTTCGGCGTTTACCGGCAGGGATGGGACGTTCTCGGTTGCTGTCCGACCGCCGCCGGATTTTGGCGCCGGAATGGCGGCGGAACCGCTGGACTTCGATATCACGGTCGAAGACGTTGCCGGACAGATGGTTGGGATTCGCCGGACAGTTTGGGTTGCCGGACAGTCTATTCTGATTCGTGCTGTTCCCGAAAGCGGGGTGCTCAAACCTGGTGTGGAAAATGAGCTTTATCTGTTGGCGACCTACGTGGATGGCGCGCCGGTTTCGAATGCGCATCTCCGTGTGGCGATTGCCGGACAGCGTTGGCAGCTGATGGCCGATCCTTTCGGTATGGCGGCGTTGCGTTTCGTGCCCGGAGAGGGGAGTGTCCCGGTCGAGGTGTGGGCCTCGCCAGAAATCGGTGAAGGGGAAGGCTACGCCGCGATCACGCTGGGCATCGACCGGTCTCCACGGGTGTTGTTGCTTCACACCGGTCAGGCCGCGGCGCAGGTGGGTGAGACATTGGGCGTCGCGGTGTTGGGGGGGGGGCTGCCCGATGGCGCCTCCATCTACCTGGATGTGATCCGGGAGCAGCAACTCGTGAGTGTCCTGACCGCGTCCCTCGTGGCTGGACGCGCGACCTTTGCCTTGGATATCGACCCGGCCCTGGTAGGAACGTTGCATCTGCACGGCTATGCATGGGGTGAAGACGGCGCGGTGATCGAGGATAGCCGCTGGGTGGTGGTGGACCGGGCTCGGAACCTGCATGTGGAGGTTTCCAGCGCTGCAGATGTTTACCGGCCCGGAGAGATCGCAGCGGTAGCGTTGCGTGTTACCCAGGAAGAAGCGCCGGTAGCGGCTGTTCTCGGTTTGAGTATCGTCGATGCCTCGCTTACGGCGCTGGAGACCTACCCGCCTGGTTTTGCTCGCCAGCAGCTGCTCTTGGCGCAGCGCGCCCTGGAAGACAGTGGAAACGTCGATGTGCTGGATGCGTCGCAAACATTGGCGGCGCAGGCCGCCTGGGCCGGCGCCCCGCCTCCCGACTACACCATCGAGGAAAATCTGGCGTTGGAGAAACGCGCTATTGTCGCCGACCGCGTCCTGATTCATCTGTTGTCCGCCGTCTTGACCGTCCTACCGCTTTTGTTGGCGATGGTGATTGTCCCCGGACTGGCAGCCCCGGCGTCGCTGCGTCTGGCGCTGCAGCGCGTTAGCTGGGGCATCCTGGGCGCCGTGCTGGGCGCGCCTGTTACCGCTGTCCTGCTGGGCGGAGGATTGTGGCTGGCCTGGTCGGTGTTAGGGCTTGGGGCTTTGCTGATTGCGGCAAGCGCGATGACCGGCCTGCTCGTGGTCATCCTCGTCCTTACCTGGTTACGGCGGGATATCCGCATCCAGGTTACGCTGGGGGGCTTGGCGGCATATCTTCTGTTGGCTACCTTGCTGGTGCTGCTTGTGGCGCGGACCGATTCGCTGGCGCCGGTGGGGTTGCCTTTTATTGTTCTGAGTTTCCTTCTCCTAGTGGGGATGGTTGCCTTATTGGGGCAAGGGCTGATCGTGGAAGGTCGTCGCGGGTTAGGCTGGCTCGTAACCTTGCTGGCGCTTCTCCTCATCCCTCTGGTGGTTCTGTTGTCGTTCGTGCCGTCGTTGCAGTCCGATTTGACCGCTGCCCTGGGGAGTCCGGCGCTCTACACCGGCCCGCTGGGCTGGCTGACCGGCTGTGCGCCTGTCCCATCTTATGCGCCGGAGGCGCCTACCTCTGAACCGGAAGTCCCTGCCGAGACCGAAGAGATTGCGCCCCCTACGCCCCTACCGACTGCGCTGCCCTTGCCGACGCCAACTGCACCAGTTGCCCTGCCGGTTCCATTCCCGGTGCGCCAGATCTTCCCTGAAACGCTTTACTGGAACCCTGAAGCTGTCGCCGGTACCGATGGGCAGTTGGTTCTCGAGGTTCCCCTCGGCGATGCGGTGACCACGTGGCGCGTTGTGGCCCTGGCCTCCGATCGCGATGGGTCTCTGGGTGTGGGGACCTATGATCTCCCGGTCTTTCAGGATTTCTTCGTCGAGGTAGCGCTGCCGGCCGATGTGAAGTATGGCGAACCTGTGACCGGCGTCCTCGTTGTGTACAATTATGGGGAGCGTTCGCAGGCTGTGCGGTGGCAGTTCGCGCCCTCGGCATGGTATACCCTGCTTACTTCCCCGGAAGCGTTGATTGTGGAAGGCAACGGCGGGATTGCCTCGACCCCGTTCGCTTTGCGCCCCGAGAGTCTGGGACGCTTCGCGCTGCAAATCACGGCAGAGGGGACATCCCGTGGAGACACTGTTGTGATCCCGGTCGAGGTGCGTTAGCGGATTTCCAAGATGATTCATTGGTTATTTTACGCTGCGTTGACATTTTCCCAGAGCGGTGTATTCTAGGTTTTGGGAAGGTTCCTATCGTCTGTTGGATGGTGCGCTTTCGCGTGGTGGATTTCGAGGCCGTTATGTGTGTCCGTAGCGTGTTTGTCGATCGGGGAGTATTGGGGTATGGCGCAACATAGCCTGGGGGTGTCGCTTCGTATCGGGGGCAGTTTTGGAAGCGCTCTCCAGGTTTCTGAACATGCTATAGCCGCGCGCTTTCGCGCCGGGGAACTTCACGCGGATATTGCCGGCGCCATGGAACACGCGCTGTATCGTCTCTCCACTGAACTAGATCCCCGCTACGTTTATCACTCGCTGGCCCACACCCGTGACAATGTTCTTCCGGCCGCCTTGCGGTTGGCCATCGCTCTGGAGATTCCTGATGAAGCCCGCGATCTGGTCGGCGTGGCAGTCTGTTTCCACGATATCGGATTTCTCGAGCAGCGGGTGGCCCACGAAAATGCCGGGGCCCGCATCGCGACGCGTACGCTTCCCGAATTTGGTTTTACGCCTATGCAAATCAAGACGGTCGTCGGTATGATCATGGCCACGCAATTGCCGCAGCGTCCGCTCACGCTCCTGGAACAGGTCGTGGCCGATGCTGATCTGGATGTGTTGGCTAGGTCCGATTTCGACAAGCGCAGTCATGAGTTGCGAGAAGAGATCGAGACTTTCGAAGGTCCGATGGCCGATTTGGTCTGGTATAAGCATCAATTGGGTTTTCTCGAATCGCACACCTATTTCACCGAGCCGGCCCAACGCCTGCGTGCGCCGGCAAAAACTGAAAACGTGAGGTGGTTGCGGAGGCAGTTGGCAGCACTGCACACTTCGACCGGTTCTCGTTGAAACCATACGCCGGTGAAGTTTCGGCACCCCGCAGCATGGCGGGGTGTTGTTGTGTATGGAGGCGTGACTTCCTCTTTGTCTGAGTTCTGGTAAGATGGGGCTATGTCGTGGCGTCCTGCTTTTCTGGAGAAAACTGATGTGGAAGCAATGAACTTCTGCCCGATGCTGCCGGTACCGGAGAAACTGACTTCCGGTGAGGTCCATGTCTATCGCCTGACAGGGATCCGCTTTGCCCCCTGGCAAAGCGGGACGGCGCATCTTTCTCCGATTGCGCGTGCGCGCGCCGCGCGCTTCTATAGAGAGGAAGATCGCGCGCGGTTTGTTACAGTGCGAACTGTCTTGCGGCGGCTTCTGGCCGCCTATCTGGGTATCGCGCCGGATGCGGTGACTTTCGTTTACGGGCTTCAGGGGAAACCGGCGCTGGCTTCCGCGTGGGAATCGGAGTCCCTGCATTTCAATGTTTCCTATTCGCGTGATGTGGCTGTGCTGGTCTTTGCCAGAGAACGCCAGGTGGGCATTGATGTGGAGTGCATCCGCGAGATTCCCGAGGTCATGGAGTTGGCAGCGCGTTTCTTCGCGCCCGAGGAAAGCGCCGCATTGAGCGCGCTGCCGGATGGGGCGCGAACGCAGGGGTTTTTCAACTGCTGGACCCGCAAAGAAGCTTTTATCAAGGCGTTGGGGGATGGGTTACACTATCCCCTGGATCGCTTTGTGGTCACACTACATCCGGACCGCCCTGCCGCTTTACTGTCCGTTAAGGGCGACGCCGGTGGGGCGCTGCGCTGGCATCTCCGGGCGCTGGATCTGGGACCGGGCTATGCTGCCGCGCTGGTGGTCGAACGCGGAGCCGACTGCATTCTGCGGCCGTGGCATCTCGCACTCTCTCCAGATGCCGGAGGCGGGCTACGTTTCGAGGCGTTAAGCGTCGGCTGGCGCGTCTGAAGCGTCATTCTACCTGGGACGTGAAAACGATGAACAATGCTGTAGCAAAGTATCCATTATCGCCGGTGCAGGAAGGTATGTTGTTCCATGCCCTGTACGATCCTCAGGGCGGCTATTACGTCGAGCAAATCGTAATCACGCTGCCTGAGACGCTGGATGTCCCGATGTTTGCCGAGGCCTGGCAACGCCTGGCACAACGCCATCCGGTTCTTCGCACGCGTTTCATTTTCGACGACGGCGCGACTCCATTCCAGGAAATTGTGGATGAGGTCGCCGTGCCGTTTTCGTTTCTTGATTGGCATGCTGTTCCGGAACCGTCAGTTCCGGAGTACCTGACCCGGTTTCTCGAAGTGGACCGGCGTCAAGGCTTCGACCCCGGCAGCGCACCGTTGATGCGCGTCACCCTGATCCAGACAGGTGCGCGGACCTTTACCTGTATCTGGACTTTCCACCACGCGTTGCTGGATGGGCGGGTCTATCCTACCCTACTGGAAGAGGTCTTCGCGCTTTACGAGGGGCGTCTCTCCACGCACGCGACTGCTGACTCCTCATTCGCAGATTATGTTGCCTGGCTCAATGTCCGCGACCACGATGCTGATGCTCCCTTCTGGCGCGAGTTCCTCGCCGGTTATACGGTCCCTGTCTTGCCTGTCATGGCTACACCGGGAGAGGGAGTGGCTGCGGCTTTCTCATATGGAAAACAGACGCTGCGGCTTTCGAAAACGTTAACCTTGGCCTTGACCGCGTTTGCGCAAACCCACGGATGCAGTCTGTCCAATCTCGTACAGGCGGCCTGGGCGCTGTTGCTGAGCCGTTATTGTGGCGTCGAGGATGTGATTTTGGGAGTCACACTGACCACACGCCAGGCGCCCCTCCCGGGCGCCGGGGCGCTGATTGGGCCATTGATCAACACCCTGCCGCTTCGCGTGCCGGTTCCCGCCGATCGGGCCGTATCCGAGTGGCTTCGGGATGTGCGCGCGCGTTGGGTCGCCGTGCGTGAACATGCCTATACTTCTCTGGTGAAGGTTCAGGGGTGGCGCGACGTTTCCACCAGGGAATCGCTATTCGAGACGCTGGTCATGGCAGACACGTATGAGTTGAATGCGCGGTTGCGCGCTTTGGGAGGGGCGTGGGAACACCGGGAAGTGGCGTTACTTGAGCGCACCAACTACCCCTTGGCGTTGGGCGCTTATGGCGGGGAGTGTCTCACGTTACACTTGACCCATGACCGCCGCCGGTATAACGATGAAGCTGTAGTGCGTTTGCTCCATCATCTCCAGGTACTTATGGAGGGTCTGCTGGCGAATCCTCAGGCCCCATTGCGGACGATTTCTCTTCTGGACAAAGCAGAACGCGATGCGCTCTTGACATTGAGTACGGGGCCAGAGGTGGATGTTCCCGAGGAGGTCTGCGTCTATCAGCTCTTCGAACATTGGGCTGCTGCTACGCCGAATATCGAGGCGGTGGTTTTTCAAGGCCGGTCGCTTACCTATGGGCAGTTGAACCGGCGCGCCAATGCGCTGGCAGCGCGCTTGATCGACCTGGGGGTAGCCGCAGAGGTGCGTGTGGGCATTTGCGCCGAACGTTCGCTCGAGATGATTGTGGCAATCCTGGCTGTCCTTAAGGCCGGGGGGGCTTACGTGCCATTGGATCCCGATTATCCCCCGGCGCGCCTGCACTTCATGGCGGAGGATAGCGACACCCAGATTCTATTGATTCAGCGCCATCTGTTGGAGCGGTGTGCCGGTCTCGGCGAACACCAGATTGTTTTGGAGCCGAACGGTCACCCTGTTGCCGGGGATATGCTACCGAATCCCAACGTGTCCATCTCGCCGGACAATCTCTGCTATGTCTTTTACACCTCGGGATCGACCGGTAAGCCCAAGGGTGTCATGATTACACATCGCAACGTCGTGGCGTTCTTGCACAGCTACCGCTATGTGAACCGCGATGCCGGCGCCGGGCTTCGCACCGGGACAATGGTGGCCCCGTTTTGCTTCGATACTTCGATCGAGGAACTGTACAATTGCATCTGTTTTGGGGGCGCTGTCCATATCATCCCACCTGAGCTGAGCAGTGACGTGGAGCGTTTTGCGCATTATCTGGTCGATCACCAGATCACGACGGCTTACATTGTGCCGGACTTTCTCGCCGGGGTGGCGGAGCACCTCAAGCCGCTGCGCGAACGCCTGAACTTACGGTGCGTCATCACGGGCCTGGCGCCGAAGAAGCAGCAGGTCATGCAAGCCATGCGCGACGTCTCGCCGGATCTACTGGTGCTCAACGCTTATGGTCCCACCGAGGTCACTTATGGCGCGACGGCGATGGAATTCCAGGGGATGACGAACCCGGAGGCCGATACCCCTATCGGTAGACCATTCCCCAATTACCAGACCTACGTGGTGGATACGAATTTGCGGTTGGCGCCTGTTGGGGCGCCGGGTGAATTACTGATCGGCGGCATGGGATTGGCACGGGGCTATCTGGCTCGTCCTGAACTCACGCAGGAAAAATTCATACTGAATCCATTTGAGCCCCGGCAGAGCCCGCGCGTCTACCGGTCTGGGGACCTTGTACGCTGGCTACCGGATGGTAATCTTGACTTTCTGGGGCGGCGCGACCGCCAGGTGAAGATACGCGGTTATCGCATCGAATTGGGTGAAATCGAGGCGGCGCTCGAAGCCCATTCGTTCGTACAAAGGGCTGTTGTTATGGTTCACGAGCCCCAGATGGGTGACAAGCGCATCGTCGCCTATGTGGTGCCCTGCGAAGGGCATGAGGGCGTCGCTCAGGTGCTGCGCGATGATTTGACCGGTAAATTGCCGAAATACATGGTTCCTTCGTTCTTCATCGAGTTGGAGGCGCTGCCCCTGCAACCGACCGGCAAACTGGACCGGCGTGCCTTGCCGGCGCCCGGTGCGGAACGTCCTGAGATGGCGGCAGCTTTCGTGGCCCCGCGAACTCCTGTCGAGGAAGCGCTGGCGGCAATCTGGCGCGCGGTGTTGGGGGTGGATCAGGTCGGTGTGCACGATAACTTCTTTGATCTGGGCGGACATTCGTTGTTGGCAGTACAGGTGGTCTCGCGGGTGCGGCAGCAGATGGGAATTCCCCTGCGTTTGCCGGCGCTTTTCGAGGCGCCCACGGTTGCAGAATTGGCCAAAGCCCTGTCTGTCACGCCGGCTGAAGATACGGAAGTGCACTCTGGTATGCGGATCGTGCGCCAGGCCAGAGAAGCACAGCGATTGGCCCCCGGAAGACCGGATAAGGACGTGGGCAGGTCAGGATCGTGAAACAGGCTGACGACGCCGTTCAGGATGCTGAAGCCGGCGTTCTGGACGAAGCACAGGAGGAAGTCTACCTCTTTCCCCTCTCGTTTGCCCAGGAGCGTCTGTGGATTCTGGAGCAGATCGAGCCCGGTGAACCGGCCTATCACATGCCTTACGCTTACCGGATCGTGGGGCCTCTTGACGTCGCTGCGCTCGCACGAAGTCTGAAGGCGCTTGTCGCGCGTCACGAAAGTCTGCGCACGCGCTTCGCCGTCATCGATGGGGCGCCGGTGCAGGCCGTCGGCGCAGTCGGGGCTTTCTATCTCGATCGAGTCGATCTTCGCTCGCTGCCCCAACTTGATCGTGACCAGGAGCTCCAACGTGTACTTGCGGACGTCTCCTGGCGTCCCTTCTCTCTGTTGAATGGCCCTTTGTTTCGCGCCTGCTTGATCATGGTCGCCGGGCAGGAGCATGTACTGGTGCTCGTCATGCATCACAGTATCTCCGATGGTTGGTCCTGGGGCATCTTCTTCGAGGAACTTGCGACCCTCTACGCGGCCTGCATAGCGGGCGCTTCGAACCCCCTGCCCGAGTTGCCGGTCCAGTATGCCGATTATGCGGTCTGGCAACGGGAATGGCTGGCGGGACCGGACGCCGGCGCCCAGCTTGCCTACTGGCGCGACCGGTTGACGCCGCTTCCGGAACCCTTGCAACTTCCTGCGGACCGGTCCCGGCCGGCAATGCGGTCGCACGCGGGGGCAGTGCTTTCGATGCAGATGACCGCGCAGCAAATCTCCCAGCTGCAAGCGTTGGGCCGGGATGAACAGGCGACGTTATTCATGGTCTTGCTCGCAGCATTCAAGGTGTTGCTTCACCGTCTCAGCGGGCAAAGCGACATTGTCGTCGGGGTTCCGGTTGCGGGGCGCGCTCAAGTCGAGATCGAGACTGTGATCGGCTGTTTTCTGAACTCCCTGGTGCTGCGTACCGGGGTCGCGTCCGGCGCTACCTTCCGGCAAGTCTTGCGCGCGGTGCGTTCCACGGCGTTGGATGCTTATGCGCACCGGGATATCCCCTTCGAAAAACTCCTGGAGATTCTTCATCCGGAGCGTGATATGGGATCTACGCCTCTCTTCCAGGTGTTTTTCAACCTGTTTGCCTCGGTACACGGTGTGGCGATCCTGACCTTGCCGGGCCTGCAGGTGGAACCGCTGCCCTCGACGCGTGTGCACTCGAAGTTCGATTTCACGCTCTATCTGCAGCCAGACGGCGACGGTTTGAATCTCGAGCTGGTTTATGCGACAGAGCTGTTCGACGAGGCGCGGATGCGCGGCTTTTTGGAACAGTATGTCTGGCTCCTGGAACAGGCCATGTCCGACCCGGAGCGGGACATCGCCCGGTATTCTCTGGTAACGCCCGGCATGCGCGCGCAGCTGCCCGATCCTCGAACGCCCCTCGATGCCGCTTGGCAAGGATCGGTGATGGCGCTCTTTGCGCGACATACAGCACGGCAGCCGGCGCACCTGGCAGTGATCGATTCGCATGGGGCATGGACTTACGCGGATCTGGAGACGCGCAGCAACCGCCTGGCGAACTATCTGCGGCTTACCGGCGTGCAGCCGGAGGATGTGGTTGCCATCTACGCGCACCGCAGCGCGGCGTTGGTCTGGGCGTTGCTGGGCGTCTTGAAGGCCGGGGCTGCCTTTCTGATTCTCGATCCGGCCTATCCTTCAGAGCGGTTGGCGGCCTATCTCCGGCAGGCGCGCCCGCGTGGATGGCTCCAACTGGAGGCTGCCGGCGAGCTGCCCGTGGTATTGGCGCGCTACCTGGCCCAACAGCCTCTTTGTTGCCGGTTGACGCTCCCCGGCCTCGCGCACACCGGCTCTGCCTCGGGTGAGAGTCTGTTGGCGCGCGTTTCGCCCGAAGCGCCCGAGATCGATATCGGGCCGGATCACCTGGCCTACGTGGCGTTTACCTCCGGGTCGACAGGAACGCCGAAAGGGGTTCTGGGGCGGCATGGTCCGCTCTCGTATTTCATCTCCTGGCAGCAACCGGCGTTCGGGATCACGGGCGCCGACCGGTTCAGTATGGTCTCGGGATTGGCGCACGACCCGCTGCAACGCGACATCTTTACGGCATTGTGCACCGGGGCGACGTTGTGCATCCCCGATCCGGAGACGCTGTTGGCGCCGGGCGCACTGGCGGCCTGGATGGCGGAGCAGCAGATTACCTTTGCGCACCTGACGCCGCCCATGACGCAGGTGTTGGCGGAAACTTCCGGGATGCCCATCGAGCTGCCGGTGTTGCGGGTGGCCTTCTTTGTGGGCGATAAACTGACGCGGCGCGATACGGCGCGGCTGCGAGCGTTAGCCCCGCAGGCGACTTGTTACAATTCCTATGGAGCTACAGAGACCCAACGGGCGGTGGGCTATTATCGGGTCCCCGATGAGAGCGGAGAAGAGGAACTTCCGGTTTATCCCCTGGGGAAGGGAATGCCGTCGGTGCAACTCCTGGTGCTCACTGCCGAACGGCAGCTGGCGGGCGCCGGCGAATTGGGCGAGATTTACGTGCGCAGCCCGCATCTTGCTGCGGGCTACCTGGACGATCCCGTCCGGACGCAGGAACGCTTTGTGGCCAACCCCTTTACCGGCGACCCTGCCGACCGGCTTTACCGCACGGGCGATCTGGGACGATATTTGCCCGATGGAAACGTGAGCTTCGCAGGGCGTGCGGACCGGCAGGTGAAGGTGCGGGGCTTCCGCATCGAACCGGCAGAGATCGAGGCGGTTTTGACCGGGCATGACGCTGTTCGTGAAGCGGTCGTGGTCCTCGATGAGACTATCATGTCCGGTGGGGGACTGGTGGCTTACGTGGTTGTGGATGACCCCACGCTGCCTGATTCCCCGGTATTACGACGTTGGGTGGCAGACCGGCTGCCTCACCATATGGTCCCGGCGGCATTCGTGCCGCTCGCGGCGCTGCCGTTGACGCCCAACGGCAAGCTGGACCGGCGCGCGCTTCCCCGGCCCGGCGCCGGAAATGTGATCGTTCAGGAGACGTCCCTGGCTCTCCAAGATGACGTCGAGATGCGCCTGGCGGCGATCTGGGCTGCCGTACTGGAACGGGACGCCGTCGGCATCCACGACGACTTTTTTGCGCTGGGTGGGCATTCGTTGCTGGCGATCCGGTTGTTCTCGCGCGTCGAGGCCGAGTTCGGCGAGCGGCTGCCGGCGGCGACCTTGTTTCGGTCGCCGACCATTGCGGCCCAGGCCGCGCTTCTGCGAAAAGACGCTCCTCTTTCGAGATCGCCGCTGGCGCCGGTGCAGCCGGAGGGAGACCGGCCCCCGTTCTTTTGCGTCCACGGTTTCGGCGGCGGAGTGGTGGGCTATGCTGGCCTGGCGCGAGCATTAGGCGCCGGACAGCCTTTCTACGGGCTGCAGGCGCGGGGCGGTGAGGGCGAGGCCGACCCCCACGCGTCGATCGAGGAGATGGCAGCCTACTACGTTGCGGCGCTCCGCGCGGTTCAACCGAGGGGACCGTACAATCTGGGCGGGTACTGTTACGGCGGCGTTGTAGCTTACGAAATGGCGCAACAGCTTCACGCCGCCGGTGAGCGCGTGGCGCTCCTGGCGTTGATGGAGGCTTATGTCGGGCAGCCAGTGACCCTGGGGGACTTACTTCGTAGACCGGAGGCGCTGCTGCACTTTCTCGGCAATGTGCCCTTCTGGACTCGCGATTTTCTCTTTCGCGGCGATGGTCAGCAATGGCCGCGCGTGCGTGCCCGCGTATCCATGCGCGCGCGCGAATGGCGCGCTCTCCGGCGCTGGTTGCCCGATGTGCCGGGGCCGGCGTCGCATCCGGATTTTGAGGTGATCACGGGCGACGTATCCGAGATCCCGGCATACCGGCGCGCTGTGATGCAGGCGCACGGGCAGGCGCGTCTGGCCTATCGCCCCGCTCCCTATCCGGGACGTGTGACGGTATTCCGGGTTCGGGGAATGCGCCTGCGGCAATCCCATGATCCCACCTATGGGTGGGGTGCATTGGCCCTGGGCGGCGTCGACATCCGGCGCATCGCCGGCGCGCATTACAATATTCTGGCGCCGCCCTACGTGGTGGATCTGGCGCAACACCTCGGCGACGCCTTACAAGCAGCAAACGAGATATTGTAACCTGAAACTTGCAACTCATATGGAGGACCTATGGCGCCCTGGCTCCCTGTCGCAGGTAAACTGATGTCCCGTTGGGCGCACGACGTGACCCCGGACGCCGTGCTGCCCGAATATCCACGCCCGCAGCTTGTGCGCGATGCGTGGCTGAATCTCAACGGCTTGTGGGACTACGCCATCACTCCAGATGCTGCGCCCCCCGACGCTTTCGAAGGTCAGATTCTTGTGCCCTTTGCCGTCGAATCGGCGCTTTCGGGTGTGGGGCGTACGCTGGCGCCCGGTGAGCGCCTCTGGTATCGCCGCGTGTTCCAGGCGCCCGAAGCGTGGCAGGGACAGCGGTTGCTGCTCCACTTCGGCGCGGTCGATTGGGAGGCGGTGGTCTGGCTCAATGGGCATGAAGTGGGGCTGCATCGCGGGGGGTATACACCTTTCACTTTTGATCTGACGCCCTATCTCGCACCGGACGGTGACAACGAACTGCGCGTTGCTGTGACCGATCCCACCGACGCGGGCCGGCAGGAGCGGGGGAAGCAGGTGCGGGAGCCGGGCATGATCTACTATTCCGCCGTTTCCGGTATCTGGCAGACGGTCTGGCTGGAGCCGGCGCCCCAGGTCTACGTGCGCGCGCTGCGCATGACCCCCGATATCGATGCCGAAACGCTGACGCTTGCCGTCGACGTCGCCGGGGATCGAACCGGCGTCGAGGTGCGCGCCATGGCCTTCGATGGCGAGGTTCCCATCGCTCATGGCGCCGCCGCCGTCGGGCAAGACCTCATCTTGAGGATTGCGGAACCTAAACTCTGGCAGCCCGGCGCGCCCTTTCTCTACAACCTGGACGTGACCCTTCATGGGAAGGGCCGTACCCTCGACCGGGTGCACAGTTATTTCGGGATGCGGCAGTTTACGTTGGAGAAAGATGCCCGAGGCGCGCCCCGTTTATGTCTCAACCACGCGCCCGTCTTCCAGATTGGCCCGCTCGATCAGGGCTATTGGCCCGGCGGTCTCTACACTGCTCCCACCGACGCCGCCCTGCGTTACGACATCGAAGTCGCTCAACAATTGGGCTTCAACATGATTCGCAAACACGTGAAGGTGGAACCGGCGCGTTGGTACTATCATTGCGACCGGTTAGGGATGATCGTTTGGCAGGATATGCCCAATGGCGGCGCCAACGTGAGCATGCCGTTGACCCTCTACGCGCTCTATCTAAACGGCAATATGAGCGATGAGCAATACCGGCGCTTTGGGCGCGACGATCCTGCTACACGCGTACAATTTCGAATTGAGCTTCAAGAGATGGTGGACGCGCTTGTCAATGCGCCGTGTATCGGCGTCTGGACGCCCTTCAATGAGGCGTGGGGACAATTTGATACTTGCCAGATCGCGGCGTGGCTTCAGGATTACGACCCCACACGTCTGGTTGATAGCGCCAGCGGCTGGTTCGACCAGGGATGCGGCGACATCCACAGTATCCACAAATACGTGGGCCCGGCGATGCCCAAGGTAGAAGCGGAACGGGCGTTGGCGCTCTCCGAATATGGCGGTATCGGATTACGGGTCGAAGGACATCTGTGGCAGCAGGAGAAACTGTTCGCCTACAAGAAGGTGAAATCATCCGAGGCGTTGACCGTCCGGTACTGCACGCTGATTGACAAGCTGCGCCCGTTGGTAGAAAAGGGCCTTAGCGCCGCCATCTACACCGAAATCACCGACGTCGAGATGGAGATCAACGGCCTGTTGACCTACGACCGGGCCGTGATCAAGGTCGATGTGGAACGGGTCGCTGCAGCCAACTGCAGTCTCTGGAAATCCCCCGGCGGGTTGTAAGCGCGTTTCCGGAACGTGGCGGGTTGTCACATGCGCCGCCAAACCATCCGGTTGTCCCCCATTCGAATCCCGGCCTCACCTGCCCGTTGCAGCGACGTGAGCGCTGCCCGGATCGTAGTGAGCGCCAGCAAGAAGAAGGTCGGCGCCTCGAAGGTGACCTCGTAATGTTCGGCAACGGCTCGTAGGATGTCGTGGTCGGTCTTTGGCTCCTGTAACGCTTCCCAGGTGAGCGCGCGAATTTCCTGCAACCGCGCGGCATTGGCCTCCGCCAGCGGCGCGACCTCTTCGACCGGTTCCCCGTGGCCCGGCACAACCCGCCGGTAGGGCAGCGCCGGCAGCTGCGCCAGCGTCCCCAACCAGGCGTCGAGATCCGCGCAGAAGAGGATGGGATGGCGCGCCAGGGTCGCCTCTGGGAAAACGGCGTCTCCGCAAAAGAGTGTATCCCCAAAGGCAATGCCGGCCTGGGCGGGTGCGTGACCCGGCAGCGGTACGACCGACGCCGGAACGCCGCCGATTTCCTGCGCGCCTTCCGGAAGCGGGGTGACGTGGGAAACGCTCTGTTTTGCCAGCGTGAACTTCCCCTGTAGTTCCGCGATGGGCGCGGCTCCACTATAGAGGAGAAGTGGTTCCAGCAGCGGGTGCATGATGAACGGCGCCTCCAGAGGCGGTGCGTAGACCGCAACGGCTGTTTTCTCTGCTAGCCATCCGGCCCCGCCGAAGTGATCTGCGTGTCCGTGTGTGATGGCGATGGCAGCCAGTGTGGCGCCGGCGCCCTCAAGGGCGCGCAGCGCCTTCTTCGCCGTGTCGCTATCCAGTCCGGTATCGACCATTATGGCGCGGCCCTTGTGGACGATAAAGCCGATATTTGCCCCTCCGGTGAGGGCGTAAGTCCCGTTGCCGAAATCGTGGAATCGCGAAGCCACGGTTACACTCGCCCGGCGCCTTACGCCTGTCCGGCGCCGCGATAGAGATTGAGCGGCCCATCCAGTTCGATCTTGATTACCGTTGCGCAGGGATCCAGAACCTCTTCCGGGATCGTGACCCAGAGCACGCCGGGGATGTCCAGCCACGCGGCCCCGCCGATGCGCTGGTAGGGGAGTTCTTGACCGGCGCCCAACACCGACACACGGTTGACGCCGTTGCGCACGCCTTTGATGGGAATTGCGTCCCAGGGACGGTCGAAGATCATGACGTAGAGCGTTGTCTGGTCTTGCGAGAGGGTGCTCGCGCCGCAGAGGTGTCCTGGCGGCAGTCCCGCGCGGGTCCCGTAGACCCCTTCCGCGTGTTTGCGAATCCAATCTCCCAGCCCTTCCAGGCGGTCCACTTGCTCCGGCTGCAAGGCGCCGTCCTCTTTCGGACCCACATCCAACAACAGGTTGCCGCCCATGCCGATGACTTCGCAGAACATGCGCACAATTTGCCGCAGTGACTTGTGGTTGTGGTCGTGGACCTGGTAGCCCCAGGAATCATTGATGGTGACGCAGAACTCCCACGGCCCTTCCGGAGGTAGAATGGGCAGCCCTTGTTCGGGCGTCCGGTAGTCGCCGCGTCCCCGCATGCGCCCGTTGATAACCGCCTCCGGCTGCCAATCTTCCAGACGTGCGCGCAGTTCATCCATCCGCCAGTAAGCGTCGTCGTCGGGCGTCCAATCGCCGTCGAACCAGAGGAGGTCGAGGGCGCCGTAGCGCGTGCAGAGCTCTTCCAGCTGTTTGTGATAGAAGGTGTGGAATGTCTGCCACGCCGGCGTTGCGGCGCCCTGGGGCCACAGCTGCGGGTACGTCGCGTTGGTCAACGTGCTGATCGTGCGCCGGCCCACCGGCAGCGGTGCATACCCCGCATGCGACCAATCCAGGTGCGAGAAGTAGAGCCCCACCTTGATCCCGGCCTCGCGCAGTGCGTCGATGTAGGGAGCGATCAGGTCGCGGCCCGCGGGCGTGCGCTCGACCACATTGAGGTCGCTGACCTGCGTATCCCACAGTGCGACGCCGTCGTGATGCTTGGCGGTGAGCACCGCGTAGCGGGCGCCGGCGCGTTTGAACAGCTGCGCCCACGCCTGCGGGTCGTAATGTGACGCCGTGAATCCGGCGCATTGGGCCATATAATCTTCGTAGGCGATTTCTTCGTTGAAAAAGGCCCAGGACTCAGGGATGCCGTTGACGGCGTAGATTCCCCAATGGATGAAAATACCCAGTTTGGCATCCAGAAACCAGGGTTGTATCATGGCGGACCTCCTTTGCGAACGGCGAACTTGCAGTCAATGATAGCGAGAAAGTGACGCGGCGTCAATAGGACGTCTTTACCGTCGTCGTCATCCCCCGTTTCACTTGGGACAAGTTTCCGGGTGGCGTCCCCGGAAGCCTGTTACGAACCTTTAGAAAAAGCCCATTGACCTGCATAGGAATGGCGCCTATTCTTTAGGAAAGACCGTCTGCTCCCTTTTTGTAACGTATCCGAGACAAAACGGTCATTGACTTTTGCGGGAATCAAGGTTACATTGGAACTGGAGGGACCTATACACATCTTCATTTACCGGCGCCTGTAGCGGCGTCTATCTGCGATAACACGACATCACTGTAACCGCGCGGGCATCGCGCACCAACGTCACCGCAACGAGCCGTGCACCTGAAACGGCAGCTGTGTGTCCTGAGGTGACGTTATGCGAGCGCTACGCACCAGGCGGATTGCGGCGTTTCTGCGTGTTTATGTTGGCGTACGTTGTACGTCCCGCCGACCCTCTCCTTTCCTTTGGGTTGGGGGGCTACGGTCTGGCGTGCCTGGCGGTCATCGTGAGCTTCATTTTGCGGGATTCGGTTTGGAAAGGGGGGAACCATGGCGTGGTGGCCTGATCTTGAATTCGGCTGGCTAAATGGCTGGATTCCCCTGGCGCTGTTGGCGCTCACGGATGGCGTGCTGTTCCTGATTTTTCCCAGGGCGGTGGTCCGGCGGCTTTTCGACCGGTCGGGCTGGACCCGTCGTCAGGTGGTCTTCACGGTAGCCGGCAAGCTGTGCGCGCTAGGGTGTCTCCTGCTGTTGATCTTCACGTCTCTGAAACTTGGCTCGGCAGTGTTCGTCATTGGCGTGATCGTGGTCGGCTTGGGCTTGACCGGTCTGGTAAAGGCGTTGGTCGATTTCCGGAATACACCTTTTGGCGAACCGGTAGCGCGGGGCATCTACCAGGTATCTCGCCACCCGCAGATCGTGATGTCCTCGGTCGTGATTCTGGGCGCCTGCATCGCAGTTGGTTCCTGGGCGGCGCTGCTGTTATTGGCGCTGGCGAGGGGCTTCAGTCACTTCGGAATTCTGGCAGAGGAAGAAGTCTGTCTGCGGCAATACGGGGAGACCTATCGCACCTATATGCAGCGCGTACCCCGGTATTTCGTCATTTTCTGAGTGTTGGAGGTTATTGGGGTGGATTCAAAGCGGCGAGAGGGTCTCGAGATTCTGGGCGGTATTTTCATCGTTCTTGCCTGGATGGGAGTCGTAGGTAGTATTGTCATGTTGATTAGTGGGCGTTCGTTCGAGGATGCGATACGTGTGGGTATTCTTGGACTGGCAATACTCGCCGGTGGGGGCATGGTGCGAGAACGTGTGGTGCGCAGCGCTGATCAGGCGCTGCGGGAGTCGTTCCCTCATTGGGTGAGTAAAGCAGAATTCGCAGAACGGGTGGTGCGTGAAGAGCCGGCAGATTGCCGGATCGACATCGGCGAACTCAAGTATTTCTACTCTGACCGGCTGTGCGGCGGTTGTGCCGGGGCGGGGATTTCGTCTGACACGTATACACGCGTTCTGAATGCAGGGCTTTCGTCGTATTGTCCTGCGTGCCAGGAACGTATGACGGGCGAGCAGCTGGGATTTCTGTTGCTGACGCAGGAATTCGGCGGTTCCGGCGCCGCCCGCGCCTCGCGCCTTGCGAACGGCGTCTGTCCCAGCTGTCCGTCTCGCGAGTTGGTGCTATCCTGGCGTGCTATTGTTGCCGAAACGCCCGGTGAGGAAGACGATGAGACGACCGGTTGAGGTTGGCTCCCTAATGGAAATCAACGCATCTAGGTAGCAATTTCATCACCTTGGTCAAGGAGGTTCAAATGTCACAGCCATCCAAACCCAATGTGGCCGCCAGTCTGTTTACAATTCACCAGGTGATCACGCGCGCGCTGGACGTCTCGATTCGTGAGGCAAAGACCCTCGCCCGCGAGCACCGCCCCCATGCCTCGCAGCAATACGGTTTCCTCAATTACCTCACCGCCTTGATCTCGGTGCTTGGCGTGCATCATCTGACCGAAAACGAGCTGGCATTTCCCTATTTCGCGGACAAGCTTCCCGAGCTGCCCATGGCGGTGTTGACGCGCCAGCACCGGGAGATATTTTCGGTGTTGGGAGAGCTGCGCGTTCTTGTCGCCGAGATTTCAAGTGGGGCGTTGGGTGAACTGGGCTGGCCGATTGTGGGCAGCACCCTGGTGGCGACACGGAATTTGTGGCGTCCTCACATCGAGATCGAGGAGCGCCATTTCGATGTCGAGAAAATTGGCGAGATGTTGCC
Organism: Anaerolineae bacterium; assembly: GCA_016926915.1. GTDB lineage: Bacteria > Chloroflexota > Anaerolineae > B4-G1 > SLSP01 > JAFGNR01. The sequence goes on from JAFGNR010000274.1 coordinate 19,501, forward strand.
GGCGCCAGAGCATCTGCGCTTGATTGCGGAATTCGGCGAGCACAGCCAACGGCATTCCGGCCCTCCGTTTCTGACAGCGCCGTTCATTCTCTACAATTTACCGCCTGAGATTCGCGCCATCATGGCCAAGGGGATGCCGGCTGAGGTGGTGGAGCATCTCATCCCCGTAGTCTGGAAGGAGCGGTGGGCGTCGATGCGCCCCTACCTTCTGGAGTGATCCGCGCTCGTTCCGGCGGGCTGCTGCTTTCCTCAAGCCGGATTCATCCGGCGTTGTTTCTGTGGCGGTTTGCATGGCCGGCTCCTGGCTTTTTGAAATAGACGGGCCTCCCAATCTGTGTGCAACAAGTCTCCCATGCCGGGTGTACTATGAGAGGTAGTTCTGTTAGAAAAGGAGCTGTGAATGTCTGCTGACCGGTCGATCATGCGCTGGGGAATTCTCGCGGTGCTGGCGCTCGTTGTCTTAGGTGGGTGTGCCGAGGGCCTGCAACCTGATGTTGCGCCTAGTACTGGCGCGGACGTCCATCCAGAGTGGGCGCGCATCAAATCCCAAGCTGTGCCCCGGGTGGCGCTCCCTGATGAATATGGGACGCCGGAACGCCAGCCGCTCAGTACCTTGGCGTGGGAAGACGGTGTCTTTATCAGTCGCGATGGCTTGTATCTGTACACCACCTACGTGCCCGCCGATATCCTGCAGTACGTCGGCTATGTGGCGGAGCATCCCATCTGCCCCGACATCGCGCCCTTTTTGCGCGGGCCGCGTCTGGATATGGACTTCTCGACGAATCCCTGGGGCTGCGCCGCCGTGTTACATAGCGACATTGCCTATTCCCACCGTGATAGCCGGTCGGACGCTTTCAGGGAATGGCAGCTTTCGGGCATTGCGACGCCCGCCGGATTCGATGGCGGCTTCCAGGCGCTCGATAATGGCGACGGGACGATCGACGCGGTGGTCTCGATCTCGACCGAGGGCGCGTTGAGCGACCTCTATTGGGCGCGCGGCGTTCTCCACCCGCCGGCGCTCTCCGACTTTACTCCTCTCTCCGCATCGCTCAATACCCCGGGTCAGGAGGACAATCCTCATCTGGAACGGCTGGATGCGCGCACGCTGGTGCTGCTTTTCGACAACCACGGCGTCGGCGACCCGGTGACCGCGATCCGCTATGCGCTCAGTGTGGACGAGGGCATGACATGGACGCCTCCTCGCGCCTTGGGAGGCACAGTCAATGCCGGGCCTCACGACCTGCACGGTCATCTGTACCACGATGGAAGCGCCTGGTGGTTGTACTTCGCCTCGGAAAGGGATGGGGGCGCCGCGATCTTCCGCAGTCGCCACCTCGACAGTGCGAACATTGCGACGACTTTCGACCATTGGGGACCGGCCCAGTTGGTCATTGCCCCTGGTGAGATTACGGACGGCTCGGGAATCGCGGCCGCAGTGGGCGAGCCAACCTTGACCGCGGACGGCGACATTAGTTTTGTGGTGGTGACGTATGCCGTCGAAGACAGCTCGCCGTATGACGCCTTCGACGTCGATCCCTGGTACCTGCCGCGGCGCTAATCCATGCTTCTACCTATTCGTCATCCCCCAAGGAGCACGCAATGAATCATCGGAAACGCGTGGGGACGTTCATGATCCTGTTGTTGGTTTCAGCCCTGAGCTTACTCGCCGGCTGTGAGGCAACCGGCGCGCCAGAACAGCGCGCCGAGCCGTTCGAGGTCTTGGTCTCGGAAAGCCCGGCGCCGAGAGGGGAGCGCCGCTTTGGCATTGCTATCAGCGAGGGCCGTGCAGGGTTTATCCCGGCTTTTGAAACTGCTCAGAAAGCCGGGGTGCAACATGTGGAAATTGTGTTGCCCTGGGAAGAGGTCGAGATGAGGCCGGGAGTTTACCAAGATCCGTGGAACGTCTTGCATAACATCACGTTCTATGGCGATCATGACATCGAGGTCTTGCTCAGCATGGCGGTCATCGACACGGTGAGCTACACTACGCCTGAATATCTTGCTGCGCTGTCTTATGATGATCCCCGGCTGATCGCTGCGTTCAGCAAGATGCTGGACTGGGTTATGGCAACCGTCCCGGACAACGTAACCATTGCCGGCATCAGTATCGGCAATGAGGTGGATTTCGTTCTGACGGACGAGGATGGGGATGCCTATCTCCGTTTTTTCGAGGCCGTCGCTGCGTATACCCACAGCCACTATCCTGGGATCGACGTTGGGGTCAAGATTACCGTCATGAATGGTATATTCGGGGAGGAGTTTCTTCCCAGAGCGCAAGCGCTCAATCAGTTTAGCGACGTGGTCATGCTGAACTACTATCCACAGGATGAGGCATTCCACGTTCTTGATCCGGAAATCGTCCACGCTCATCTCGCGGAGATCGTACGGTACTTCCCCGGGCGTGAGATTTGGTTCACCGAGGTGGGCTATCAATCCGGGAGCCGGTACTGTAACAGCTCAGAAGCCAAACAGGCTGCCTTCTTCCATGAATTCTTTACTGCCTGGGACCGGCATGCTGCACAGGTCAAGCTCGTCCTGGTGGATTGGCTACACGATCAGGCGCCCGATCAGATTGCCGAGTGGGAAGCGTACTATGGATCGTCAGATCCGGGCTTTGTGGAATATCTATCGACTTTGGGTTTGCGGAATTACAATCACACCGACAAGGCAGCCTGGCTGCAGGCGCTCGCCGAAACGCAGGCGCGGGGATGGTCTGAATAGCGATTCGCGTACCTGGACAGGGCGCACATGAGCTAAAGCCGGTTAGCTCCGGTCAGACAGGGCCTCTCCGGTAAGTTCCGGGCTTTTGTTCTACAAAGAGACTGCTAGAATACGTGTATCCTGATACGCTTACAGGGTACACGCGCCCTGCCACGCATTCGTTATTCGCAGATTCTGTGGATCGAAATCATATCTACTGAGATTTGCCAATTTCGCCGGAGGTAACATTCATGCGCAACGAAATCGAAATGTTTGACCTCATCCTTGACGTCGCTCAGGTTGACGACCGCATTCGGGCCGTGATCATGAACGGGTCGCGGGCCAATCCCAATGCTCCATGCGACATCTTCCAGGACTTCGATATTGTCTACGTCGTCGCCGATATCGCACCTTTCAAGAACAACCCGGAATGGGTCAAGCGCTTTGGTGAGATCATGATCATGCAGCTGCCCGATGATATGCCGGAGCCTTCTCCCAGCGACGCCAGCAGTTATGCTTACCTCATCCAGTTCGCCGACGGCAACCGGATCGATTTGACCTTCGCTTCCTTCGCCCACCTGGCGCCCACGGAGCCGGATAGTCTCAGCGTGCTGCTTCTGGATAAGGATGGCGTGATCGCACCCTTTGGGCCGCCGAGTGAGAAGGACTATCTTCCCCAACCGCCCACCGCCAAGGCCTTTGCCGATTGTTGCAACGAGTTCTGGTGGGTGGCGCCCTACGTAGCCAAGGGGCTGTGGCGGCAGGAGATCATCTACGCTAAGTCGATGCTGGAACAGTTTGTGCGCGAGCAGCTGATGCATATGCTGGTGTGGCACATCGGTATGCAGACGCACTTCCGGGAGAACCCTGGCAAGCTCGGGAAATACTTCGAGCGGTACCTCGAGCCGGATTGGTGGGCGATGTTACTGAACACCTATGCCGGCGCCGGTTACGATGCCACGTGGGAGGCTTTGCTTACCATGTGCGACCTCTTCAGGCTGGCGGCAACCGCCGTTGCGGCACACTTCGGCTTTGACTATCCCCACGGCGACGATGCCCGCGTCACGGCGCATTTGCAGCACGTGCGGAGCCTGCCCCA
>JAFGNR010000051.1 GCA_016926915.1 Anaerolineae bacterium
AGGCTTCAGGGGGCCGAAAGGAGAGACCATGCTGAAACGTGAATTCTACGGCATACCGGTGTGGTTACTCATCGTTCTGGCGGTGATTGTGGTGGGCACGAGTCTTGGCGTGCTGGGCCTTGTCACCCTGGCGACACAACAGGTGCGCCGGGTCGCGCGGGTCACGCCCACGCCGGCGCCATTGACGGCGACGCCCACGCCGCATCCCACCCGGACGCCCACACCTACGATCCCGCCCACGCCGACCTCCACGCCCACGCCAACTCAAACTCCGACGCCTTCGCCGACCCCTACGCCGACGCCCATTGCGGTGATCACGGGGATTCATGCTTTCGGCAATCTGGAGACCATACGGTACACGATGCGCGATATCGTGACGGTGGAGGATGAACCCGGCAGTTTCTGGGAGAAACTCTCGCGCGACAAGTTGATGCTGATTGCCGAAGGGGAAGTGGTTGCGGGGTTCGACCTGACCATGGTCTCCGAGGAGGACATCATCGTGCGCGGCACGTCGGTGTTGCTGGTGTTGCCGGAGCCGATCATTCTTTACAGCCGGATTGACAACGAGAAGACCTTTGTCTATGAGCGCGAGACCGGTATCCTGCGCCAACCGGATCCCGATTTGGAATCGGAGGCGCGTCGTATCGCGGAAGCCCATCTGGTAAGCTGGTCGCTTGATCGCGGAATCCTTTCCGATGCGGAGAAACAGGGCGTCTTCTACCTGGAAAACTTCCTGAGGTCCCTGGGTTTCACCGAGGTCCGGGTCGCGATTCAGAAGTAGCGGCGCCCTTGCTGGCTGGCGCGTGACCGGATTTTGGATCTCCATACCTCAGTTCTGGCACAGAGCGAGCACTGCGAAGGATGTGCTCGCGATAGGAGCGAGATCATCGGAGTTGCCGGGCATTCTGCTTCTCGCGGGACACAGGACACCACGCATGCGTCACTCGTATATTCATAACTCTCCTGAAAAAAGATTACCTAACCGCAGAGCGCGTCAACGATCATAAGGTCTTATGACCGTTGGCAAAGAACGCAAAGGTAAGATCAGAATTCTTTAAGAATGGCGCGGCATAGCGTCAGAAAATTAAAGTCTTCTTGGCGCTCTCGGCGTTCTCTGCGGTGAATTCTCCCTTTTTGCAATGGGGTCATTCATAACTCGTCATTTCTAAAGGAGCCTAAGCATGCGCGCGCGAAGGAACCGGCGTTTACGCCAGATTGTCCAAATAGCAAGTTTCGGCCTGTTTCTATTTCTGTTTATCTCTACCAGCGCTTTCGATTCCCGGCGTGTTTGGGCGGATCTCTTCTTCCGTTTTGACCCTCTGGTGGCGTTGACGGCGATGCTGGCGGGTCGTGCCTGGATCGCTTCGTTGTCACTTGCTGCGCTCACTTTGGTCGTGACCGTGGTATTCGGGCGCGTCTGGTGCGGCTGGGTCTGCCCGATGGGGACGCTGCTCGAATGGTTTAGCCCCAAGGGCCGCGCCCACCATGTCTATGCCCGGCGTCCTTCAGAGAAATGGCGCATGATCAAGTATGTCTTGCTTTTTATTCTCATGGCTGCGGCTTTGTTTGGCAGCCAGGCGTTGTTGTTTCTCGATCCTATCACCTTGATTTCGCGCAGTATGGCGACGGCGCTTTGGCCTGCCTTCAGCCGCGCCGTGATGATTTCGGAGACCTTCCTGTATCGCTTCGAGGTCTTGTGGCCTGTGTTGGACGTGATCGACGCCCATGTGATCCGTCCAGTGTTCAAGGGCATGGTCTCCGTCTTCACGTTGGGGGCGCCAATCGCGCTTTTCTTTGCAGGCATCGTCGCGTTGAATTGGGTGGCGGAGCGCTTCTGGTGTCGTTATCTCTGTCCCCTTGGCGCACTGCTGGGGATCTTCTCTAAGTTTGCGTTGTTTCGCCGTGTGGTGGAAGAACACGGTTGCGCGCTCTGCGGACGATGCAACGCGGAGTGTCCTACCGGTACCATCGATCCTGAGAGGGGCTTTCGCAGCGATCCTGCGGAATGTATCGTCTGTTATGACTGTATGGTCGATTGTACCCGCGAAGGCGTGCGCTTTCGCTGGCAACTGCCGGCATATCGTCCTGCCGAGTGGCGTCCTTACGATCCGAAGCGGCGTGAGCTCCTGGTGGGACTCGTCTCTGGGGCTGCCGTGGCGTCGCTGGCGACTATCGAACCGGTTACACAGCGCCAACCCGCTTACATGATTCGTCCCCCCGGCGCTACCCTCACTGACTTCGAGAGTCTGTGTGTGCGCTGCGGCGAGTGTATGCGCGTCTGTCCGACGCAGGGATTGCAACCCAGCCTCTTTGTGGGCGGCATGCAAAACGTGATGACGCCGCGTCTGGCGCCCAGGTTGGGTTACTGTTCCTATAGTTGTGTCGCCTGCGGTGAGGTCTGCCCCACGGGAGCTATCCCTCAACTGACGTTGGGGGAAAAGCAGCATGTCCCGATAGGGCTGGCGCGCATCGATCGTAGCCGGTGCCTGCCCTGGGCGCACAACATCCCCTGTATTGTCTGTGAGGAGGTTTGTCCGGTGCGCCACAAGGCTATCTGGCTGACCACAGTTCAAACCCGGAACGCGCAAGGCGAGATCATCGACCTGCAGCTGCCCTCTGTGGTGAAGGAACTCTGTATCGGCTGCGGGTTGTGCGAGTACCATTGTCCGATGGGCGGCGAGGCCGCAGTAAGGGTCTTTGCTCCTACCGAGGCCGGCGCCTACCTGGGAGACGATCCGGCATACCGCCCCCGCCGCCATCAGGGGTATGGTGGGGGTGAGGGATGAGAGGGCTGGGCGAACGCCGCATCCTGGTCATCGACGCGGTAGCGCGTCGTTATCGCCTCCGCACGCTCCGTCCTGAGGTTCTCAACCATGATCCTCGCGAGGTGTATGGCATCCTGGCGGGGGAGGCGTTGTGCCAATATCTGCTGCGCGAGGATTCCCAGGCATTGGTCATGGCCCGGGGGCCGCTCGTTTTCCTCTCCGGCAACAAACTGACGGTAGGCTACGTTTCTCCTCTGACTGGTTTGCCGCACTATAGTTTCGTTGGCGGGCGAGCGTTTGCCGAATTGGCAAACTTGGGCCTGGATGCCATTGTTTTCCAGGGCGCGGATGTTCACGCGCCTTTGGAAGAACCGGATGCTTACCTGGTTATCTCGGGATGCGCGCCCCATCTCGATCTCGCCTGGAAACTCGCCGCCGGGCTGCCTTCTGGACAGCGCGCCGCCTTCTATTGGCTGCTTGAGCGGGAACTGGCGGGATACCGGGACCGGGGCAGTATTCTCACGTTAGGGGAGGCATCCCGGTGGGGATACCGTGCGGCGAATCTGGGCGTCGATGGTCTCTATCACGCCGGTCGCGGCGGCGTTGGTTACGTCTTCGCACGCTTTATTCCGGCTTTGGTCTTGAGCGGCGCTCCTGTGACGCCGGAATCTCTGCTAGGGGTGCGCGTACCTGCCTTCCGCGACCTGCAGAACGGAGAGTTGCGCGACCGGTTGGAGCGCTACTGTGCGCGGTTGTCGCGACGCGATGGCGGCACGGTGACCAAGCTCTACACCACCGGCAGCGACCCGCATCCCACCCTGCCGGCGCACAACGCGCAGCGGGTGGGCTATGCCCTCTCCGATCTCGGCGGGCGCAAGGTGCTCGCGGCGAATCGTGTCGGACAGACGGGGTGCCACTGGTGCCAGGTGAATTGCCGTCACTGGCACTGGGTCCCGGTCGATTACGCGCCCGGTGGGCGGGATAGGGTTCTTGATGATTTCGAGCCGACATACGCGCTTTTCGCAATGCTTGACCTGCGGCCGGACGGCGAGGACCGGCGGGCAAAACTCCGGTTGTTGGAAGAAGTGGACCGGCGTATCGTGGTTCCCATCGAACAGCTCGGCATCGATGTCATTGACACGGGGGTCGCGCTGGCGGCGCTTTTCGAAGGGCTGGAGAGTGGGGGTGTGCCTTGTGAAGATGTGCCGCCGGTCCTGCGGGATGCCCAGCTGGGCGCCCCAGAGACCCTGGATCTGGCGGCGCAGGCCATTACGTTGCTGCGACAGGGGCATCACGCCCCGGCGCTGCGCGCCCTGGGTGATGGCCCCCAGGGGCTGGCCCGGCATTATCCTGATCTTCCGGTGTTCTCCTGTGGGCCGGGGACTCTGGGCAATCCCGGTCACGCTAACGCGCTGTGGACATTTCTCATGCCCTTTTCGCGATTCTTCAGTCATTACTCCGGGCAGATCTACAAGGTGCCGGGCGACCTGCGACCGGAGATGACCGGCGGTGAAATCTCGGCCCTCTTCGAAGACGTGATTCGCGAGATGCTGCGCCGTGAACAGTTCGGCTGTCTCGGCAACGCTCTTTCGATGTGCGCTTTCACCTTTGTCATTTTCAGCGAGGATGGCGCGGGCGTGACGTTGGATGCCGGCGACTTGCTGGTCCGCACGCTGGCAACCTACGGCATCGAGACGACACGGTCGGAATTGGAGTGGTTCGCCGAAGCCTTCTGGGTGCAATCGATTGTGCTCAAGTTGGACCACGGGTGGCGCCCACCCGCTGCCGGCGATTTCCCCGAGCGGGTGTTCGAGACATTGGCGCTGGTGCTGCGGCGTCCTCCGGACGATCTACGCGCGCTGTTCGAGAAATTGATTGCAGAGTGGCGTCGTCAGGCCGGGGCCATTCTGTACAAATACGGTTACGATTCGGTGTTGTGAGGTCGCGGCCTCCGAGGTTTGGGGAGGATAAATGAAAAGAACAAAGTTGGTTGCTCTGGTTGTCTTATTAGGTCTATTGACGGCTTGTGGGACTTCCCCGGAAACGGAGGAGGTCTCAGAGTTGCCCGTGGATTTCACTCCGCTTGTCTCTGTGACCGGAAAATTGGCGCCAGAAGTTTGGGCCACGGTCAGCGCGCAATCGGGCGGTGTGGTGCGCGAACTCGCGATAGCGCAAGGGGATGGGGTAGCCGTGGGAGATCTGCTGCTGCAACTGGATGATGCTGAGGCCCTGTTGGCGGTGGCGCAAGCCGAGGCCGCGCTGGCGGCCGCCCACGCCGAGCTGGTGCGACTTCAGGCGCCTCCCCGCGAAGAGGAAATCGCCGTGGCCGCGGCGCAGGTAGCGGCGGCCAACGCCGGGTTGGCGCAGGCCGGTGCACAGCGCGATGAGTGGGAGAGCGGCGGACAGTCTGCGATGGTTGCCGCTGCCGAGGCGCAGGTCGCGGCCGCAGAAGCGGACGCCTGGTCGGCCAAGGACGTCTATGACCGGCTGGCATGGCAGTTGGGAGATATAGCTACCCTGCAATGGCGTGCGGCTCAAGCCGCTCTCACGGCAGCGCAGGCCGGGCTGGCGCAGGCGGAAACGGGAAGTGCGGCTCGCCAGCGCGCCGTCAGTGCGGGGGTCTGGATGGCTTCGGCGCAGCGGGAGGTTGCCGAAGCGCAATTGGGGCTTCTGCAGGCGGGCGTTCGCACCGAGGATCTCGCCGTTGCAGAAGCGGCGGTCCGCCAGGCTGAAGTCGCGTTAGAGCTGGCGCAACTGGCTCTCGAACGTACCCGGGCGACGGCGTCTGTTGCGGGCGTTGTGGGGAGGGTGCATGTTCGCACCGGAGAGTTCGTGACGCCGGGACAACCCCTTATGGTGGTGGGAGACCTGACGACCTTGCGCGTCGAGACCACGGATCTCGATGAAATCGATGTGGCGCTGGTGGTGCAAGGCTGTCCGGCGACCGTGACCTTCGACGCTTTGCCGGACCGTACCTACGCCGGCCGCGTCACCCAAATCGCGCCGATGGCGGAACCTAGTACGGGCGGCGTTCACTACACGGTCATCATTACCCTGGCGGAATTGGATCCGGTGTTGCGTTGGGGTATGACCGCCTTCGTCGATATCGCCGTGGAGGAGTAGGCCCGCCGGGGGCCGCGATCATGATTCTCAAAAACCTGCTGGGACGCAAGACGCGTACGGCGCTTACCGTCTTCGGTATCATGGTGGGCGTCGCCGCCGTGGTGGCGCTGGGGGCGCTGGCCGATGGATTCATCCAAGGCTACGGCGCGATGTCCGGCGGCAGCGGCGCAGACCTCCTGGTCACCCAGGCTGAAGCGATCGACCTCATCTTCAGCGGGGTCGATCAGAATCTTGAACCGCAGTTGCGGGGATTGTCCGGCGTTGTCGATCTTTCCAAGATGGTGTATGCATTTGCCGCGACTGAGGGCGCTCCCTATTTCATCGTCTATGGGTACGATCCGGATGAGTTTGCCATCCAGAAGTTCAAAGTGATTGCGGGAGAACCGCTGCCGGATCGTGCATCCGGGCGCGGCGGCCCCCCGCTGTTGCTGGGTCGCGCTGCCGCGGAAGACCTGGACAAAACGGTCGGTGATACGTTTCGTTTGTATGAGACCACCTATCGCGTCGTGGGAATTTACGAAACAGGTGAACCATTCGAGGACGGCGCGGTGGTTATCAGTTTGGAAGCTGCGCAGAGTATCAGCGGCAAGCCTCGCCAGGTCAATGCCTTCTTGATCAAGGTTCGCGACGGCGCCGACATCGAGGCCCTGCGAAACCGCATCGAGACGCGCTTCGAGGACCTGACAGTTTCCACCTCCGCGAAATTTGCCGACGAACAGGACTTGTTGCAGTACGTCTACGTCTATACCTGGGGTGTATCGCTGATCGCAATCATCATCGGCGGCGTGGGGGTGATGAACACGATGCTGATGAGCGTCTCCGAGCGCACGCGGGAATTCGGCGTCCTGCGCGCCGTGGGATGGCGTCCCGGTCAGGTGCTGGGGATGGTGCTGGGTGAATCATTGGTGCTGAGCGTGGTCGGCGGCTTTCTGGGGGTAGGACTTGGGGTGCTGAGCATTCGTTCTTTGGAAAACGTGCCCGTGATCAGCAGCATGTTTCCTGCTCAACTATCGCCGCTG
>JAFGNR010000275.1 GCA_016926915.1 Anaerolineae bacterium
CGCCGCGCCGCAGCGCTTCCTCACGGCGCTCTTCTCCAGGGCGAAACGGGTGCAGATTCCCGACGCCTCCGACGTCTACCTGCCCTATCTGGAATTCCGCTACACGTACCTGGGGCTGCGCCGCCGCTACACCACGCGGCTGATCCCCTTCACCGCCGAATACCGCCTCCCCGACATCTTTGCGCCCGCCAGCGACCTGCGGCCCACCCAACACGGCTTCGAGTTCGTGAACAGCTTCCCCGGCTACCCGCTGCCCTTCAAGGTGCCCAAGATGGGCAATCTCGATCCCGTCTCCCAGATCTACGGGCTATGCGGGGGCATGTCCTCCGCCGCGTGCGATTTCTATTTCTCGGGAAAGTCTCGCCCGCCTCACAAGAAGCCGCCGGAGAAGGGCACCAAATTTCACCAGTATCTCTACCGCCGCCAGCTGGATACCTTTGGCGCCCTGGGCCGGTATATCGTCAAGTTTGCCGAATGGATGGCGCTGCCGGATGAGACGACCCACGGCACGCAGCGCCGGACGTTCGATGAGTGGGCGCAGATTCAGACGAAGCTCGATGCGAAAGTGCCCGCCATCATCGGGTTGGTCTACGTCAGTTTCGAGGAGACCGCCGAGCTCTGGCAGAACCATCAGGTGTTGGCTTACGCCTACGAAGAGCAATCCCCGACCCTCACCAATATTCACATCTACGATCCGAACTACCCGAAAAACGACGGCGTCGTGATCCGCGCGGAACGGGTCACGCTAGGCGCGAAGATCGCGCCGGGCCTGCCGCCCTCTGTCGTGCCCGTTTCGGGCTTCAAGTCCGTGCAGCTGACGCCGGGCCACAAGGATCGCAAAGTGCGGGGCTTCTTTATGATGCCCTACGCGCCGCAAACCCCGCCCGACGACCTGTAGATAGCTAAGCTTAGTGCAAACGCCGGTGGCTGGCCCACCGGCGTTTTTGTCTACCAGCTGCCTTCCGGGAAGATGAAAGTGCAAGCGTGTGCGTAATGAATCTGCGTTTCACCTTTGCGCGCTTTGCGTTCTCAGCGGTTAGCATCCCCAGGGTTCACTATGACGGTCATGGTCCCGAATATGACCCCGGCCATGACCTTTGGGACTACCCCAGCCCTCCTGGCAACGGTATAGTGTAAGCGTTGATACAGAAGCATGCCCGGATGTAGATTCCGGGACATCTTAATCCGGTAAATCCTGTCTACTCCCAAGGAGGGTTGAAATGGCAGCCATTTTAGAGGTCGAGAATCTGAGCAAGAAATTCGGAGAGTTCGAAGCCGTGAAAGGCGTGAGTTTCGCGGTGGAAGAGGGCGAGGTCTTCGGGTTGTTGGGGCCGAACGGCGCCGGCAAGACCACGACGATCTCGATGTTGACGGGCGTGCTGCCCCCCAGCGCGGGTGCGGCCCGCGTCGGCGGGTATGACATCCGCGCGGAGATGCACGAGGCCAAGAAGATCAACGGTCTGGTGCCCCAGGACTTGGCGCTCTACCCCACCCTGAGCGCGCGCGCCAACCTGAACTTCTTCGGGCGCATCTACGGGCTCCAGGGCAAGGATTTGAAGGAACGGGTGAGCGATGTGCTGCGCATTGTCTCGCTGACCGAGCGCGCCGACCAGCGCATCGAGACCTTCTCCGGCGGCATGAAGCGCCGGGTCAATATCGCTGCCGGGCTGGTGCACCAGCCGCGCCTGCTCTTCCTCGATGAGCCGACCGTTGGCGTGGATCCGCAGAGCCGCAACCACATCTTCGAAAGCGTGCAGCGTCTCAACCGCGAGCGGGGCATGAGCATCATCTACACCAGCCACTACATGGAAGAGGTCGAACTGCTCTGCAGCCGGGTCGCCATCATCGACGAGGGACGCATCATCGCCCTGGATACCATCAAGAATCTGATCGCGCTGCTGGGCGGCGGGGTGATCAACGTCGGGCTGACGCGCGCCAACGAGGCGTTGCTGGCGCAGCTGGCGGCTCTGCCTGCCGTTAAAGAGGCCGCCCTGATTTCCCAGCCCCTGGCGCCCCCGCCCGGCGAAGGCGCCGAGCCCAAAGAACGGCCCGCGTCGGCGTCCGGCGTCACGGTCAAGATCGTGGCCGAACACAGCCAGCAGGCCGTTGTGAATGTCATCGGCTTCCTCAACGGGCGCGACATCACCTTGACATCGCTGGAGATTCTGGAGCCGAACCTCGAGAGCGTCTTCCTGCACCTGACAGGCAAGAAGCTGCGCGAGTAGGCGCGGGACAAGAGGAGCACAGACATGAACGCAGTGACGATTGCACTCAAAGACTTACAGATCTTCTTCAAAGATCGCGGCGCCGTGGTACAGCTGGTGGCGCTGCCTCTCATCTTTATCGTGGTGTTCAGCGGCGCGCTGGCTGCCATTGGCAGCGAAGCGGAGGAAGACACGCGGATTCCGCTTCCGGTGGTCGATCTCGACGGCGGGACCGGGGCGCAAGCTTTTCTGGACGAATTGGAGCGGGCCGGCGGCGTTGCCGTCACGCTCGTCGCGCAAGAAACCGCAGCAACAGACCTGGATGAACGCCGGATCGCGCGTTTCCTCACCATCCCGGCAGATTTCACCGGGAAACTGGACGGCGGAGAACAGATCACGCTCCGGCTGACCAATCACCCCGACGCGCCCCCAGAGGAGACAGAAGCCGTGCGGCTCGTCATCGCCGGGGCCGCGCAGGACCTCTCTCTGGAAAACCAGATTCTGGCCAGTCTCCGGCAGATGGGCGAGATGAACGCCGGCATTCCCGAGGAAAATCAGATCTTCACGCCGGAACGGGCCATGGCCCAGGCGCGCAGCCAGTTCGAACGGTCCAAAACCACACCCTTGATCGCCGTCAAGGAGACCGTGCCGGCGAAACCGGACGGGCGCGCCTCCGAGCTGGACGAACCGGTGCAGCTGGCGGTACCCGGCTTCACGGTGCTCTTCGTCTTCCTCACCGCGCAGACGACGGCGCGTTCCATCTACGATGAGAAGAAGGTCGGCTCGTTCCGGCGGCTATTGGCCGCGCCGGTGAGCAAAGCCGCCCTGCTGGCAGGGAAGGTGCTCCCCGGCTTCATCATCGCCTTGATCCAAACCCTGGTCATTTTTGCATTCGGCATGTTCGGCATGCGCCTGCTGGGCCTGACGCCCCTGCACCTCGGCAGCGATCCCCTGGCCGTGCTCATCGTTGCCGTCGCCATGGCGTTGTGCACCAGCTGCCTGGGTATCGTGATTGCCGCCATCGCTCAAACGGAGAATCAAATCGGCGGGCTGAGCAGCCTGATTCTCTGGGGCGCGGGTATCCTGGGCGGCACCTTCATCCCGCTCTTCATCCTGGAAAGCGTGATGGGGCCGGTGATCAAAATCGTACCGCACTACTGGGCCAACCACGCCTTCAACAACCTGCTCGCGCGCGGCCTGACCCTGGGCGACGTCGTTACCGATCTACTCGCGTTGGGCGTCTTCAGTCTGGTGTTTTTCGCCATCGGGCTGTGGAAGTTCGACTTCGATTAGCGCGTGGATGGCTCACGCCGAATCCCATGAAGAGACTGTATCAAGTCAAGGAGATCGCTATGTTCAAAAATACGCTTGCTATCGCCTGGAAGGAAATCCAGCTTATGCTCAAAGATCGTGGTTCCCTGGCCATCCTGTTCCTGCTCCCGCTGCTCTTCGGCGCCGTGTACGGCGGCATGAACCTGAAATTCGCGGATACCGACGACGCCGGCATTCTGGTTCGCGTCGGCGTGGTGAATCTCGATACGGGCATCTTCGGAGAAGAGATCACCGCCGCCCTGCACACCATCGACGAACTGCAGATCACGGACTACGAGACCGCCGCCGAGGCCGAGGCCCCGGTCGCAACGGGGGAAGCTGCCGCCGCCATCGTCATCCCGGCCGGCTTCACGGAGCAAGTCAACGCCTATACCCCCACCGAGATCGAAGTCATCGTCGATCCGGCCCAGCCGGAGAGCGCCAGCATCGTGACGGGGATCATGAATCAGGTGGTGGACGAAGCCACCATCTGGGGCGAAATCCAGTATGGCATCCGCGCCGTGCTCGAGGACTCCGACGCTTTCACCACGGCCTCCCCGGAACAACAGCAGGCCTTTGCAGCCCAGAACCTGGGCGTCATCATGACCCAGCTGAATGAGATGCGCCGGAATCCCGCCATCGCCGTCGTCTCGGAAGACCTGGAAGGAGCAACCATCGAGGGCGGCATCGAGATCTTCTTCGCGCTGATGTTCCCGGGGCTGACCGTCATGTTCGTCTTCTTCATCGTGGGGGTGTGCGCGGCCTCACTGCTGAACGAACGCGAGGCCGGCACGCTACGACGACTGCTGGCGGCCCCCCTCACCCCTTCCGCGATCATCGGCGGGAAAACCCTCGCCTACATGGCGCTGGCCTGCGCCCAGGTCGTGGTGCTGCTCGGCGTCGCCGCCATCTTCTTCAACATGCCCCTGGGCGCGTCGCCGCTGGCGCTGCTCCCCCTCACCGTCATTCTCGCATTCGTAGCCGCCGCCATGGGGATGATGATCGCGGCCCTGTCAAAGACGCCGAAGCAGGCCGATACCACGGGCACCGTCCTGGGATTCGTGCTGGCGGGCATCGGGGGATGCATCGCCATGGGGCCGACGCCGTTGACCCGCACAACGGGCTTTATTGGCATCCTCTCCAAACTCACGCCGCACGCCCACGCCCTGGAAGCCTATTACAGCCTGATGGGCGAGAACGCGACCTTCGTGCAGGTGCTGCCGGAGATGGGAATCCTGCTGGCTATGGGCCTCCTGTTCTTCACGATTGCCGCCTGGCGGTTCCGCTTCACGGATTAGGGGCCTTCCGAGAAGGCAAAAGCGCAGTTACACAGAGAGGCACAGAGATTCACGGAGCAAAGCTCCGCAATCTCTGTGCCTCTCTGTGAAGTCCTCAACTAAAGCCTTCTTGGCGACCTCGCTGCGATCCCGGCGTCCGCTGCGGTAAAGTCCCGCTTGTTGCAGTGCACGCGCTTGACAAGCCCCCCGGTCACAAGATAATTCGGGCAATGCTGAGACAACGCACAGGTCCGAGACCTTCAGCAACAACGTCCAAGACACAAGATCGCAGCAAGGGAATGAAACAAACCCTTCTGGCTCCCACAAGTTACAGTTCGTTCAGACATGACCGGAGGGAAATGATGAACAAAATCCGGCTCCAAGCATTCCTGTTATTGACCGCGCTCACCGTGGTAGCGGCGGCTTGCGCCCCCCCTACCCCGGCCCCCGCCCCGGTTCTCAAAGTCGGCGTCTTGATCGACGCCAACAGCGAAAACGACCGCTCCTTCAACGAATACACCCTCAAAGGCGCGCGCGAAGCCGCCGCAGAAGAAGGATTGGAGTTCTTCTACTTCTCCCCTGATTCTACGTCCGATTTCGAACGTTCCCTGGAAAGCTTGATCGCAGAAGGCCCCGATCTGGTCATTACCGTAGGCTTCCGCATGGGAGACGCCACGGCCAAGGCCGCGCTGCGATACCCCGACGTGCAATTCGCCATCATGGACACGGCCTTTTATCCCGGCGCCGGGTGCGCCGAAACCGTCGCGGATTGCTACACCGAAGAAGGCGGGCTCTCCAACGTGACGAGTCTCATGTTTGCCGAGGACGAAGTCGCCTATCTCGCCGGTGTACTGGCGGCCTGTATGAGCGAAACCGGCGCCATCGGCAGCGTGGCCGGGATGGAAATCCCGCCGGTGGTGCGCTTCGTCGCCGGCTTCCAGAATGGGGCGCGGTCGGTCCAACCTGCTATCCGGCTGCTGAATGAATATATCCCCGACTTCAACGATCCCCCGGCGGGCAAGGTTGTGGCCCAGGATTTCATCAGCCAGGGAGCCGACGTGATCTTCGGTGTGGCGGGCAACACCGGCAGCGGCGCCCTGATCGCCGCACAGGAAGCGGGATTGATGGCTATTGGCGTTGACGTCGATCAGTACTACACGGTTCCGGAGGCCCAATCCGCGCTGCTCACCAGCGCGTCGAAAAACGTGGATATTGCCGCAGCCACGGCAGTGCGAGATTTCGCCAACGGGCGATTGACCGGCGGCATTCGCACGGCGACGCTGGCCAACGGCGGGGTTGGCCTATCGCCCTATCACGAGTGGGACGCCCGGATACCGGAGACCTGCAAAAATCTGGTCAGCGCGGCCCGGGAGGCCATCGTCGCCGACCCCACCTTGACCGGAGCCAAGTGAGAGACCCCGGGGAAAACTGATGTCGTCTCGAGGCAAGCGGTCGCAGTCGCCGTTCCGGCAAATCCTTTTTGCATCGGCGGCCACCTCAGGGTTTATCCTGGCGCTGCTGCTGTGGGCATACCGGCGAGCGGGCCAATGGCAAATCCTGGCCCTCGCGGGGCTGGCGCTCGCCATGCTGCTCATCCGCAGCAGGGCCGGGTTCGTTGCGCGACGCCGGTTGCAACACAACCTTGCCGTGCGATGGATTGCCGGCGCGCAGATTCTCTGCACGGTGTTGCTCCCCCTGTTCACGAGCGAATACGAAACCGCCAGCGTGTTGATGTTGGTCATCGCCACGGTCGAATTGAGCATTGTCGACGACATCCGCACTATCCCTGTGTTCATCGTCTGCGCCCTGGCGTGCGGCGCCGGCGCCATCGGCCTGGATTTGGTCAATCCAGCCTTCCGGTTGGCGGCAGACGTCATCCCCCCCACCCTCGGCTACGGCATCTGTGGCTTACTGGGGCTCGACCTGGCGAGTTCACTGCTGCTCCTGTGGGAGACCCGCATCAAACCGGATTCACCCAACCACGCTCGCCTGGATCTGGCAACCCAACAGTCGCTCCTCTTTACGGTGATCGCAGCCGGGTCTATCCTGCTGGTGACCAGTGTGTTGATCAGCCAGATTCGCACCGCGCAAATCGCGCAGGTGGGGGAAGGGTTCCAGACCGTCGCCGAGATCAACGCCGAGCGCATCGGCAACGTTCTGGAGCAACAAATCAACTCCCTGCTCTACCTGGGACGGCGCGAACCGGCCCTTCTGGAAGGGCTTGCCGCCTCCAATGCAGCCTATCCCGAAGACGAGGCCGCGCGGCTGCACTTCCTGGAGGAACGCATCGCTCTCTGGCAAAGCAGCGCCGAAAACAGCGACTTCGTCATGCACTACCGCAACAATCCGCAAACCAAGATCTTCCGCACGTTCCGGGGCAACGATCTGCTCTACGACAACCTGTTCCTCACCGATCGTTTTGGGGCCCTGGTCGCCGTTCAGGGCGACAAGCCCGATACCTTCTACTACGGCAACGCCCTCTGGTGGAAAGCCGCCTGGGACGAAGGCCGGGGCGATGTCTACGTCGGAGACCTCCAAATCGAGCCGGAAAGCCACGACGCGTCGATTTTTATCGCTGTGGGCGTACTGAATCCACAGACCAACGAGACGCTGGGCGTGCTGGCAGCGACCTACTATCTCAAAGCCATTCAAAGGGACATCGCACAAACACAAGCGAAAGTCGCGGGTGAACTGCACCTCCTGGCGCCGGAGCGGACGGTCATCGCGGGTCCCGACGATGACGAGATCGGCCGGCAGATCTGGCCGGGTCTCGAAGCCGCCGGCATTCTCGCAGCAGATGCCAGCGTGGCCCGTTTTTCGGAGGCCGGCTGGCGCCTGGGGATCGACCGGCATGGAAAAGCGGCGGTACTGGCCCATGCCCCGCTCAACACCACCAGCGGGATCAATATCGAACCGCTGCACGGGCTGGGGTGGAAAGTGTTCAATAGCGACACCCAGGCCAACGCCCTGGAAGGGATGCGCGAATCCGTCAAAATCGCCAGCCTGGTAGGGCTCCTATCCATCGCGGCAGTAGTCATGGCTGCCATCGCGATCTCGACGATCATCACCCGTCCCATCGAAGCGCTCACCAAGACGGCTGCCGCCATGGGCGCTGGCGACCTGCAGTTGCGCGCCGAACCGGTGGGGCCGGTGGAAATGGTGACCCTGGCGGACGCCTTCAATACCCTGACTCTGCGGCTGCGCTCTCTGATCAACAACCTCCAGGAACAAGTGGCGCAACGCACGGCGCAACTGGAGCGGGCCAAAGAAGAGGCCGAAGCCGCGAACCGCGCGAAAAGCCTGTTCCTGGCCAACATGAGCCACGAACTACGCACGCCGCTCAATGCCATTCTCGGGTTTGCCCAGCTGATGGCGCGCACACCGGACCTGACCGCAGACCAACGAGAGAACCTGGAAACCATCAACCGCAGCGGCGAACATCTGCTCAACCTCATCAACGACGTTTTGACTATGTCCAAGATCGAGGCGGGCCGGATGGTGCTCAACGAGAACAGTTTCGACCTGTTCAAATTGCTGGAGAGTCTGGAGGACATGTTCCTCATCCGCGCCGTTGAAAAACAACTCGCGCTAATCTTCGAGCGCGCCGGCGATGTGCCGCAATACATTCACGCCGACGAAGGGAAACTGCGCCAGGTCTTGATGAATCTTCTCAACAATGCCGTCCGCTTCACGGAAAAGGGGCACGTCACACTGCGGGTCAGCAAGCACGGCCTGGCAGCCCCTCTCTCGCCGGCAGAAGCCAGTCAGGATGCGCCGCCTTTCCCGCTCGTCTTACGCTTCGAGGTCGAAGATTCAGGACCGGGCATCACGGACGACGAACTGGACGCACTGTTCGAACCTTTCGTCCAGACGGCAATAGGGCGCGCCTCCCAACAAGGCACCGGGCTGGGCCTGCCCATCAGCCGGCAATTTGTCCACTTGATGGGAGGAGATCTGGCCGTCAGCAGCGCGGGTATTCCGGGCCTGGGCAGCTGCTTCCGGTTCACCATTCAGGCCCGTCTGGCCGGCCTCGTCGAAACCGATACACAGTCCATGCTACATTCGCGCAGGGTAACGGGCGTCGCCCCCGGACAACCGCGTTATCGTTTACTGGTCGTAGAAGATGATAAAGCCAACCGGCGGCTACTGGTCAAATTGCTGGTGGGGCTGGGGTTCGAGGTTCGCGAGGCCAGCAACGGCAAAGAGGCGCTGGGTCTCTGGCAGGCGTGGCGCCCGCAGCTCATCTGGATGGATATGCGCATGCCGGTGATGGACGGCTACGAAGCCACCCGGCGTATCAAAGCCGTGGTAGAAGAGGAGACGCCCGTCATCATCGCTCTTACCGCCAGCGTCTTCGAGGAAAGTCGCACCGCGATTCTCGCGCACGGGTGTGACGATTTCCTGCGCAAACCATTCCGGGCAGTCGAGATTCTCGAGATGTTGACGCGCCATCTCGGCGTGCACTTCACCTATGGCGACGGCAGCATCGCGCAAGCCAACGAGCATCCGGGCAAACGCGCGCCGCGCGCCGCCGACGCCGTGGCGCAGGTCGGCGGGGAGACGCAGTTCATCACGCGCCTCGCCGCCCTCCCCCAAGAGTGGCTCACGGCGCTGGAGCAGGCGACCATGTTGGGCGATCCGGAGTGGCTCAGCGCGTTGATCGAGCAGATACGCGCGCCAGATCCGGCTCTGGCCAATGCGCTTGACATCCTGGCGCAGGAATACGCCCACGACCGCATTGCTGCATTCATTCACCAAGTCACAGGAAATGACAATGGACTATCCTGATGCTCCCAAGCCAACCATCCTGATCGTCGACGACACCCCGGACAACATCCGGCTTCTATCGCAGATGCTGCTCGCGCGCGGCTACAAGATTCGCGCCATGACAAGCGGCGCGCGGGCTCTGGAGTCGGCGCGGATCGCGCCGCCCGATCTCATCTTGCTCGACGTGCGCATGCCGGAAATGGATGGCTACCGCGTCTGCACTCGCCTCCAGAACATGCCCGAGACCCGCGAAGTGCCCGTGATCTTCATCAGCGCGCTCGACGACATCAAGGACAAAGTCCGGGCATTTTCCGTTGGCGGCGTCGATTACATCACCAAACCCTTTCAAGTGGCCGAAGTCCTGGCGCGCGTAGAAACGCACCTCTCGATCCAGAATCTCCACCGGCAGTTGGAGACGGCCAACCGCGCCCTCATCGAAAGGGTCGCTGCGCTCGATCATGCCAATGCAGCGCTCGAGGCGCGGAATGAGGAGCTCAACGCGTTTGCCCATACCGTGGCCCACGATCTCAAGGCCCCGCTCAACCTGCTCGTGGGATACGGTGATTTTCTGGTGGAAACGCCAGACGTATCGCCGGACGACCGGCGGCGCTATTTGCAGACCATTACCCAAAGCAGTCGCAAGATGGCCAATATCATCGACGAATTGCTGTTGCTGGCCAGCGTCCGCAATCAAGGCGAGGTTCAGAAAGCGCCCCTGGACATGGGCCTCATTGTAGCCGAGACCCTCGAGCGTCTGGACTACATGCTTGCAGCGCGCCAGGCCAGTATCGCGCTGCCTGACGCCTGGCCCATCGCGTTAGGGCACGGCCCCTGGGTGGAAGAAGTGTGGATGAACTACATCAGCAATGCCGTGAAGTATGGCGGCGAACCGCCGGTCATCACCCTGGGCGTGTCACGGATCGGGGATAATCCGGACATGGCGTATTTCTGGGTCCAGGACAACGGTCCCGGCCTCAGTCCGGAAGAACAGGCGCGCCTGTTCACGCCCTTCGAGCGGCTCTACAAGTTGCGCGTGGAAGGCCACGGTTTAGGGCTTTCCATCGCGCACCGCATCATCCAGCGGTTAGGGGGCAACGTCGGCGTCGACAGTACCGTGGGCCAGGGCAGCCGCTTCTGGTTCACACTACCGCTGGCCTCCAACGAATAGGCGATACGCGATCTCCCGCCTCATGGGAAACTCCCTTGCCAGCGCGGGACGCGCCTACGGGCGCGCGGGACGCGCCTACGGGCGCGCGGGACGCGCCTACGGGCGCGCGGGACGCGCCTACGGGCGCG
>JAFGNR010000276.1 GCA_016926915.1 Anaerolineae bacterium
TCCGCGGTTTCATCGACCACCACAGCATCCTTGCCGCCCATCTCCAGGATCGTGCGTTTGATCCAGAGCTGGCCCGGTTGGGGTTTGGCTGCGCGTTCGTGGATGCGCAGCCCCACTTCCTTGGAACCGGTGAAGGCGATGAAGCGAGTCTGGGGATGATCCACCAGCGTTTCCCCAGCCACGGCCCCCGATCCGGTAAGGAAGTTGCAGACTCCATCCGGTAAGCCGGCCTCGCGCAGGATTTGGAAGTACTCCCAGGCGATTTTGGCCGAATCACTCGCGGGCTTGAAGACAATGGCATTGCCCGCGACAATCGCTGCGCTGCTCATCCCCGTGGGAATTGCCAAGGGGAAATTCCAGGGCGGAATAACAGCTCCGACGCCCAGGGGCATGTAATGAAGTGTGTCACGCTCGCCCGGGGCCTGATAAACCTCGACCAATTCCAATTTGAGCATCTGGCGCGCGTAATATTCCAGGAAATCGATAGCCTCGGCGGTGTCGGCATCGGCTTCGAGCCAGTTCTTGCCCACTTCGTAGACCATCCACGCGTTCAGCTCATGTCGGCGCGCCCGCATCAGGGCGGCAGCCCGTAACATCATCGCCGCACGCTCGGTAGCGGGTGTGCGGCTCCACGTTTCGAAAGCACCCTCGGCGGCCTCAACGGCCAACAACGCCAACTCGGTCCCGGCCTGGGAAAAGACCCCGATGACCTGCGCGGGATGCGCGGGATTTGTTGACGTGAACGTCACCGGCGTGTAAATCTCTTCCCCGCCAATGACGACCGGGTGGCGTTGTCCAAACCGGGACCGCACCCGCGCCAGAGCAGCTTCGAAGGCCGCTGCGGGCTCTGGCTGTGTGAAATCGGTGAGCGGTTCGCTGCGGAATTCCCCGATGCGTTCCAACATGGCCCTTACTTCAACTTTATCTTGCATGCTATACCTCCTGAATTGATCATGGTGGGACGCACCGTCGCGTCACAATAGGGACCTCGCGGCGCCAGACTATGCGCTTTCAAGTACAACGAGGCGCGTCCCACCGGGATTCTACACTACATGTTACTTCACCTGGATTTCGACGAGACCTTTCACGGTCGTGTTCTTCGGGAAACCAGGCATCCGTGAAGTAAACCCACCTTCACTTCGGAATGACAGAATACACTCTTCACAAGCCATGACATCGGCCAGGGGAAGCTCTACCGAATAGCCATCATCGGCGATCAACACAACTGTAGACGCGCCAGGATTGGGCTGCGCCAACTCCAACAGCGACTTGATGGCTACACCGGTGTAAATCTCGGTCTCGCCATCGCTATTCTGACCCTCGACATCCATGGTTCCCATAGCTTTGATCTCATCCTCACTCCAACTCTGCGCCTGGGCTACCTCTCCGGTGATCTGCATTGCGCCGGCAGGAGCTGCCGCGGCCTGAGCATCACGCCACGGCTGGGAGTCCGGCGTAAAAAGCGGAGCGCCAAATTTATCTACGCCAAAGGCCCCGATCTTCTCTTGCGTGGGGATAGAAATCAACCAATCGATGAACTGCTGAGCAAGATCGCCCTTGATATTGGGATTCTTGTCCGGATTGACGGTCATCACACCATAGGGATTGAACAACAAAGGATCGCCTTCGACCATGATCTCGAGTTCCAATCCCTCCAATGTCATTGCGAGGTACGTAGCACGATCGCTCAAAGTGTATGCCTGTTGTTCATTTGCCATACTGAGCACAGCCCCCATGCCCTGCCCCGCCGAGATATACCAATCGCCGGCGGGTTCAATCCCGGCCTCGGCCCAGAGGCCCTTTTCCTTGCTGTGCGTACCCGAATCATCCCCACGCGAGATAAAGGGGGATTGGGTTTCTGCCAACGTTTCAAGCGCCCGGGCCGACTTTCTCATGCCCCGGATACCGGCCGGGTCATTCGCCGGTCCAAGGATGACGAAGTCGTTATACATGACATCTTCTCGCCGGACGCCATGCCCTTCGGCCATAAAGGCATCTTCTCTGGCCCGCGCGTGCACCAGCAATACATCGGCATTCCCGTCCATCCCCAACTGCAGAGCCTGACCGGTGCCAACCGCGATCACTTCGACCTGGGTGTTATACGCCTGCTCGAAATCAGGCAGGATGTAATCCAACAGACCGGAATCGTAAGTGCTGGTCGTGGTACCCAAAATGAGCTTCTGCGTTTCGCCCGCTTCGCTCGGGGCCTCGGTGGTTTCCGGGACCGGGGCGGCTGTTGGCGCTGCCGTAGGCGAACAAGCCGTCAAGAGCAGCACCCATACAACCAACAACGTCGCAAACTTGAACTTCAACTGTGTAGACATTTCTCCTCCTGGAATCTGTGAATAGGGACTCAATACACCATCTCGCCGTTGACAAACGCCGCGGTCCGAGGATCGCGGGGCGATTCGAAGAAAGGTCCCGCCGATGCAACTTCCACGATAGTGCCATTCAAAAGGAAGACGACACGTTGTGCAAGCCGCCGGGCCTGGAAAACGTTATGGGTTACCAGAACCACAGTCACACCCTGTGTTTGATTCAGGTCGGCGACCACCTGCTCGATGATGCCGACGTTGTAAGGGTCGAGATTCGCGGTAGGCTCATCGAGTAGCAACACTGTGGGTTGTAGCACCAGGGCGCGGGCCAAAGCAACACGTTGGGCTTCGCCGCCAGACAACGCGCGGGCTTGTGCATGAGTCAGCGCCGCCAGGCCCAACCGGGCGAGCACAGCTTGCACCGCACGGGCGCCGTTACGTATACCACGCACACGCAAGCCATAGACAACATTGCGCCAGACAGTAGCCGAAAGCAGTGCAGGACGTTGAAAAACCGTCGTTACCTCGCGGCGCAGGGCCAAGGGCATCGTACCGGGCTGGATGACTTTCCCCCGATAGATCAAATCACCATAATCCGGGAACTCCAGGAAGTTGAGTAAACGTAACAGAGTCGATTTGCCTGCACCGCTGGGGCCGACAATTGCCAATACCTCACCCCGGTAGATATCGAGAGTGGACACTTGCAGCACAGTACGCCCAGTGTAGCGTTTGTGTACCTCACGCAGTTCATACAAGATCTCGCTCATTTGCCGCGCCCCTGAAATTGCGCCATGAGGAGGTTGACCATGAAAGCCAGGGCTAACAGCACCATCCCCAGGCCAATGGCCAGGTCCATATTGCCGCGCCGCGTTTCCAACATGATGGCGGTGGTGAGCACGCGTGTAGCATGTTCGATATTGCCTCCAACCATTGTCACGGCGCCGACCTCAGAAACAATGCTGCCCAATCCACCGACCAGCGCTACGATCACTCCCAGACGGGCCTCGCGCAAAACGGCCCAAGTCGCCTGTCGCGGCGTAGCGCCCAATGCCCGCAACTGCAGGCGCAAATTCGGGTCAACCTCCGACACGGCGGCCATGGTGTATCCAATCACCAACGGCGTAGCAATGATGACTTGCGCCAACACCATCGCCGGCACAGTGAACAGCTGGGGAATCCAGGCCCAATTCAGCGGGCCGAGAATTCCATTCCGCGAGAGGAGTAGATATACGGCCAGACCTACAACCACCGGAGGGAAGCCCATCCCGGTATAGACCAATGCCTGCACGAATCGCCGTCCTGGGAAATGCGTTAAGCCGATGATTGCGCCAAAGGGAATACCCAGCAGAGCACTGATTGTCAAGGCAATACCGCTTACCTGCGCAGAAAGCAAGACAATTTCCCAGAGATACGGATCACCGGCAAACAAGAGGCGCAGCCCTTCTTTTAACCCGGCCCACACGACGTCCATAATCCATACCTCACGGTTTTCAAGAGAACTGTCCCAACAAAAAACGGCGTCCCGGGAAAAGGACGCCGTCACATACAACACACTACCCGGTTCGCATCGGAATGCGCACCAGGCAGGGTTGATTCGTAGCGACGCACTTCCTTTCCAAACACGGGAGGCGCAGCCGTTTCCCGCTACACCCTATCGGTCGTCTTCCCATAGGCCATGCATTAGCACGCGCGCGCCGTTAGGTAAAACGACTCGGAAATGCTCGACTAATGTCAAGAACGAGTTAGAGTTTAACACAAATCAACCGGGATGCAAATTTTCCCTGAGTACACAAACAAGGGCTTCCGAAACCCGCCGGAATTGTCGCAATCCGCCGAGCCTCGGAAGCCCTCGCCTAAAGTACCTGATTAGCCCCGGGTGCAGATCATCCCGCCATCCACGAATAGGGTGGTGCCGTGGATGTAGTCAGC
The DNA here is from genome assembly GCA_016926915.1 of Anaerolineae bacterium. Classification (GTDB taxonomy): domain Bacteria; phylum Chloroflexota; class Anaerolineae; order B4-G1; family SLSP01; genus JAFGNR01. The sequence continues at coordinate 4,245 of JAFGNR010000276.1, forward strand.
TTCGTCGCTGGAAAGGAACAGCACGGCGTTGGCAATATCCTGCGGCTCGGCGATACGCCGTTTGGGAATCCGCTCGATGAACCACTCGGCCTGTTCGGGGTCGCCGAGCATGTTCTGGGTCAGACCGGTGAGCACCATACCCGGCCCAACGGCGTTGACGTTGATATTGTAGCCGGAGACATCCACAGCAATGCCCTGGGTCAGCATCTTGGCCGCCCCCTTGCTGGCGTTATAGATAGATTGTCCTTGTCCGGCCACTACCGACATGATCGAGGTGATATTGACGATCTTGCCGTAATCGTTGTCCATCATGGTGGGTAGGGCCGCGCGGCAGAAGTAGAACATGCCGCGCACGTTGATATCCATAACCCGGTCGTACTCTTCATCCTCCACGAATGCGAACGGCACGAACTGACCGGTTCCGGCGTTATTGACCAGAATATCCAGGGTTCCGAATCGTTCCAGGACCGCCGCGATGAACGCTTCGACCTCTTCGCGGCGGCGTATGTCTACTTTCTGGACCAGACACTCGCCGCCCAGCGCCTCGATCTGCTGGCGGGTCTCTTCCAACCCTTCCTCGTTCACGTCACATATTGCCACTTTAGCCTGCTCGCGGGCAAAGTCCACGGCGCACGCCTGGCCGATGCCCGATGCCGCGCCGGTGACGAGGGCAACCTTGTCGTGAAAACGGTGACAACGGCATTCAGAATCGTGACACTCTGACATTAAAACCTCCTCAAAATGGCGGCCAGCTTTCAACGCTTAGCCGTCAGCCAGATTAGTGTATTGGATACATCACTTAACCACAGAATGCACCGGCGACCGTAAGGTCCTATGACCGTCGGCAAAGAACGTCAAGGCTGAACGCGCCTCCGCCCGATCGTTCAGCCGGCGGCCAGCACCTCGCTCACCGAAGCTTCCACGGCCTCGACCACATACTTCCGGTAGGGACCGACCGGACAGCCGGCATAGATACCCGTAGTCTTGCCTTCGTGGAAGGTGCGCACGAGGGGTTGATCCCAATCCGGATAGGGGATCGGCGCGTTACGATCATACTCGGCAAACGCGTCGAATTTCTTCATAGCGTGGAAGATCATCAGGTCGGTGTTTTCAGCCATGAAGTCGGTGGGAATCTCCAGGGCGTAGTCGTAGCCTTCGTCAATGGCCTGGCGATAGGCCGCGTGGGTCTCGGCCTTGTTGTTATCGGGATCCCAGTATTCATCAGCGTATTCGTCATTGCTCCAGACCAGATCCCACGTCCCGCCCCAATCCTCCATGGCCCGGCGCGCTGCGGCTTCCAAAGGTCTGCGGTATTCCGGACCACGCGCGTCCTGGGTCTCCTTCTTGAACGGGTGTCCGTGCTTCGACAAGATCAACAATACACGCGCATCCGTGGGTAGTTGTGCCATCTGGTCGCGGATCATCTGCACGTACCCTTCCCGCATCGCCGGCTGGTTACCCAATTGATCGGCGCAGATTACCTTGGCCCGACCAGCCACGAACTCATGGATCATGGGAAGCGCGTAGGCATATTCCTCGAAATCTGAATAGACGGGATTGCAGAAACACTGGTAAACGACGGTCTCGCATCCCTCATCCAGCAGTTCTTCCACAGCCTGGTGCATCGAATCCCGGTATACGTAGCGGGCGTGGCGGAACACCGCTTCCGGAAATCTCTTCTGCAGGGCCGCCGTTGCTTCATCGTATACCTTTCCACACTGGTAGGCCCAGGCCACTTTCTGCTCTGGAAGGAGATGTCCATAGTACCAGCCGATCACTTTCGCCCCGGTCTTCTGGCAGATATCAGGCGCTCCGCCCTTGCCTTCCGCTGTGTAGAGGAAATAGCCGTTGTCCCAGGGGTTCTTCTTCATACCCGGCGGGCGCCAGGTCGCCTCACATTCGGTGTAGGGCCGGCCCTCCCGGTTGGTAAAGGAGCCATGCATATCGATCAATTGGCGGGGTTCGAAAGGCTCCCGGGCCAACGCATTCTCCGGATCGACCAACGCGATCCCCCGATCGGCCAACACCACGCGATGCAGGAATTTGGGCAACATATAGTGGAACACATGATGGATGTAGCCGATGTAGAATTCGGGTTCGTAGGCTTCCGGCATGCCCATGTCGGCCAGGATCACGCCGGTTTTCCCGGCAGGGGTACGATCCTGATTCTTGAACAGCGTCTCGTAACCGTATTGCTTGCCCAGTCGCCAGCGCTTGATTGGTTCAAACACAGCTCATGTCTCCTTTTGCTAACCGGTAGGAACGATACAACGTAAAACTGCCCACCGCAAAGGCAATCTGCCCTAGCGAGTTGATGCTTTCCTCGATCCACTGGCTGGTGATGGTCTGCTCGCCGCCGGCCATCCCGGACATCGCAAACAAGCACAACACCGCCACGATGAACAGAGCCCCGGCCAACCGCTCCCGGCGGCGGAAGGCAAGGGTCGCCAGAATGCCATAAGCGCCGATACTCGACAACGTCATCACAATCAATAAGGGAATCTTCCAGGGAGCCATGGCCAGCAGCGGAACCCCGCCGGCAGCGTCTGCCTTGCGCCGGGTCAACAAGACCACGCTCACTAGCAAGGCCAGGAAGCCGGGGGCCAACAGCGCAAACTGCGCCTCGCTGCAGATGCGCACGTCGCCCACGCCGGTGGTGTAGAGCAGCTTCCAGATGGCTTTGAGTGTGCCGCCGAGAAAGACCAGCAACCCGCCTGCCATGACCATCCGCGCACAACTACGGCCCCGCACCAGCAACGCCGTCTTCACGAGGAAATACGCGCCTGCCAGGAAAGCAAGATTGGGCACGAAATCCAGCAGGCACAGACTAAGTGTGTAACTCTCTTGCGTCACTTTCTACCTCCTGCGATCCGGCATGACACCCCCGGCGTCCCCACCGGGTTCGACGTCATACCAACACGAACCGGTACCCGTAGACCCAGGCCCCGGTATCTTCGCGGCGATGCTTGCGGAGCACCATCTGCACCCGCGCGCCTGCCGCTACGCGGTCCGGATCATCCACATCGATAACGTCCGCCATGACATGGATGCCATCATCCAACCGGACGATGACCAGGTAACGCGGCAGGGCATCGCCATATCCCCAGGCCGGGAACCCCATATCGTCCGGCGCCGTCACGACGATCTCGCCTGTGTGCGCGCACTCATAAGGCTCCATTGCACGCTCGTGACAATGGGGACAGATAAGGCCGGTGCGCGGGGGGAAAAAGATCTCGCCGCAAGCAGTGCAGCGGGTCCCTTCCAGGCGATAGCGGGCTTTCTTGGTGCGATACCAGACAGCGCTGGAAAACGTATCCAGCCGGACGAAGAATTCAGGAAATTGCTCGCTCATCTCACCACCCCCTTTGCACCACACCCACGACATCCAGCGAATGGTGGGTGCCATAGGACGAATTGACGCCCACGCGGGCATCCTGTACCTGACGCTCGCCGGCCTCGGCGCGCAGCTGCCAGAAGTTCTCCAATACCCCGGCCTGGAAATCGCACCCCACAGAACCATGTCCGAAGGCCGCTCCACCGCCATAGGTATTGACAGGACAGCGCCCGCCTAACGCCATCTCATTCGCCCGCACGAAGTGCTTGGCCTCCCCAAAGGGACACAGCCCCAGGGCTTCGATAGCCATGAAGCCTTCGTAGGCAGTCAGATCGTGCACCTGGGCCACATCAATGGCATCTGTTGTGATCCCCGCGATGGCATAGGCTTCTTGCGCTGCTACTTTCAGTCCCGAAAATTCCGCCAAGTCATGTTCGCGCAATCCTGCTACCGGGAAGTTGAAAAACTCACCGATGTAGGGTGAGCGATAGGCATACGCGACATCAAAAACCACCGGTTTGTCCGTGAGCTGGCGGGCGATCTCCTCCCCGGCGAAAACCATGCAACTCGCAACGCCGCCCCGGTTGGTAGCTTGCCGGTCCCGATCTGCTTCCGGCGTATCGGCAGCCAAGTCTTCCAACACCGGCATGGGTTGGCCATAGGCCTTGGCAAGTGGGTTGCGGCGCGCATACCAGTGGCACTGGTAAACCCAACGGGCCACATCTTCCAGTGTCGCGCCATACTTCTGCCGGTAGTAGGCATCACGTATGGCGCCGTAGTTGATGTGAGTCAAGCCCATTAGATAATCGAAATCCACGTAGTTGCCTTGCGAGTTCATCGATTCCATAGCATCGTAGTTATCGGAACGGGCGAAGCCCAGGGAAACAACGATGTCGCACCGACCCGAGGCAATGGCGTTCCACGCCACGTAGGAGGCCACGCCGTTGCCCGCACAGGCGCTGGACGTGATCACCACCGGCTTGGGAATCATGCCCAGGGCATCCGCAACCTGGGGCCCGATAGACGAATCCACGATCGAACGGTCGTTGTAGGCGCAGGCCACCAGATCGACATCGGCAACCGAAAGTCCTACTTCTTGCAAGGCCTGCCAGAAAGGCTCCGTCGCCAACTGCCGCCACGTCCACTCCATGGGGACGTTGGGTAAAGTGATCGCGCCCCCAACCATCATTACTCTGCGATTGATTTTTCCCATGACATCCCCCGTTTAATAGAAGTTGCTCAACTGGTGCGGCGAACGCAGGAGCTTCTGTTCGTACTTGAGCGCCGTGGCGTAGTCCACCATAATCTTGTCGTCGAGCAGCTCCATCACCAGACCGCTGGAAGGACGGCGCTCTTCCACGAGCGCCGTGGTCACCAGAGACCACATATCACATCCTGCGCCGCTGCCGTAATCGATGACGCCGACGCGTTCTCCGGCATCGGCCCAGTCCAGGATGTGCGCCAAGGAAAGGGGAACGCTGGCAGCGCCGCAATCCCCAATCTGGGCCGTGAGGACGTAAGGCAACACTTGCATCATGTCCAGTCCGGCCTTGCCCATGGTCATCAACGGGCGGATGCCGGTCTTCTGGGGCACTGCAAACTTGCTAAAATCATCTGCCGTCAGGCCGGATTGTTCGAAGAAAGCCTGCGCTGCCGGGATGACGTGCTCAAGCAACCCCCAGTTGGCAACCCACCCGTAGAAACCGGCGCCGGGCTGAATGTACCGGTCACCCTCGACGCGGAAGTAGTCGTTCTGATCCCACGTGTGCGTGGCCCAACGCTCTAACCGCGCGACAAGTTCCGCTTCCTTCCGGCCCACTAGGAAAGCCACCGCGCCGGCCGACGCGACGTATTCCAACACCATGCCGGGGGCCGTGTGGCGGTTCATCGTATCGGCAGCGATAACCAGAGCGTAATCGACCTGACCGGCTTCGACGAGGGCGGATGCCAACAGCAGCGCCGTGCTGCCCGATTTCTCGGCGCACTGGACGTCAGCAGCCAGAACGTGGGGGGACAACCCTAACGTGTCCACCATTACCGACGCCGCGGCTTTGGTAGCATAGGGGCTGGTGCCGCTGCCGAGGAAAAGCGCCCCAATGCGCGCTTGGGGGACGATGTCCGCCGCCCGGGCCAACGCCTGTTCACCGGCAGCCGTCGCCAGCGTCAGCGTATCCTCTTCTGGCCCCAACACGCCCCGCTCGCCAATACTGAGCATATCGAAGAACTGTGGAGAGATATTCTTCCACACTTGCCAGATTTCATCAGCTTCAATGCGGTGTTTGGGCACCGCCGTTCCGTAAGAGACGATTCCTGTTTCCAAAGAGACCTCCTGCTTATCCCCACAGGATGAATACGATATTGGTAACCTACCTTTGACAGTTCCTCCCTCAGACAAGAGGCGCCGGAACTGCCGTGGGGAACGCACACCAGGCGCGTCCTGCCCAGGCTGTTGCTACCACGTCTGCGTCGTCTGTGCTTCTCTGACTTGCCCGGCTACTGCTTGGGGATGTCCCACAGACCGGAGAAGGCAATAGCGTCCATCATCGGCCCTTTCATCTTCAGTTTTCCACCATTGACCAGCTTCATCGGCGGCACCTCGCCGGTGAACATCTGGATGATGTGCTCGCTGTTGCCGCTAATGACCAGTCGGGGCTTCTGAGTCTCCCCCTCTTCTATCGTAGCAACGCCGTCTTGAATGTTCAGCGTCCACTTGGAGGGCTCCTCGCCGGCCAGGTCGAACAAAATCACCCGGTTCCATCCTTTTGCCTTCTCGGGCTTGAAGAGATTGGGCAAGTTTTCCATCACTTCCTTGATTGTCGCCATACTAGACCTCCTGAAAGTTTGATAGCCGACACATTTCGTACACAATCAGACGCGACGCACTTCGGCACACGTGCGTCGCGCTTCCTCCATATCAATGAACGGCGCCCGTCAGCGGATCGGCAAATACATCGATCCACGGCAAACGGAACGTGAAGATCGTGAATTGTGAAACCAACACCACGAACATCGCCACGATGAGCACCTGGAATGCGCGATGGTACTTCAGGCTTTCCATATTGCGCTCCATGATCAAAGCGCAGATCCCCACCAGGATGACGGCAATGTTGGAGTAAAGAATTTCCAAGAAGACCGTGGGCCATTGGCCAACATAGGCAGCCGCCATGTACCACACCACGAAAACCAGCCAGGGGATGAGAACCGTAGCGAACAAGCGGCTGTGGAAGAAACTACTGAAGTTCGTGAGCTGTTTTCGACGCAGCAGATATTCCACCCCGCACACGAGCAGATAGGTATAGAACGCGATCTTCTGATGTTGGAAGAACGATTCGTCAATGCCGCTGATCAACTTGAGAGGCAGAATGGGCAGAAAATCGTAAGCATAGTGGAGAACCAGAAATCCGATCCAAAATGCTACAACCTTGAGCACGAATTGCCGTTTTGTGTGGGCCATGGATTTACCTCCTACTCTGACGCTGATACTGCCATAACAATGTTTCCCAGAGCGGCTTACATCGTCTCGCCGAAAATGCGGGCGTGAACCGACATCAGCCGCTCCATATCATCTGCTTCAGTAAGCGTGAGTTCGAAAAGACACTCGGTATCGTCCATCCCCACCGAGCGTACCCGCCGGTACGTTGGATGGTACATGGGGGGAATGGTGATGTTCATGGTCGCCGCGCCGTGGACTTCGCAATAACGACAGACCGCGTACCCCAGAGCGGTTTTGGGCAACCCATTCCATTCGGCGACACGCTGAAAGACGCCGCCCAATTCGCAGTTTCTGAGGATGCTCCGCTTGATCAAGCCCTCCTCGAGCTCTTCTTCTTCACCGGTGGTGTAGTATTGGTCGGAGTACATACCGCGCAACCCCAATTCCATCAGCTCGTCCAGATCCTGGAAGCCCGCTGCCGGCAGCACGTGCACGTAAAACTCGCGGCTGATCTCCCACATAAATGCATCGGCGGTAGCATCCACGGCAGCGCGCAGCGCCTCGGCTCCCTTGCGCCGGTAAATGGCTGCCGCCGCGACCGCCCCCCAGATCAGATAACGATTGTAATTGGCAACGCTGCGCAGGCAGGAATCGAACCAGGTTTCTGCGAGCTCGACCGGGATTTCCCCCGCAACCAGGGCAGCTTCGCTGGCGGTTTGCCACGTAGCCATTTGATCCGCCCAATCGTCCGGCGTATCATAGCCAGCAGCCGCCAGCGCATCAAGGCGCGCTTGCGGAACAATCTCCTCGCGCACTACCAGGGCGCGCATATCATCCAGGAAACGCGCGACGAAGTCATCCCGTTGGGCCAGCAGTTCCGCATCCTCGCGCCATTCCGGATGCCCGCTGCCCTCGAGCAGTATTCTCAACCGCATGCGCATTTCGTGCTCCACGCTGACCCAGTAAGCAGCCATGACCCGCATACCGGGATAGACGTCGTTTTCCGGCAGGTCCTCGCCATGATAGAAGGTATCTGCCTCCTTCTTCATCAACAGGCGACGCGCGTACCCCAAATTGCGAGACCATTTGTGGTTGTGATACTCATCGTAGTGCATGCTTCTTCTCCTGAATACGTATCTGGTTAATGACGCTGCTGAAAAGGTTACCTGACCGCAGAGCGCGTCAATGACCCTAAGATCTTATGACCGCCGGCAAAGAACGCAAAGGTAAGTTCAAAATTCTTTAAGAATGACACGGCATATCGGCAGAAAATTAAAGTCTTCTTTGCAATCTCGGCGTTCTCTCTGCGGTAAATTCCCATTTTTGCAGTCGCGTCTTTAGTCTATTCACGTTTGAAGACAGAACCCATTCACGTCGCTTTGTACGACATAGACACGCGTCCGCCCTCTGGTGTACCGGTGTAGATGCGCCCTCACGGACCCTCTTCCGATTGAATGAGAAGCCGGTGATGCGGGTCTACCACATCGTCGCGGGCGTTCGTGGGAGGCGCCGAGGCCAGGAGAACTACCGCGCGTTCGGTCTCGCTGGCGTTCCAGATGCGCCGGCCGGGAAACCCGAAATAACACACAGCATCTCCGGCCTTCAAAATCACTTCCTCACCCTTTTCAGACAGGATTTGCAAACCGCCTTCGATCACGTAGATCAGCGTATCCCCCTCGTGCGTGCGGAACTCGGGGTCGCCGTGTCCCGGCCCGACCACGACCAGCAGGGGTTCCAGCTGTGCGTCGGTACGACTGGAGAGTAACGTGAAGATGGAGTGCCCCGCTTCTACCCGCCCGGCAAGTTGGGCGATTCGCTCGCGGCGCATAATCAGGAGGGGCGTCTCTTCGGCGCCTTGAAAAAGGTGTACCATGCGCACACCATAGAAACGCGCCAGCCGCTCCAGATTATCAACACTGATGGAGACTTTGTCCCGTTCGAGCAAGCTGAGGTAAGAAACAGCAAAGCCAGTTTCGTCGGCGACCTGTTTCAAGGTCAAATTTCGGTTCTGCCGGAGTTCGCGCAATCGTGCGCCAATCAGAGCCATACCATCACCGCCTGTCTAGGATTATCATCACGCGGGCAAGCCATACGTTAGCCTGAATAGGTACGATTTCCTATCTATAATAACATGGGTTTTCATTGCTGTCAATAGTCTGGCAGTTTTTCCTATCAACAGAAAACAGAATCTCTGCGGAAAGGTGGAACACACTTCTGCGTCTCATAGCGGCACTCTCACAGCGTCACAATCTGTGTTTTCAAATCCAGCCAAGTGCGTTCCACCTGGGGCTACGCATCTGAAACACACCCTTTTGAATTGCGTGTGTTTCAGATGCGTAGCGTGTAAGGCGAATCTTCAGAAAATTGAAGTCTTCCCTGCGGTGAATTCCCATCCGCTTGGAAAACGTCGCGGGCATGCTATACTGAAAGCATACACAATTGCAGTTCACTATCCACAACCAAAGGTAACCGATCAGGAGCGCGCGCAGTGAAAACACAATTGACCCATACCCGAATTCTGACTCCGACCGGCGTCATCGATCCGGGCGCGCTCGTGATTGATGCTCGTGGGCGGGTGGCATTCTGCGGGCCGGAACGGGACGCCCCCCAAGGAGCAGCAAACACCATTGCACTGGAAGGCTACATCGTGACCCCAGGCTTCATCGATATCCATGTCCACGGCGGCAATGGCATCACCTTTGGTCTGGGCCACAGTCTCGCAGAAGACCTGCGTGCCTATTCAGCCTGGATCGCGCGCCATGGCGTCACCGGCTTTCTCCTCAGCATCGCGGCTCCGACACCTGATCTACTTCTGGCGTTGATCTCGACCTATGCCGGCATTCTCGAAGCCGGCGGCTTTCCAGGAGCAGAGCCGCTAGGTCTGCACCTGGAAGGGCCTTTCCTCAATCCGGCAAAGAAAGGCGCGTTCAATCCCACCTGGCTACACGCCCCCCAGGTCGACATGCTGCGCGCCTTTCTCAATGCGGGACGCGGTTGGATACGCCAGGTAACCCTGGCCCCGGAGCTGCCCGGCGCTGCCGCGTGCACCGCCCTACTGCGCGCGCGCAGCGTGGTCGCAGCCCTGGGACACACCGATGCAGACTACGCCGTCGCGAGCGCAGCCTTGCACGGGGATTTCACCCACGTGACCCACACCTTCAACGCTCAACGGGGCCTCCACCACCGCGAACCGGGCGCCCTCGGCGCCATCCTGACCTCGGATTATGTCACCGCAGAGGTGATCGCCGATACCCTCCACGTCCATCCCGGCGCCATCAAGCTTCTGGTGCACTGTCTAGGAGTTGACCGCGTCGTTTTGATCACCGACGCCATGGCGGGCGCCGGGCTTGCCGATGGCGACTATACGTTGGTCGGGCACAAAGTCCGCGTCAAGGAAGGCCGCGCCGCCCTGGAAGATGGGACCCTTGCCGGCAGCACCGCCACCCTGGATCAGTGTGTGCGCAACGCAAACCGGAAAGCCGGCGTTCCCCTGACGGAGGCCCTGCAGATGGCGTCGTTGAATCCGGCGCGGGCCATGGGCTGCGACGACCGGCGCGGAAGCCTCGCGATTGGACGGGAGGCAAACGCAACCGTGATCGACGACGACGTCAACGTCCTGATGACGCTGGTGGGAGGACATATCGTGTATGACGCGCGTCACATAGACTGAAGGAGGTCAGCGACCTGTGAAACCAACCCTCAACGTGGGACTCATCGGCCTCGGCTTCATCGGGAAGGTCCACGCGCTGGCCTACCGTGCTGCGCCGCTCTGTCTACAGAACCCGGTCGTCCACCCCTGCCTGCACGCCGTCCTGCGACGCCACATCGCGCCCGCAGACACATTATGGCGCGACGCCGGATTCACCCTCGCCACGGACGATCCGGACCATTTCTATGCCCAGCCGCTCGACATCGTCGACCTCTGTACCCCCACCTTCCGGCATCGCGAAGAGGCGCGGCAGGCCATGCAGGCCGGTATGGCTGTGTATTGTGAGAAGCCGCTGGCCCACACCCTGGAGGACGCGCGCGCCATGGCAGCGCTGGCGGCCGAGACCGGCGCTTTGACGAAAGTGGCCTTCGTGTTGCGCTACCTGCCCGCCATCCGCCAGATGAAGGCGCTACTCTCCGCGGGCGCCCTTGGCGAAGTGCTCCACTTCCGCGCCCACATGTTCCACGAAAGCTACCTGAATCCCCAACGCCCCATGAGCTGGCGCCTGCGAAAAGCTCAGGCCGGCGGCGGGGCGTTCATGGATCTGGGGGCGCACCTGGTCGACCTGGTGCGCTATCTACTGGGCGACATCGCCGCCGTAAGGGGCCACACCCGTACCTTCATCCCCCGGCGCCCGGTGAAAGGCGCTGATCTCGCCACGGTCGATGTCGACGATTGGACCCTGGCCACCCTGACCCTGAAAAACGGCGCCGTGGGCACGCTGGAGACGTCGCGTATGGCTGCCGGCTCCCGCGAGAGCACCGCCTGCGAGATTTACGGGCGACGCGGCGCCCTCATCTTCCATGCCCAGGATCCCCACGCGGTACGCTATCACGACCTCGAAACCGGGCGGTGGTGCGAAGGACACATCGA
>JAFGNR010000277.1 GCA_016926915.1 Anaerolineae bacterium
CAGGGATTCTGACCGATCCTTAATTCAATCTTAACCTGGAGTTAAGAAGCGGTTAAACATACTGAAGTAGACTTGGAATGTGCCCAAATCTACCTGTCTCACGAAGTTGGATGACGCACAGCGCGCCGCTGCGGATTCCCCCAAGGAAGCGCTGCACGCGCGGCGTTACGTGGAGTCTCCGGCGACGGTCGTCGGGGATTTGCCGAGCTATGCCCTCTGTGTGAAGCCGGACGCGCTCGTTTCAGATGTTATCAAGAAGCTCCAGAAACACCCCGAGTTGCCCGGCGCACTGATCATCGAGAAGAAACGGTTCATCGGCGTCGTTTCGCGCCAGAAATGTCTTGAACGGTTGAGTCGCCCCTATGGGAATGCATTGTTCCTCAAACGCTCGGTGTTGAACCTCTACGAGGATATGGGGGCGGTCCCGCTGGTGATTCCTCACGATACCCCTATCGATAAAGCCGTGAATCTGGCCCTCAGCCGGCCCTCCCATGAACTCTACGAACCGGTGGTCATCGTCTACCAGGATGAGAGTTTGCGCCTTGTCGACTTGCACGTGCTGCTTCTCGCGCAGTCTCAACTCTTGGAGACTGCCAACCGGCGCGTGCGCCAACAGGTGGAGATCGAACGGGCGTTGACGAGTACGTTGGAATTCGCGGAGGTCCTCGATCTGATTCTTAAGCATATTGGCGACGTGGTGCCTTATGACCGGGCGGGGATCCTGCTCCAAAACGACACGGTGCTGCGCTTCGTGGCTTCGCGTGGTTTTCCCACCGGTTTCGATGTTGTCTCGGTGGAGATCGATATACGCGAAAGCGACGTCTACGATCAGGTGCGGAGGACGCGCCAACCCCTGGTGGTGCCGGATGTATCGCGGCAGCCGGATTGGCAGAACTTCGACCGGCTGCCCAATGCCAAAGCCTGGATCGGCATCCCCCTGATCCACAGCGATGAGGTCATCGGAATGCTCTCGTTGACGCGCACCGTTTCCGAACCCTACTCGCCCGATGAAATCGAGCTGGTGAAGACGCTCACAGGCCAGGCGACGGTGGCGATGCAGAATGCACTGCTTTACGATAGAATCCGCCGGTTCAACCAGACGCTAGAGACGGTGGTCCAGGAGCGGACGCAGGCCTTGCAGGATGCGTATAACAAGCTGGAGCGCCTCGATAAGGCGAAGTCGGATTTCATCGATGTGGCTTCTCACGAGCTGCGCACACCGCTGACGGTGATCAGCAGCTATACGCAGATGCTTATGCAGGATTCACTGGCGGCCGATAGCAAACGCCATAAGAAGATGCTGTCGGGTATCTATACGGGCATTCAACGTCTTCACGAGATCGTGAACAGCATGCTCGACGTCGCGCGGATCGATCAGCGCAACCTCGAGCTGCACATGAGCCCCACGCAGATGGTGTGGGTGTTGCGAAGCCTCGTGAAGGAATTCGACCAGGCGCTTGCGGAGCGCGGCCTGACACTGGAGGTTGCCGTTCCGGAAACGCTGCCGGTGATTCATCTGGACGTAAGCGCGATCCGCAAGGTGTTCTACCAACTGCTCATCAATGCCATCAAGTATACGCCGGATGGGGGGCGGATCGCGGTTTCCGGACAGTTCCTCCCGGCTGCTAAGAATCCCTTGAACGAAGACGCCATTGAAGTGGTGGTGGCGGATACCGGCATCGGCATCGATCCGCAATTTCAGGAACTTATCTTCACCAAATTCTACCAGACAGGCTCGGTCAGTCTCCATTCCACGGGCAAGGTCAATTTCAAGGGGGGCGGGCCGGGCCTGGGGCTGGCTATTGTCCAGGGCATCATCGAAGCCCATCGCGGGCGCGTCTGGTGCGAAAGCCCCGGACACGATGAAACCACGCTCCCCGGAAGCAAGTTCTTCGTACTGCTGCCGGTCCGCAACTGAGCATCCTCACCTGATCGCAGGTTCCCTCCGGCCTCTGGGCCTACTACCTATAGCCTATGCTATGAGACTACACGCCCCTGGGGTATAATCGTGGGTGCAGGGTGTGTCATCCTATCGCCGAAGGGGGGAGGAAGCCATGAAACAACGCAAGATCGTAGTCGTTCTGGGGAGTCCACGAAGAAAGGGCAATAGCGCTTCTCTGGCAGAACAAGTGATCGCGGGCGCCGAAGCCGCCGGGGCAGAGGTGGTGAGCTTCTATTTGCACGGTATGACGCTCTATCCGTGTGCTGCCTGTGATAGCTGCCGGCGCGGCGCGTGGCGCTGTGTGCAGGAAGACGATATGCATCTCATCTACCCCGTGCTACGCGAGGCGGATGCCCTGGTGATTGCAACGCCGGTCTATTGGTTCACGATGTCCGCGCAGACCAAGATCTTCCTGGACCGTTGCTATGGCCTGGGAGGGCCGGAGCGCCACGCGCTGCGGGGGATCGATGTCGGGTTGGTGTTGGCCTATGGCGACAGCGATCCCTTCAACTCGGGCGCCGTCAACGCGCTGCGCGCTTTTCAGGACGCTTTTGGTTATCTGGAGGCGCCCATCGTCGGTATGGTCTACGGTTCGGCAGATAAGCCCGGCGAAATCCGCGCGAACACAACCTTGATGGAGGCGGCTTATCAGCTGGGGCAAACCCTGGCGCAGCGGGCGTAGCAGCTAACCTAAACTTCGGGAACAGAGAAGGATGCGGGGTATGGCCGGCGTTTCTCCGTGTCATCTTTTCATCACGTTACATCGAGCTGCACAGATTGGCCGGGCCACAACCGTTACCAGTGGGGCGGCGTTTGTGATCCTCCCTCATCCAATGCGCGGCGGACGGCCTGCGCCAGCGTTTCCGCATCGAAGGGCTTGCGGATGACGCCTTGAAAGCCGACGTCTCGCAGCACTTTGATGCTGTCCTCGGTCGCGTGTCCGGTCATGACCAAGGCCTTCAGATGTGGGTTGCGGACACGCAGTAGCTGTACCAGCGCTTTGCCTCCCATCTCCGGCATGACCAGGTCGGTGATGAGCAGTGTAATCGCGTCTGTGGTTTCGAAAAGCGCCAGAGCTGCGTGCCCATCGGCTGCGGTGAGCACCCGGTAGCCTAGCGCTGTCAATATACTGGCCCCGGCCTCTCGCAGGTGCGCATTGTCTTCTACCAGCAGGAGTGTTTCTCCATGCCCCGGCGGGGTCGTGAAGGCTGCTTCGTCCGTCTCTTCTCCTGCAGCAGCGGCCATAGGCAGGTAGATACGGAAGATAGCGCCTTGTCCTACCTCGCTGTCCACATCGATGTATCCGGCGTGGAGCTGGACGATGCCGTATACCTGCGCCAGGCCCAAACCGGTTCCTTTGCCTGCCTCTTTAGTCGTGAAAAAAGGCTCGAACAGATGGGCGCGAACTTCCTCGCTCATGCCGGCGCCGGTGTCCGCAACGCTCAGGCAGATCCAGGCCGGGGGCATGGAAGCTGCCGGTCCTTCAGGGAGGTTGCCCGGCCTGGCCGGAAGTTGCGCCAACCCGATGCGCAAGGCGCCGCCATTGGGCATGGCGTCGCGGGCGTTGAGCGCAAGATTCGTCAAGACCTGCTGCAAACGTCCGGCATCCCCCTCGACGATGCAAGGCCCTGACTCCACGTCGAACGTAATGTGGATAGTTTCAGGGAGGATGCGTTTCAATACCCCGACCATGTTACCCACAAAGGCGACCAGGTCCAGGGGTTGGCGATCGATCTCGGTGCGGCGGGCGAAATCGAGGATTTGTTTGACCAGGTCGGTGGCTTTGTGTGCTTCCCCGACGATGGTCTCCAGATAGTGCGCCACGGTGGGGGGCAAGTCTGGGTTTCGTTGTCCCAGTTGGGCATAGAGGATGATGGTAGTAAGGAGGTTGCGGAAGTCGTGGGCGATGCCGGCTGCCAGTTGGCCGATGGCAGCCAGCTGTTCCTGGCGGCGTAATTGCGTCTCGAGGACTTTCCGCTCCGTGATATCGGCCAGAAAGCCCTCAAGAAAGCGCAAGACGTCTCCATCATAGACCCCGACGCCCCATTCTTCGACCCACCGCCATGCTCCGTCCTTGTGGTGTAAGCGGTAGATCAGGTGAAAGGCTGCGCGCTTTTCCAACGCTTCGTCTACAGAACGAAAAATACCGGCGGCATCGTCGGGATGGTAGAGTTCTACGAAACTGATTCTGTCCTCGAGGAATTCCGTGCTTGGATACCCCGTGAGGTGTTCTACAGCTTTGTTGAGGTACATCATGGAATAACGCGCGTCGTTACTGCAGAGGTATACGACGCCCGGGATGTTATCGGCCAGGGTCCGGAAGCGTTCTTCGCTCTCACGCAGCGCCTGCACCATGCGTTTGTGCTCCCCGATGTCACGCAAAATCCCCTGGGTAGCGACGCCGGTGCGATACGCGATGTGGGAGACGGAGACTTCGACCTCGATCTCTTGTCCTGCCCGGTTGAGCGCGGTGAATTCGTAGCGCGCCGGCGCCTCTTCACCCAGGGCCAGTTTTTTCTGTCGCTCCGCGATGAGGGGACGGCTCCGGGGCGCGACCAGGGAAGTGAAATCGAAATCCGGCGCGCGGACCTCTTCGGAAGTGACGCCGAACAATTCCGCAAAACGGGCGTTAATGATTTCGAAGCGGTCGCCGTAGAGCAGGTAGATGGCATCGTTGGAGTTTTCGATCAAGGAGCGGTACCGTTCTTCACTGGCGCGCAATGCCTCTTCGGCCTGCCGGCGTTCGATGGCGCTGGCGATGGTGAGGGACATTGAGAGAATCAGGTTGGCGTCGTCTTCAGGCCATTCCCGGTGTTGCCGGCATTCGTCGAAGCCCAGGAAGCCGAAATACTGTCCTGCGACGAAAAGTGGAACCACCCAGATGGAGAGAATATCCTGGTCTCGCAGGATTTCCTTGGCGCCTGCGTCCGGAATCTCCTCGATGTCGGCGAAGCAGATATTTTGACCCGCTTGCAAAGTTTGCACCCACCAGGGGATGCTGTCGGCCGGAATGTTCTGCAGGTTTTCCTTTTGCGGGGCGATTCCGGGGGCGCACCATTCGGCCGTATTGTCCATGGTGTTGCTCTCATACCGGTGTTCGAAGATATAGGCGCGGCTCACCCCCAGCGTCTGACCCATTGCCGGCAGACATGCCTCGTAGAAGTCTTGCAGGTTTGTCATGTTTGCGGCCATTGACGAGAGGTGTGAAAGCAAATGCTCGTAGGCCAGGCGGTTCTGCAATATCTGTTCTGCGCGTTTGCGTTCGGTGATGTCGCGGGTGACGCCTAGAATCTCGACCGGCTTTCCTTGGGAATCCCGCAGAAAGGTCGCCGTCGTCTCGGTCCAAACGAGGGGGCCATCTTTGCGAGTCATTTCGAGCTCCAAGGTATAGGACCTGAACAGGCCATTTCCCGGCTGCCTTTCCAGGGCCAGGGCTTCCTCGAAAGTCTCTGAGGCTCTGTCAAGCGCGGCCGGGGTCAAGATTGCCTCCAGAGGCTGCGTTATTGCATCTTGAGCATCGTAACCGCGCAGGCGTTTGATGGCCGGGCTGACATAGGTGAACTGCCAGTTCATGTTCATGGTCCAGATGACGTCGGTTGCATTTTCGGCCAGCAGCCGATAGCGTCGCTCGCTCTCTACCAGCGCTGCCTCGATCTGCTTGCGTTCTGTAATGTCCACGTAGGCGCCCACCAGTCCGGCTGTCTGGCCGGTTTCATCATAGAAAGCATTCTTGGCAAAAATCACGTTGCGGTCGCGGCCGTGTTTGTCGCGCACGACAGACTCGTAAAGCTGGCGGTGAGGATGTTGTAGCAGTTCCAGGTCCTTCTCATGATACACGTCCGCGTGCTCGCTGGGCCAGAGGTCATGGACCGTTTTGCCCTTCATCTCTGCAGCAGTCACGCCCATCTGCTCCGCGAAAGCATCGTTGCAGCCCAGGTAGCGCCCTTCCGCGTCTTTGAAGAAAACCGGTGTGGGGATGGCGGCAAGCAGCGCTTCGGTGAACCGGAGTTGTTTCTCGGCGCCGGCCCGGGCCTGCTGGAGTTGCGCTTCCAGTTCGGCGATGCGCTGGTGTAGGACTTCCCGGTCTTTACTTGCTTCTGCTGTCTCTGGTTCTATCATGAGACCTTCCCCCCTTGAAAAATGGGTCGCAACCACAGGGTAAAGGTACTACCCTGCCCGACTTTGCTCTGCACCGTGATACGTCCTCCGTGCGCCTCCGCGATTTTCTGGGCGATGCTCAGACCTAGCCCGACGCCGGCAGTGTGTCCCGATTCGGTCAGGCGGCCCCGGAAGAAGCGCTCGAACAATCGCGGTAGTTCCTCGGATGTAATGCCATGCCCGGTGTCCTGCACGGTAATGGCTACCCAGGTCTCTCCCTCCAAAAGTTCGGGCTGCACGGCGAGTGTGACGCGCCCCCCGACCGGGGTGAAGACGATAGCGTTTTCCACCAGTTCACTCACGGCCTGGGCTAACCGTTTTGCATCGCCCTGTATGGGGGGCAAAGGAGGTGTTGGGGCGACCTTCAAGGTCACACCGGCCGCCTGGGCCTGGGCCTCGTAGTGTACGAGAATCTCCGCAATCACGTCCGGTAAAGAGACCGGCGCCCAGATTTCGGCGCCTTTTCCACTATCCAGGGCCGAGATTTCCAGGGTATCCTCAACCAATTGGATGAGCCAGTCGATGGAGGATTCCATGGCCTGTAACTGTCGCCGTTGCTTCTCCTCCGGCTTCGCGCGCAACAGCAAATAGATGCTGGTTTTGAGAGGAGTGAGGGGTGTGCGGAATTGGTGTGAGACGTTGGCAATGAATTGATTGCGCGCGCGTTCCAGGTCTTTGGCCTGGCTGATGTCGCGCTGCGTGAAGACGTGGCCGATGATCTCTCCGTCGTCGTCGTGGACCGGTGTGATGGTCAAGGCTGCATCATAGCGCCGTCCGTCTTTGCGTTGACCACATACATCTCCTTGCCAGCGCTTTTCCCGGAATAGGGTGGGAATAAACGCTTGCAACCGTGGGGTGAAATCCATCAGTATCTCCAGGGCGCCCACATCCTGCCCAAGGACTTCTTCTGCCGGGTATCCGGTCAGCGTGGTGAAAGCCGGGTTGACATATTGGATGCGTTGCTCGGGGTCGGTCATAAAGATTGCATCGCTGACGCTGCGCAGGATCGCATCCAGTTGGGCATACTGCGCCTGGAGTTCTGTGGTGCGTGTTTGCACCAGATCCTCCAGATGATCTCGATACCGCGCCAGCACAGTTTCGGCTTGCTTGCGCTCGGTGATGTCGCCATACGTCACGGCTACGCCATAGCCGTCCAGAGGAATGGGCGCCGCGGTCACGTTGATCCAGATAATCTCGCCATCGGATTTGATGATGCCCATCTCCACGTTCTCGATCCTGCGGTTTTCGGTCAACGCCCGTACACTGGCATATTCCTGCGCCGGCATCGGTGTGCCATCGGACCGGATGATTTGCCATTCGGCGCCGTCGATCTTGCGCTGGATGTGCTCTTGCACCGAAATGCCCAATAGCCGTTCGGATACACGATTGGCTTCCAGAATACGCCCGATTTCGTCAGTGACCGTGATTCCCAGGGGGAACGACTCGAACAAGACACGATATTTCTCCAGGCTGATCTGCAGTACAGCTTCCATGTCCTGTCGTTCGCGTTCCAGTTCTTTTTCGCGGGTGATGACACGTCCGCTCCCCACCGTGCCGATAATCTCGCCGCTCGCGTTCCAGATGGGGGCTTTTTGGACATCCAGGTAGAGGAATTGGCCGTTCACGTAGCCGAATTCATTGAAGCGTCCCGGGCGTTGTGTGCGCATCACCACTTCGTCCGAATTGATGCAGGTCTCGCCAAACGTATGCCAATTGGGATTGTCGGGGTGCGCTTGTCGCTCCCGATTAGCAAAGAACATATCGGTTTTGCCGATAGGCTCGTCGGTGTCGCGGGCGTTGAGCAGATGGTCGCACATGGCCTGGTTTACAAAGGTGAACCGGCCTTGCATATCTTTGGCCCATAGGAAGTCGTTCATACTGTCGGTCATCAGGCGGAAGGTATGGTAGAGGGAGCGGTAGCGTTCTTCGCTTTCGTGCAGCGCCTGCTCGGTCTGCTTGCGCCCGGTGATATCTTGCAGAATGGTGGCCAGCCGTCCCGGTTCCGGCAGATAGGCCACGACCTGGTACCACCGCCGCATCTCCGGGCTGTAGGTTTCGAAAGGCATCGGTTCCCCGGTTGTCGCTACTTGATCGTAAACTTCGACCCATCGGGACTCAGTAGGGGGCAGCGTCTCACGCGCGGTGCGTCCCACCAATGCAGCGCCGGCATACCCCGTAAGCTGCTCGAACGCCGGGTTCACTTCGAGCAAACGATAATCGCGGGGATGTTGATCCTCGTCCGCGATGATCTCGTGGAGGGCAAAGCCGGCGGTCAGGTTTTGGAACAACAGGCGGTACTTTTCCTCACTGGCTGCCAGGTCTTGAACGGCGCTGATCCGCGACAGGGCCGAAAAGCACTGGTAGACGACGGCTTCAATGAGTTGCGCCGGCAGATCGACCTCCGGTTGGCGGGTGATGAGGTACACATTTCCCCAGATGGCGTTGCCGTCGGTAATGCCGGCGACAAAGATGTCGTGGAAGCCGATAAGATATTGGGCTGCATCGCTCACCGCTGCCGGGATCTCGCTGGCGCTTAGCGCGCCCAGGCCGCCGGGGAGTTTCTGTAACCGGGCCTGGAAAAGATACGCGCGCAGATTTGGCGGGATGGCCGATACCTTGCCGATTACCTTGAATCCGACCAAGTTTTCGGCCTGTGCCAGCAGCGTTTCGTCCAGGCCGATCACCCGGCGCGTGATCACGCTTTGTTGATCCGGCGTGGTCTGGTTGACGATGATGATCACGTCCGAGGTAACCTGGGCAAGGAAAGTACCGAACCGGTCGAGCACCTGATCGGCGCGGTCGCAGTCCAGTAACGCTGCCCCCATCTCTGCTAGATAGCGATTCTTCTCGTTTTGCCGGTTGAGCGTTTCCTGCGCTCGCATGCGGGTCAGCGCCAGGGCCCGCACCATCTCGGACATTGCCAGCGCACTGCACGTCGCTACGATAATGGTGACCAGCGACGTCACGAAACTGGGGGAGACCCGGTAAGTGACCCAGACGGCTGCCGCGACGACGACGATGATCATGGGGACATAGACGTGCCGTCCATAGAGGAAGGATGCCAGTACACACGGTATCGTAAATATAAACAGCAGGCTGTCTGGGAGTTCGAACTGGATGATCAGCCAGCTCATGAAAGCTAACAGAATGACATGACTGCACGCCACTAACCAACTTGGCGGACGTCTGGGATTGTACACCGTTGTCTCCTTTCGGCTGCTCAGACATGCTTCTTGACCAGCCAGCCTGAACCGGGCTATTTGTGAACCGCGCGACTTCGACACGTGGCCTGGAGACTGTTCGCGCTGCAATTCACTTTACAACCACAGCCGACTCACACTCAGTGCGCAAGAGCCGGGGCAGGCGCGCCCTTCATCGTTGTCGTGGTGTGACCTGGGCATCCGGCTTCCGGTTTGTGGAAGCTCTGAACGTCAAGGTCTTGGTTAGCCTTGTGACTGTCGTGTACGTACCATCAGGATACCGCGAAACGCAGAATTCTCAACTCCCGCAACTTGTCCGGTTGCCCAATTTCCCGATCCAGCGTATCATAGTGGGGAGTCGGCTCGGACGGTATTTTCCACGTGTCATGTTCACGGGAAGTGAGATTCGCCACATAGACATCATGGCCGATCATCTGAAACTGATCGCTGCAAGACTCCAGATCGATGTCGCGGCGGCGCGGACGCTGTGTGCTGAGATACAGCCGCGGCTCATTCCTCGCGCTCCTTTGCGAGTCGTGATGGGGCTTGTGGCGAAAGTGCTGGATGCTGGGGAAATCCCTGGTCCAGATTTTGCATTGATTGCGGCTGCGATTGCCGAACAGACCCCGCGATTCCGGTACGTCCCTCTGGTAGTGGATCAAGGGGATGTATCCGGCGGAGAAGGCCCGGAGACGGATGACACTAGCTGCTTCCAGGATGAGAACATCGCGGCGCCGGCGTTTTCCTCAGATGAAATGTCAGATGATCTACTAGACGCTGCTCAGGGCGTTGGAGGCGCTGTAGAGGCGGCTCTGGATGTAGTGGAGACGGCCATTTTCGCCGTGGCCGGCGGCGCGGATGTCTTGGCCCCGGAATTCGCTGCACCAGTAGAGATTTCAGATGAAGTCCCGGGCCCGGACGCCGTGGCTGCCGGCGCGCCGGAACCTGAACTGGAAACCGTGTGTCGCAATGCAGATGTGACGCCGGCGCCGGTTCTCGATGCAGAGCTCCCACCCATCGAACGCGTTGCTCAGCTGCTCGGCCGAGGTACAGCGGGAGCGCGCCAGTTCTGCAACGAAGTGTGCCGTCTCGTGACTCCGCCGCCTCACGTGGATTTCATTGCCGAGTGCTTGGCAAGCTACGTTCCTCGGGCTGCGGAGCCGGTCACGCCCCAGGCCTTGGCCGTCTATCTCGGCGCTGCGTCCCCTGAACTTGCCGCCGCCCCGCTTACCGTCGTGGCTTTTTATCTCCGGGTGTCCGAAGCTCAGGCTCGCGCCTTCTGTCGCGAGGTCCAGCAGCGCTTGCGGCCTGTGCCGCCGTTGGGCCTTGTCGCTGCTGTGGTCGAAGCCTTTGCCGGGGAACCGTTGACGCCGCGCCGAACCGTCGCGCGCATCGTCGAGACACATCCCGACTATGACTTCGCGCCGTTCAAGGGGGCGCCCAAAGTGGCGGAGCTGCTGGATGTGCCGCTGGCGCACGCAGGCGCTTTCTGCGCGGATGTCCAGCGCCTGCTCATCCCGCCGCCGTTGGAATCCGTCATTGCCGATGATCTGGAAGCCTATCTCGAGACTGCTTCGGATTTGCCGGCGACTCCGGAGGCGCTGGCGGCCTACATTGCTGCCGAAAGGCGTTGGGTGTCGCTCAAGCGGGCGCCTGCTTCAGAGACGCCTGCTTTTGAGACCGACGTTGCCGCGCCTGACCTGGAGACGCCGGATTTCGCGGCGTTTTGTTCACAAGTCCAGGGCTACCTCAATCCGGCGCCATCGAAACGCATAGTGCTCGACTATGTGACACGGCAGCGCCGGGCCTATCCCGGCCTGGAGCCGAACGCCAGGGAAATGGCGCTGATTATCCATCGCACGAATCCCGGCTTTCATATCGATTCACTCACCATTCTCGCGGTACTTCTCGATACCACCGAGGCCGGAGCCCGCGCCTTCATGGTGCAGATGGAGCCTTACGTGCGAGTCGCGCCGCCGGTGCGCGTGCTGGTGGATGCATTGGAACAGTACATGGCGCACCATCCCCTGATCAAGCTCACACCCCAGGCGGCCGCGGCCATCGTCTGTCGGAGCTATTCGCGCTACTGCAAACGCGCCGGCTCGAGGTAGGTGTGATTCCAGTCATCCATACCAGTTCCACTCGTCTTGCCGCCATCGATCAGTTCCGGGGTTTGGCCATCGTGCTGATGGCGCTGGCAAACTATACGTTCAATATTGCCCTCGTTCCTGCGTGGCTCAAACACGCCTCTGATGTAGGGTTCACCGCGCCGGATCTGATTGCGCCGATGTTTCTCTTCGCCATTGGGCTTACCTATACTCTGGCGCTCCGGCGGCGCGCGGTCCGCGATGGCTGGCTTGCAGCGAACCGGTATGCCGTGGCCCGTTATGCAGCCATGATTGGCCTGGGCGCAATCATCACGGCGGGGGATCAGGCTTTCGCGGTTACGGAGACCGCCGTCGCCTGGGGAGTGCTGCAAGCGATTGGTCTTGCCGGACTGCTTACGTTAGCCGTCATCCGCTGGTCTACATGGGTGCGCGTGGGCGCGGGGTTGGCGCTGCTGGCAGGTTATCAGCTATTATTGGAGAACGGCTGGTTGGAGATTGTGCTGGCTTCTTCGCACGGCGGTTTACACGGTTCACTGGGATGGACGGCGCTGCTTATTCTGGCAACGGTCTTCGGCGACGTCTATCACGCGGCGCGAGACCGGCGCGGGCGCTTCCTATTGCTGTCGACGCTCGTGCTCGTCGCGGGGTTAGTGCTGGCGCCCTGGGTACCGGTGAGTAAACACCGCATCTCCGCTTCCTACGTCCTGGTGAGCCTGGGGCTTTGTGGCCTGCTCTTCGCGGCTTTTGTCTGGTTGGCGGAGGTGCGCCGGGTCCGGCTGCCCTGGCTCGAGGCGTGGGGATGCAATCCGCTAGCGCTCTACTTGCTCCATTATGTGTTGCTGGGGATCGTGGTGCTGCCCGGAATTCCGGGGTGGCACGCGGCGGCGCCGCTCTGGTTGGTGGTCGTGCAAGCAGCTCTCTTGCTGGCGATTTTGGGGGGCCTGGCGCTGCGCTGGCGCCGGCGCGGCTGGCGTTGGTCGCTCTGATCCGCGTGGATGCGCCGCGAGGGTGTATTGCCAGGGGACGTCACGACGCGCCCCTACGTGATAGTGTGAGCCGGTCGATGCCGTTGGCGACGCTGGCATGTTGTACGGATGGTGGATGCTCTCAAACCGATAAACACAGCATAAGGAGAAACTTGGATGGATAGATTGGCGATTCTGGGAGGCGATCCTGTTCGGAAAGAACCGTATCCCGCGTGGCCTGTGTTCGACGAGCGCGACGTTGCCGCCGTCGCCGCCGTGTTGACTTCTGGGCGCTGGGGGGGCTTCCCCTATCCCGGCCCGCAGACGGCTACATTCACGCGACGATTTGGCGAGCTGCAGGGCGCCGAGCACGTGGTGGCCGCGGCCAACGGCACCGTCACCATGGAGATTGCCTGCCGTGCAGCCGGTATCGGGTGGGGCGACGAAGTGATCGTGCCGGCATTCACGTTCCAGGCCACCGCAGCTGCGCCCATGGCCGCGGGCGCTATCCCCGTTCTGGTCGACATCGATCCCCAGACCTACTGCATCGCTCCCCAGGCGGTAGAAGCGGCGATTACCGGGCGCACGCGGGCTATTATCCCGGTGCACCTGGGCGCGCAGATGGCCGACATGGACGCCATCATGGAGATTGCGGAACGTCATGATCTGATCGTCATCGAGGACTGCGCCCACGCGCATGGGTCTCGATGGCGCGGACGGGGAGCCGGCGCCTTTGGCCATTTCGGATCGTTCAGCTTGCAATCGTCTAAGATATTGACAAGCGGGGAGGGTGGGGTGTTGATTTGCCGTGATGAGACGTTGAAAGCGCGCGCGATCAGCATCATGGATTGCGGCCGTCCTCACGATGCGCAGGGGACGCTCTATACCATGGGGGCCAACTACCGGATGGCGGAACTGCAGGCGGCTTTGGCCAATGTGGGCCTGGAGCGGTTTCCCGAGCAGTTGCAGCAGCGCCAGGAGGCGGCTGCTTATATGGATGAGGCCCTGAGCGAGCTTCCCGGCATTCGCGTGCTCAAGCGCGAGCTGCGTCACACGACGCGCTCGTTTTACCGGTACATCTTCGCCATGGACCCCGCCGTCTATGGCTTTACCCATGAGGTGCTGTGCGACGCCCTGGAGAAAGAGGGCATTCCGGCGGAACTGGGCTATCCACCCATGCACCGCTACGATCTTTTCCAGCCACGTCTTTCCCGGCTGCCGGTCCCCAGCGCCTTCCCGGAGTTTTTCGACTACGACCATCTGCACTTGCCGGAGGCCGAACGGGCCGGGCAGCGTGAGGCGGTCTGGCTCGACGAGTGTATCTTCCGGGCGGGCCGCCAGGGCGTCGACGATGTAGTAAAGGCAATTCAGAAGGTTTACGATCAGCGCAGCTTGCTGGTTGAGACCGGCCAGACCGGGAGGTGAATGACATTATGGATCTCGCACCCCTACACTTCATCGGGGAGTCGATCGCAGTAGAATTCGACCAACCTCCGGTGTTGGAGAAGAAACCCGGGCGCCCGGATCGTTTCATCTGGCGCGGAGAAACGCATGTCATTGTGGCATTGTTGAGTGAATGGCACGATTACGAGCGACGCGGGCGCATGGCGAGCAATATGCGTCCCTCGCATGCCGCAGCGGCGACGCAGCGGGGCTCCTGGGGGGTGGGGCGCGCTTACTTCCGCGTGCGCACCGGCGCCGGGCGTATCTTCGAGCTTTACTATGATCGGGCGCCCAAAGCCGTGGACGACCGCAAGGGGTCCTGGGTGTTGTATCGCGAACTGGGCGAAAGCTCGCCCGCACTGTGAGAATTGCCTCTTCCGGCGTGGAGGCTAGCTTTAGACTGCCGGTGATGACGAGGCTGTGACCGCAAATGCAACCGGCCCGGCAAGATTGCCGGGCCGGTTGTGTGTACCCCTGCCGCGACTTGAACGCGGGCCACCGGCTTCGGAGGCCGATGCTCTATCCAACTGAGCTACAGGGGCGCTGTATGGCCATTCTACCATAATCGCGACATCTGGCAAGGTTTGCTCCATCATCAAGTGCGGTATAATGGAGGCAGGACTACACGCGGGAGGCGGCAATGCGTAGACTCAAGAGATTATTCGTCATTCTGGGGATCATACTCGTGGCAGGTTGTAGCCGCAGTACGTTGCCGTTTACTGACGATTTTTCCGATCCGGGCAGCGGATGGATGTCGGCCTCCACCGAGACGTTTGTGCGAGGCTATGACGTCGGCAAGTATCTGATCCGCATCGATGTGCCGCAATGGTTTGCCTGGACGACGTCTGGGCAGACTTTCAAAGATACCCGCGCCGAAGTGGTCGTCCGCTCCGAAGGGGCAGCGGATAATCACTATGGTCTTCTCTGCCGCTATAGCGAGGCGGGCTATTACTATTTTGCTATTAGCGCCGATGGCTACTATGGCATTTTTCGCAAGGTGGGCGATACAGCCCTGGAACTGTTGACCGGTTCAGCCATGGTGCGTTCTTCCCTGATTCACAAAGACAACCTTGAGAACCGGTTGGCGGCGGTGTGTGACGAGAGTATTCTGGCTCTTTACGTCAATGGCGAACAGGTGGCGCGGGTGGAGGATGATACCTTGACCCAGGGAGACATTGGACTGGCTGCCGGGACCGGTCGACGCGGAGGTACGACGCTTATCTGGTTCGATGATCTCATTGTCGATAAACCATAAGCGGAGCGTTGGGTATTGGAAAGGGAGATGAACATGCGAAAAGGCGCCATGATCTTGGGTATTGCGTTGGTGTGCCTGTTTGCGGCGTGCGGCGCCGGCAGCGGAGCTCAAACGTGGACAGAACCGTTCAACGACCCCGGTGATTGGCAGCTGAGTTCCGATGCGGCGGCCGATGTGACGATTGCAGAGGGACAGTTGGTGATCACGGTTCGGCAACCCGGTCAGGTCGCGTGGGCCTCTGCCGGCCGCATTTACCAGGATTTTGCCCTACGCGTCGAAGCGACCCAGATCGCAGGTCCCTTGAATAACGAATATGGCATTCTCATCCGCATGCAAGGAGACGAAGATTTCTATGTCTTTTCGATCAGCGGCGATGGCTATGCTCGCGTCGCACGGTATACGGAAGGACGCTGGACGCTTCTTTCTAACGATTGGTTCTTGCACGAAGCGATTGTACACGGAGCCGCGACCAATATTCTTGACATCGCGGCAGACGGCGCTGACTTCACATTTCGCGTGAATGAACAAACGGTAGCCACGGTCACAGATGCTGCATTGACGCAAGGGGACTTGGGTGTCTACGCGGGGGCATTCGAAGAGCCTGGTGTGGTGATCGCTTTCGATAACCTGCATGTGGAACCCTTACCCTGAAAGAATGCAAAAACGACGCGTCTATCTTGAATCTATCGGCTGCCGTTTGAATGCGGCAGAGAGCGAAATTCTGGCCTGTCACTTCGTCGGAGCGGGTTATACTGTGGTGCACCGGCCGGAAGACGCCGAATTGGTGGTATTGAATACCTGTGCGGTCACGGCCGAGGCTGCTCGCAAGAGTCGCAGCCGTCTGCGCGCGTTGCAACGCCGCAGCCCCCAGGCTGCTCTGGCAGCGGTAGGCTGCTGGGTAGAGTTCGCTGCCGAGACGGCGCAAAGCCTGCCGGGTGTGCGTTGGGCGATTCCCAATGCGGATAAGGACCGCACCGTGGCGCTGGTGACCGGTGAGAGTGTCACGCCGGTTCCGTGGTCGCCCGGAATCTGGTCCCACACTCGCGCGTTTGTCGGTGTGCAATACGGATGCGATAGCGCTTGTACGTACTGTATCACCCGTGTGCTGCGGGGACCGGGACGCAGCCAGCCCCTTGCGGAAACGGTGGCGCAGGTTCGCGACTTCGTCCGCCACGGCGCGCAGGAGGTCGTCCTCACCGGGGTTAGCCTGGGCGCCTATGGTCATGACCTGGGATTGAAAAGCGGTCTGGCGCAACTGGTGGAAGCGATCTTGCGGGACACCGACGTGCCGCGACTGCGCCTTTCGTCCATTGAGCCTTGGGACGTCGACGCTGCCCTATTGCAGCAGTGGGCACATCCTCGACTTTGCCGGCAACTTCATCTTCCCCTTCAGGCGGGCAGCGACGCCATTCTGCGGCGGATGGGGCGTCGTGTGACGACTGCAGAGTTTGCGGCTGTGGTCGATCACGCGCGGGTAATAGCTCCCGACATTGCCATTACGACCGACGTCATGACAGGGTTTCCCGGAGAAACGGTTGCCGACTTCGAAGCCGGACTCGACTTCGTGACGCGCATGGAATTCACGCGTCTACACGTGTTTCCTTTTTCGGAGCGCGAGGGCACACCGGCAGCGCGTCTGCCGGGACGTGTGCCCAAGGCGGTCCGCGCTGCGAGGGCTGCGCGCATGCGCGCGTTGGGGGCGCGATTGGCAGATGCCTACCGCGCGCGCTTCGTAGGCCGGGTGCTGCCGGTGTTGTGGGAGCAACAGGACCGGTTGGGACGCTGGCACGGATTGACTGACACCTATCTGGAGGTGCTGGCCGAGACCTCCGAGAATCTTCATAACCGTATCCTTCCGGCGCGGTTAGGCTCTATGATGGGCGTGTATCTATGGGCGGAGGTTGATCCGGCAACGGATATGGGAACTTCTGAAGGTGAAACGACGTCTTAAAGGTTAGGGTAACGCGCGCGTGTTAAACGCGCGATATTTGGCTTGTGGCGTGTTTGTGGTATACGAGATTGTGCATGTACAGTCTCGCACCCCTCGCCTTCCAGCAAGGGTGAGGCAACATCATGTAAGGAGAAACGTATGATTACGGTATGGTACAGGAAAATGCGTAAGACATGGCTTCTTGTCGCGCTGGCGGCTGTGGTGGGGTTGCTGGTGTCGGGGACGCTTCCGGCGATCGATGTCGCTGCGGTGGGACCCGATGCTGATCCCCCGACCACGCAAATTCGGGACCCTGAGAACAGTGCATTGATCGAAGCAGAGTCGGGCACTGTCGTGACGATCAGTGGGTATGCCTGGGACAACACTAACGAGCCCGGCTTCCCGTCGGATCCGGTTCTCGATGCTATCAACAATGACGATGGCAATGGCACCTATTACGTGACGTGGGCAGCCGTTGCCGGTGCACTCAACTACACCTTGGAAGAATCGACCAGCCCCTTCTTCGATGAGAATGTGACGCCGATGGCCGATGTGACCTCCCCGAAGTTCTTCACGGGTAAGGCGCCGGGCACGTACTACTACCGGCTGATGGCTCACAACGTCGATGGGGATAGCCGCTGGAGCAATATCGAATCCGTCGAGGTTTTGAGCACCCTTAGTCTGGCGATGGGAGAGGCGGCGCCCGATGCGCAGCTCGCAGACTTGCCCATCGTCGAAGTCAGTATCGATGGCGGCGGCTGGCAATCAGCAACGGTGGCCCTGGATCCAAGCGGGTGGTGGTCCTGGACGTTCGACTGGACCCTGCCCGAGGTAGAGGATGCCGTCTATACCATCAGCGCCCGCGCCAAAACCACGGGCGACTATGGTCTCACAGACACAATCTCCGTTACTCTGCGCACGCGCCGTTTCTCGGTGTACTTTCCCCTGGTCTTCTATCGTTGGCCGCCCGTACCTTATCCACCAACCCTGAACCCTATCGCCAACGAAGATAAGGATGGCAACTACACGTTGAGCTGGTCGTATGGTTCCTATCCCGATGTGGATGCACCAACCAGTTTCGTGATCGAGGAGGCCAATAATGCAGCGTTCACCGATTCTGCGCTTTACACTGTCGGCGGGAGTACTTACACCTACAACTTCACCAACAAGTCCTCGGGCACCTACTACTACCGCGCGCGGGGTAACAACCTTGCCGGTCCAGGTGAGTGGAGCGTAACCCGCTCGGTGTTGGTGCAGGTAGGTTTCCAGGATGACTTCTCCAACACCAGTTCCGGATGGCCTCAGGAAGTCTACAAACGCGGCGATGGCGGCACCCTCATGGAAGTGAAGTACACGGGGGGCGCCTACATGATGAAGATTCACCTGGATTACAACAACAATAACAATGAAGTCATGGGCGCCGTCCGCGCTCCGGTGGTATTGGGGGCCAACAGCCTGAACTATGATGTGGCGGTCGAGCATTGGTTTGCCCGCGCCGGCGATCAGGTCGTCGATCCGGAAGAGGGGAAGGGCGGTCTTGTCTTCAGCGCCAATGACGATATGTCGACGCTTTTCGTCGTGGAGTGGAACTTCGAAGGTCTCTGCGCCGTCAACCGCTATTCGCAGATGACGCTGCCTGCGGGTCGTTATGGGGATCCCTTGCAGACCCATCCGATCATCGACTGGCATAACTGCGCGGCCAGCGGCGTCAAGGCTGGTTTCGACCAGCACAACTCTTTCCGTGTCGAGGTGCGCGGTAATACGGCCCGCATCTACGTGACCACCAGCGGCGTGAACAATAAGATCGGTGAGTTCACCGACAATAGCCTGCAGACCTATCGCCGTCTGGGGCTTGTGACCGGCTCTCTCTATTACACGCCGGTGGAATCGCGTTTCGACAACTTCAAACTGGAGATTTTCCCATAACACCGGATGCATGATTGTGGCTCGCGGGGGACGGTGAGGGGATCATCGTCCCCTTTTCGTGTAGTGCGATGGGGGGAGGACTACTACCGTGAGACGACAGCGACGCTTACAGAATGCCGCGCGCATCGGACTCAGCCTGGGGACCGTAGCCCTGTTGATCTCCACGCTGGGTTGGGAAGAAATTAGCGCCGTGCTGCGTGAAGCAGACGTGAGGTTATTGGCCTTCGCCTGGGCCCTGTTTCTGGCGGGGATCGTGGTTCGGACGTTTCGCTGGCGGGCCTTGCTGGACGGTCTCGGTCTACATCCTCCATTGGGCCGCTTGCTTTACCTTTACCTGGTGGGGGGATTCTTTAATGCATTTCTTCCCACCGGCTTTGGCGGGGATGTCGTGCGCATCCTGGAACTGGCTCAGGGCGAGGGGCGCGCGGCGGCGGCGGGCACGGTACTGGTAGATCGGTTGACGGGTATCCTTTCCTTGATGTCGCTGGGGCTTCTCGTGTTGCCGTTTACACCCGACTTGATGCCCTGGTTGGTTGCCGTCGTGATCGCGATTTGCGGGAGTGGACTGGTCGCCGGATTCTTGGTGCTGGATGGCCGGCTGCTCACGTGGCTGAGCGCGCGGTTACCCGGCCCCTTTTCTCTGACCGGCGAGGGCGCTGCGGCGCGCATTTACGCGGCAGTGATCGGGTGCGGCCCACGGGCTATCTGGACGGCGTTGGCTTACTCGACGGTCTTCAATCTCATCAATATCACTGTGTCGTGGCTCTGCGGGCGCGCTGTGGGAATTGCTGTGGGGATGGGGTTCTATTTCGTGACGGTGCCGTTGCTTTCCCTCACGCTGCTGGTCCCGATATCGGTTGGCGGCCTCGGTGTGCGCGATTGGGTGGCCCAGCCGCTTTTTGGCTCCGTGGGCATCGCTGCCGTACCGGCTGCGGCCATGTCCCTGTCGGCCTACGCGGTGACGGCGGGGGCCGGTCTGGTGGGCGGGTTGCTCTACCTGATCACCGGAGTGCGGGGATTGCTCGAACGGCGCGCCGGAACGGGTGAAAAGTGAACGTGAGGAAGACCTGCCCGCTATGCCCTCACGGGGCGGCTGGATTTTCGACTTCCTCTGAGGTTTCTGCCGGTTCGAGCTGACCGGCGGCGCGTTTGAAATAGAAGTCCAGGACTTCTTGCGCGATGGGCACGGAAGCCGTGGAGCCCTCGCCGCCGTTGTAGACCCAGGCTACGACTACGATTTCCGGCGCCTCTGCCGGAGCATAGGCCATGAACCAGGCGTGCGTGGGCAGGACCTCGCCCTCCGGTACCGGACAGAGTCCTGCCTCTTGGGCCAGGTTGTCGCAATACTCGGCGGTGCCTGTTTTGCCGGCGACGCGAACGCCTTCAACTTGTGCTTTGGGGGCGGTGCCGCCATAGACCGCACCTTCCAATCCTTCGTGGATCAGCTGCCACACGGCGTCGTCGACCGGCAATTCGTACAGCACCTCTGGTAGGAAGGGTACCACCATGTTTCCTTCGGGATTGACGATGTGGTGAATCAGTCTGGGTTGATAGACGATGCCATTGTTGGCCGCCGCCGCCATGACGTTGGCCATTTGCAGAGGGGTCACCGTCAAGAACCCCTGCCCAATGGACATGTTATAGGTGTCGCCGGTGGTCCAGGTTTCCTGGTAGAGGTCACGTTTCGTCTTGGGATCGAATACTGCAACGGCGCGCTCACCGGGAATGTCGATGCCCGTCACATCTCCCAGGCCGAAGCGCTCGGTCCACGCGATCAATCGTGTGACGCCCAATCCCTCGAACTTGGATTCTTCAAACCCTCCTCCCAACTTGTAGAAGAAAATATCGCAGGATTGCGCCAGCGCGCCGGTGACGGTCAAAGGTCCATGACCGCCTCCATGTTGCAAATAGATCCAGCAATAGAAGGGTTGTGCTGCTCCCGGGTCATTGGGGGCGAGTTTGTTGGGAAGCAAAATGCGTCCGGGACAATCCAGGGTTGTGTAGCCGTTGATCACGCCTTCTTGCAGTCCGGCCGTCGCCGGGATGATCTTGAATGTCGACCCTGGCGGCACCAGATCGGCAATGGCATGGTTGATCAGCGGGGTGTGCGGATCGTCCAGCAGCGCCTGGTATTTCTCGAAGTCTTCCGGGCTGGTGATACCCTCTGCAAAGAAGTTATTGTCGTACGTCGGAAGACTGACCATCGCCAGCACCTGTCCATCCCGGGGATCAAGGGCGATCACAACCCCGCGTTGCGAACTGGTAGCCTCAAGTTGTGCGCGCAGGGCTTCTTCGGCCACTTGTTGTAGCTCCAGATCAAGGGTCAGATGGATGTTGTCGCCGGACACCGGGTCGATCACCTCGCCGACGGTGCGCAACTCCTGCCCCAGGAAGTCCTTCTCCACGTATTTGCGTCCGGGAACGCCGCGCAGGTATTCCTCCATGGAGGCTTCGACGCCGGCATAGCCAATACGGTCTACGTTGGGATCATATCCCTGCGCTTCGAAATCCTCGACCTGTTCCGGGGGAATCTTGCCGAGAAATCCGATGGTCTGTGACGTCAACGCCCCCGAGGGGTAGCTTCGTCGTGGGATAATCTGGACCCCGACGCCGGGCATGGTGACGCTGCCTTCTTGCGCAATGAGCAGGGCCAGCTCCCGGTCGATATTCTCCGCGACGATCAGCGGCGCATAGGGATCGTTGTAGCGTACGGCATCGATCTGTTCGATGAGGCCCGGCTCAGGTTCGGCGCCGAATGGTGGAAATTGAGTGCGCCCGACGGTCCAGAGTTCCGGCTGGTAAGGTTCCTCGCGCTCCACGGCGCTGTAGGGAACATCGATCATCTGGGCTAACCGTTGCAGCACCGCGCGTTCGCGTTCTGCGTCTTCTGGGAGGTTCCCCGGGGTGATGGTAACGTTATAGGC
>JAFGNR010000278.1 GCA_016926915.1 Anaerolineae bacterium
TACTTCTCCAGCATATATCGCACAAAGTTGGAACCGATAAACCCGGCCCCACCGGTGACCATCAAGCGACGCATAATGTTTCTCCTTGCAAAGCTCAGTTTCTCTGAGATTGTACCATAAAGCAGGTCGGGCGCACTTGCGGGCGCGCGTTTGGATTGACAACGCACCCTCCGTTCTTTATAATGGACGAGTCATGCACTGTTGGCTTCAATTTCTGGTTAGCTCACAATCTGGTGTTTCCCGTTTTGCCGGTTCCGGGGGCTGAATCTGCGATGCGCCCGGAAGTGGATTAAATGTGACTGTATTCGCGTGGATCTGTGGAGGTGTAGCGTGCGTTTACGTAGGACGATTTCCTGGCGCATTGGGTTGGTCATGGGGTTGGCTATCTTGAGTTTCATGCTGGCGGCTGTGGGCGCCGCGACTTTGGCCGACGTTATATACGACACCTATGTCTATCTTCCGATGGTTCAGCGAGGACGTCTACCGGTCGATGTGGCGGTGGCTAAGGCGAGCTTCCCCAATCCTTACGTTGCCGGAAGCCCCATTACGTACACCATCACACTGACCAACCTGGGACCCGACCCGGCGACGGCCATCACGGCGACCGAAGCCTTGCCCGTGCAGATTCTCAGCGTCACATATACGACCACCGTGGGAACCTATGATGCGGCGGCCGGCCTGTGGGAGGGTCTCGATCTGGCGGCGGGGGAGGTCGCGACGTTGACCATCGTGGGAACGGTGGATGCCGCCTTCACGGGGACATTGCAGAACACGGTCGTGGTCACGCCAGCAGCTGCGCTCGACCCGGATCTGACCAACAATCGGGCCTGGAACTACAATCCCGCGCTGTCCATCGAGGATCGCCTGTTGAATCCCGGCTTCGAGGGCATCAACTACGGCGGCGAGCACTGGCATCGCACGCACTACGGCGATTACGCCGCCATGCCGGTGCCGATCGAATGGACCGCCTGGTGGACGGTGGACCCGATTCAGGAGTTGGGCCAACCGGAAATCGTGCGCATTATTCCCAACAGCGGCCCTTACATCGGGCCGCCTGCCCGTATTCGCAGCGGCGATTGGGCTGTGATGATGTACCGTTGGGGCAAGTATCAGGGCGGATTCTACCAGCGCGTCGCCGATCTTCCTGCCGGCGCCCAGGCATCCTTTTCCATCTATGCGCATTCCTGGACGTGCAACGATCCGAACCACCAGCCGCCGGGCTACTCCTGCGGCGATCCTTACGCAGCAACCTTCACAGTCGGCATTGATCCCCATGGCGGGCTGGATCCCTGGTCTGCCGATATTGTATGGAGCGACGACGTTTATCTCCAGGATGTCTACGGGCAAGTCGGGCCGGTCGAGACGTTCATCGGTGCAGAGGGCGCCGTGACGGTCTTCGCGCGGTTCGATTCGCTGAAGTGGGGCACCAGTAACAATGATGCGTACTGGGACGATGCCGCCTTGGTGATTCAGCCTTGAGGATGGCGAGTGTGCGAATAGCGAGCCGTCAATAGAAAATCGGTTGGGGCCGGTTCCGGCCCCAACCGTTCAGGCGTTACGCTTCACCGCGACGACCAGGGGTTCTCCCTCGACCCTATCCTCCAGCACTTGATCTCCCTCCGGCGCCGGGACGGCTATGAGGGCGTCGGCCAACACTTCGGAGAGAATCAGCGCGCGGTGCGCCTCAATGGCGGCTGCCAGGTCGTCGCCTGCGCGATACTGAACCGTGATGCGGTCGGTGAGATCGTAGTCGGCCTGCTTGCGCAGCTCCTGAACCCGGCGGATTGCCTCGCGGGCCAGCCCTTCCTGTTCCAACGCGGGGGTCAGCGCGGTATCGAGCGCGACCACGAGGCCGCCTTCGCCGGCGACCCCGAACCCCTCGCGGGCCTGGGTCTGCACGAGGACGTCTTCGGGGGCCAGGGTTGCCTCTGTGCCATCTGCCAGCGTTAGATTGAGTGTCTTCCCACCGTGCAATTCCGCGACGGCCCTGGCGGCGGCGAGCGCGTTCAGCGCCTTGCGCACCAGGGGGAAGCGCTTGCCGAACCGGGGTCCCAACACCCGGTTCACCGGCAGCAGCTGGTAATTGACCAGCTCGCCTTCCTCTTCCACGAACGCCACTTCCTTGACGTTGAGTTCATCGGCCAGCAGGTCGAGCATGGTGCGCAGCTCCGTGCGCCGGCGGGGGTCGGCGGCGATCAGGGCGCGGGCCAGGGGCTGGCGCACTTTCAGATTGGCGGCGGCCCGTACGGAGTGCCCCAGCGTGGCGGCCTGGCGCACCGCCGCCATGGTGTCGACCAGGGTCTTCTCCGTGGCCGTCAACGGTTCGGCGGTGGGCCACAGGCAATGGTGGATGCTCTCCGGCGCGTTGTCGTCGACGGTCCGCACTAGGTTCTGGTACATCGCTTCGGTCATGAAGGGCAACATCGGCGCCAACAACTTGGCGAAGGTGAGCAGAACCGTGTAGAGCGTCTGGTAAGCGGCCTCTTTGTCGGCGTCGGTGCTTCTATCTTCGCCGCGCGCTGCCCAGAACCGGCGACGACTGCGGCGCACGTACCAGTTGCTCAGATCGTCGAGGAAGGCTTCGGCCGGCTGCGCGACCTCTAACGGGATATATGCTTCCAGTCCCTTGGTGATATCGTCCACCGTCTGCCGTAGTCGCGCCATGATCCAGTGATCCAGTACCGAGGGGCTTGCAGCCCCGGTCCACGGAGCCCATACCTCGGGCTGGCCCTCTTCGAGGGTCGCCGGGTTATCTAACAGCTCCTGGGGCGGCGTCCACCCATCGATCGTGGCATAGGTAACGAAGAATGCGTAAACGTTCCACAGGGGAATGACGAACCGGCGCCGGGTCTCGTCGGCCTTGCTATAACCGAAGAGCAGGTTCTGGTCGAGTTTCTGGTTCATGTACATCCAGCGCATGGTATCGACGCCCATTTTCTCGGCAGCCTCATCGAACCAGATCGCGTTGCCCGATGATTTGTGCATGGGCCGGCCATCCTCGGCATAGAGCAATGAATAGCCGTGGACGACCTTCGTCGGCGGCAGGTTCTCGAAGACGGTGCTCATGGTGATCAGGCTGTAGAACCAGTTGCGGAACTGCCCCGGGAACGACTCGCTGATCCACTCGGCGGGCGTCCACTTCTCCCAGAAATCGCGGTTGCGCCGGTATTGCGTGGTGGAATAGGTAACAGAACCGGCATCCAACCAGGGATTGCCGACGTCCGGAATGCGCGTCATGGCGCTGCTGCATTTGGGGCAGGCAATCTTGACGGCATCGACGTAGGGACGGTGCGGGGTGTGACCTTCAAAGATCTCCCACCCCTCTACGGCCCGTTCACGCAATTCGTCCCCATCTCCGATGATCTCGAAATGGTCGCAGTCCGGGTTGTCGCATTCCCAGATCGGCAGCGCCAGGCCCCAGTAACGCTTCTTCGAAATCATCCAGTCGTGCATGTTGCGCAGCCAGTCCATCTCACGATCGTAGCCGAACTCGGGAATCCATTGGATCTGGTCGACCACGTCCATGATCTGGTACCGCAGGCTGGCGGCTTTCTCTTCCTCCGTGACCTCTTCGCGGGGTTTGTCGTAGAGCACGCCCATATCGATGAACCACTCGTCGACCAGCCGGAAGACCAGGGGCGTCTTGCAGCGCCAACAGATGGGATACCGGTGGGTGTAGTCATCGACCCGGTAGAACAGCCCCTTGTCTTTGAGGTTGTGGAAGATGGGGGGAGCCGTGTCGTGAACGTCCATGCCCGTCAACCAGCCGAACCCGTCCACAAAGATCCCCTCGTCGGTCAACGGGGCCGGAGCCGGGAGCTCGAACGTCTTGCCCAGCCCGAAGTCCTCGGCGCCGCATCCCGGCGCGATGTGCACGATGCCGGTACCCTCTTCCTCGCCCACTTCTTCCCAGGGGATGATTTTGTGGTGCGCCGGCGCGTTCATTGCCTGGATGGCCGGCAACTCATCGAACGGCCCGTCGTAGGCCCAGCCTACCATGTCCGCACCCTGGAGCTCTTCCAGAACCTCGAACTTGCCCTTGATGACGGTTTTGACGGCGCCTTTGGCCAGATAGTAGGTCCAACCGTCATTGGCCTTGAGTTTGACGTAGGTCAGGTCGGGTCCTACGGCCGCGGCGACATTGCTGGTCAGGGTCCAGGGCGTGGTGGTCCAGACGAGCAGGGCTTCCTTGTCGCGCCCGCGCAGGGGGAACCGGACTACCGGCGCCTCGTGTGTGAGTTCCTGGTAGCCATCGGTGACGATTTCGTGCTGGCTCAATGCGGTGGCGCAGCGCGGGCACCAGGGCATCACGTCGTGCCCCCGGTAGATCCACCCCTTTTTCCAGACTTTTTTGAGAAAGGTCCAGATCGTGTAATTGTTCTCCGTGGCGAACGTGAAGTAGGAACCGCCGATTTCGGGCATGCCGAGACGGCCCACCAATTCCTCGGCTGCGCCGCTGACTGGTTTCTCGCCCCCCTGGAAGGTGAGCATCTGCCTGGGGTCCGTCTCGAGCGCGTCGGCCAGGAGTCGCAGGCGGTCAGGGTCGTTCCAATCCATCCAGTAGCCCAGCCGGATGGATTGCTCCGTTTGCCGGGCGGCCTGGCGCAACACGCGGGCTTTGCAATCGATAACGAACCTGGCAAGGCCATACTCCTCGATGTCGCGCTTGGCGTGGAGTCCCTTCTCCTTTTCGACTTCCACTTCGACCCATAGCCCCTGGCAGTCGAAGCCATTCTGGTAGCGGGTCTGGTATCCCCGCATGGCCCAGAAGCGATGCCAGAGATCTTTGTACGAGCGGCCCCAGGCATGGTGTACCCCCATGGGATTGTTGGCCGTAATCGGGCCGTCGATAAAAGGCCAGCGCGGCCCCTGCACCCGCAATGCCCGCAGCGTCTCGAAAGCCTGCGTCGCTTTCCAGAACTCGAGGATCTCGTGTTCTTGCGCTATGAAATCGACCGACGTAGACACCGGTTTGAACATCTTTTCTTTTCCTCCTTCTCATGCCTGTGGTTGGGTTCATCGTAGCGACTTCAGTCGCTTTTTGCTCCAAAGAACGACTTCAATCATGACTGCGAAATGTACCTGACACAAAAACGCTCCCATCCCCACAGGGACGGGAGCGCCGGCTCTCGCGGTACCACCCTGATTGACCTGCATGGCAGGTCCTCTCCTTTCCCACGGCCTCGCGGCGATGGGAGGCCCCGATAACGGAGGGCTGCCGGCCCGGCTTAATTAGCGTTGGCATCCTCGTCGCCTGGCGCTTAGTCCTGCGACGACCTGACAGCCTTCCTGTTCAGCCGGCGGCTCCGGAGGGATTTTCGCTGTGGCGGGCATCGTTCGGCTCCCACCTTCCCGAACTCGCTGAGACGCTTTGCCACGGCTACTCGTCTCCATCAACGCCGTTACTATGAATTATCGCATGGAATTGCACGCGTGTCAAGTTTTTGGCTTTCTA
>JAFGNR010000279.1 GCA_016926915.1 Anaerolineae bacterium
GAAATCGAGGCGCTGCTGCGGGCCTACCTCAATGTCGAGACGATCATCTGGCTCAATCGCGGCGTCTATAACGACGAGACCAGCGGTCACATCGATAATATCTGCTGTTTCGTCCGTCCGGGCGTCGTCGCGCTCTCCTGGACTGCGGATCGCGACGATCCGCAATACGAGATTTCGGCCGAGAACTACGAAATTCTTCGGGCTGCGACTGATGCGCGGGGCTGCCGGCTAGATGTGTACAAGCTGCACCAGCCGAATCCGGTGATGATCACGGAGGCGGAGGCCGGCGGCGTGGATTCCGTTGATGGCACGCTGCCCCGCGAGGCCGGAGATCGCATGGCGGCTTCCTACATCAATTTCCTGATTACCAACGGCGGCGTCATCGCGCCCACGTTCGACGATCCACACGATGTGCCCGCGCTTGCACAGCTCCAGGCCTTGTTCCCGGAGCGCAAAGTCGTCGGCATCCCGGCGCGGGAAATCCTCCTGGGCGGAGGCAACGTTCACTGTATCACCCAACAGCAACCGCGAGGGTGACAGCGTAAAGGGATTTGGAATGTACCGGCCGCAATTCGGCAGCGTCATGGTAGCTGTCTGCGACCTGTGTATGTCCATGCTGAACATAGTTCCGGCTCATGGCTTTCGATTCGCTGCGGTCGAGAGCCATGAGCTTTTGTGTTTAGGGGGCGCACGCCCTGGGAGGGAGCAATGGATTTCGGCACCTATGATCACGCCGGGCTGGTACTCGGCGGTATCGGCATTTTCTTTTTGATTCGTCTGGCGATTGGGTATTATGCTTCGCGCAAGGTCGAAACGGCGACGGATTACGTCGTGGCAGGGCGGCGGCTGCCGATCTGGCTGGCGGGCGCTTCGATCATGGCGACCTGGTTTGCGGCGGAGACGCTGATGGGCGCCAGTGCTTCGGCTTATCAGTGGGGATTCCAGGGCGTCGTTTTCGATCCCTTTGGGGCCGTGCTGTGCCTGGCGCTATCCGGCTTTCTCTTCATCCGGTTGATGCGCCGGGCGCGCTATCTGACGGCTATGGACTTCTTCGAACAACGCTACGGCAAGGCGCTCACACTCCTGGGATCGGCGGCCCAGTTGATTGCCTATTTCGGATGGACGGCGGCGCAGATTGTCGCCGGCGGGACCATCGTTCACATGTTGTTAGGATGGCCGGCGGCGGTGGGCATGATCGTGGTGGCGACGGTAGTAACCGTTTACACCACGATGGGCGGCTTGTGGGCCGATACGCTTCTCGACTTCATGCAGATGTTCTTCAGCGCGGGCGGTATCACGTTGATCTTTATTGCGGTCGTCCGGGCGCTCGGCGGATGGCAAGGCTTCATCACTGGGGCGGGCGCGCAGTTTGTGTCCAAGCCGTTCAATATCCTGCCGCTGCAAGGCGAGGGCTATCTAGGATACACCGGGCACATGGGCTGGTTCTATTGGTTGGCGGCCTGGATGGCGGTCGGGTTGGGAAGCCTCCCGGCCCAGGACCTTATGCAGCGTTCCATGTCCGGGCGCAATGAGGCCGTGGCAGTGCATGGGACCTACCTGGCGGGGATTCTG
This sequence comes from Anaerolineae bacterium, assembly GCA_016926915.1. Taxonomy (GTDB): domain Bacteria; phylum Chloroflexota; class Anaerolineae; order B4-G1; family SLSP01; genus JAFGNR01. Next base: position 1,573 of record JAFGNR010000279.1, read on the forward strand.
TACGGTGTATTCGGCATTCTCTCCCCCTTGATCGGATTGGGGATGTTCGCACTGAATCCGGACATCGCCCCGGAAAACGCCGAGTTCCTGTTGCTCACGGCGGCAACGGATTTTTTGCCGCCCCTGTTGACCGCGGTTTTCGTCGCGGCCCTGGCTTCCGCGCTGATGAGCACCTCGGATAGCTCGATCCTGGCAGGCGCCTCCCTCGTCACTGAGAATATCCTGCCCTATTTTCGGGACAATCTCGACGAACGCACGCGTCTGCGTTGGACGCGGTGGATGGTGGTCGCGATTGGCGCTATCAGCCTCCTGGTTGCGCTTTTTGCAGCGACCATCTACAAGCTGGCCATCTTCGCCTGGTCCATTCTACTGGTGGGCCTGGTCGCGCCCTTCGTGCTGGGCATGTATTGGAAGAAGGCCAATCACACCGGTGCATTGGCCGGGTTCTTTGGCGGCTTCGCCTCGTGGCTCGTTGCCCTGGCCGCATACTACCCGGCAACGCTGGCGGCGTGCGCCGGGGACGTGGAGACGGCATTGTGGGACGCGGCCTATATCGGTTCGACGCCGGCTTTCCTGTTCTCCGTCGTCGCGATGATCGTGGTCTCGCTGTTGACGCAGCGTCGCGACCCGCCCCGTTCTATCGTCGACGTGGAGGGCGCGCCCCTGCCACGCCGCAACCTGCTGGGCCTGCTACCTGTGCGGCAGGCATTCGAGCGGCAAGAGGAGGCCTGAGCTCGTCCGAAATCGTCTTTCAAATCAGCAGCAGCAGGTATCCTGCCAGGGCGCTTCCCAACACGATCCACACGGTGTTGACCTTCTTCAATCCGAAGACCAGCCCGGCGCTGAGCGCGGCGATGACCCAGGCGCGCCAGTCGACCAGCGTGCTCTGCCCCAGACGGAACACCACGGCGATCATGATGCCGACCGCGCTGATGTTGACGGCGTCCAGGAACGCCGAGGCCCACTTGGATTGGCGCAGTTTGGGGATCAGCGGGTTCAGAATGGCGACGAAGACGAACGACGGCA
>JAFGNR010000280.1 GCA_016926915.1 Anaerolineae bacterium
CGTCCGATGCGTCCGAAACCGTTAATCGCGATTTTCTTACTCATACTATGCTCCTTTCATGGACTTGGATCTTGGATTGGGTGCCAGGGATTGGAGACTATCCCCGCATTGTGGGTTAATCTCCAATCGCTTATCTCCAATCATTTCAACAATCGGATGACGGTGCGGGCAAGTGCTGCGCTCTCATGCTGCCAGGGAACATTCTTGCTGCCCAGGTTCGCTTTGACGACCCGCACCCCTTCTCTGGGCAAGACCTGGGGAAGCACCCATCCGGAATTCGCCGGCGGGGCAACCGTGAAGTCCTGCTCATTCACAATGATCACCGAGAACAACCCCGTTCCCAGATGACGTTCCAGCGCCTGTAAATGATCTTCCGCCGTATAGTCATCGGTTTCCCCATGCTGGGTGGCGATGTTGCAAACGTAGACCTTCGGTGCGCGACTCGCTCTCAGGGCCTGGGCAATCTCCGGCACCAGAAGATTCGGCATGATACTGGTGTATAGACTGCCGGGTCCCACGATGATCAAGTCTGCGTCCAGTATGGCGCGCACGACGCCCGGATAGGCTCGCGGTGAATCAGGTTCCAGCAGCACCCGAATGATACGCCCGTTGGTCGCTGGAATTTCGGATTCCCCTCGAATGCGGGTCGGCGTTTTGTTGCCGATCTGCACGTCTGCTGCCAGCGTTATAGCCTGTAGTGTGCTGGGAAGCACGCGGCCTTGCACGGCCAATACATGGCTTGATTCTTCGAGCGCAGACTCGAAGGAGCCGGTCACCCCCGACATGGCGCTGATGTAAAGGTTCCCAAAACTGTGCCCATCTAACCCGGCTTTGCTGCGAAACCGGTATTGCAGCAGCCTCGTCACCAGGGACTCATCGTCGGCCAGGGCTGCAATGCAATTCCGGAAATCGCCCGGCGGCAACACGCCCAACTCGCGTCGCAGACGTCCTGAAGAGCCGCCGTCATCCGCTACGGTCACAATCGCGGTGAGATTCTTGGTATGTGCCTTGAGTCCTCTCAGAATGGCGGCTTGCCCGTGTCCACCGCCTAACACGACGATGTGAGGGCCTTTTCCTTTGCGCCGGTACTCGTAGAGCAGCTCCGCGTAGGGTCGATCTGTGTCGTTGATCAGCGGTGCGATCAACGCGCGATTCAGTCCCCAGATACCGGCTACGAGACTCGAAGCGCCCGCTAGAAAAAACACCGCGACGCGAATCCCGCGCGGGATGAACTGCAAGGTCAAATAGTAAAAGTACGCAGGCAGGGGATACATGGACCGCAGCAGGGAGGCGCTGCTTAGACTAAAGAGCGCGATGCCGAAGGCCATCAATAGCAGCCAGCGTTTCACACCCAAGCCCGGCTCGATCCAGCGCAGATGGGTGCGCCACAGCCTCCACGGTGCTCGGTTTTTCCCCCCCTTCATCACCGGCATTATACCTGTACTACACTTTGTGTCAAAGGGGGGCTATTCATCCCCTCAACCGGCTGGCCGTTGCGTCGCTTGTGCTTACGTTATCGTAGAAACGGCCCAGGGTGCGCGGCCCCAGGCCGTTGCCGCCGCCAGTCCTGTCCCCGCCCTATTGGATTCTCGCGACGATGCGTCCGGCTTCCCACAGCTGCTCTAGCTGGTAGTACCGGCGCCTGTCGTTGTCGAAGAGGTGAACGATGACGCCCCCATAGTCCATCAGGATCCAACCACTGTCGGGTGTGCCTTCGACGCCCAACGGCGCTGTTGCCTCTTCAGTCTTCTTGAGGGTTTCCCGTATCGCATTGCTCAGGGCGTCGAGCTGCCTACGGTTGGTGGCCGAACAGATGACGAAGAAATCGGTTATAGTCGTAAGATTTTGCAGATCCAGGATAAGTATATCCTCACCCAGCTTCTCCACGATGACGTCCGCGATTCGACGCGCTAGCTCTAAACTATCCAACCCTCCTCCTAATCCACCTTTGCTGTGCCTCATGCTACCTCTGTGAATCACGGCGATTCTCCGGTAGCCGCCGCCCTATCATAGCATACAATCGCTGCTTTTGTCAAACCGTTTTTGTCTTGGGCGCCGAAATGCTCGCCGAGTGCCGCCCTCTTCCAGCGTTACCCGTCTGGCCCATATCAACCCGAGCGCACTGCCTCCAAAAGCAACTGAACCGTATGTTCTACATCCGGCGCGGCTACCATTTCCGATGGACTGTGAACGTAGCGACAGGGGATGCTCACACAGCCGCTGGGTACCCCCGCGCGGACAAGTTGCATTGCGGCGGCGTCGGTCGATCCTCCCTGCAGAATCTCCATCTGGTAGGGAACACCGGCTTTCTGTGCGGCTGTGATCAACAGCTGGCGGACTTCTGGGTGTGATACCATGCCCGCGTCCTTCACCTTGATGGCGGGGCCTTTTCCCAAAGAAACTGCCATGGGAAGCGCCTTCGGTGTGTCTCCTGTAGAGGTGACGTCGATAGCAATCGCCATGTCAGGGTCAATGGTATAGGCCGCAGTGCGAGCGCCGGACAGTGTGATTTCCTCCTGCACGCTGAAAACGAAGAAGAGGTCATGTTTCACGGGCGGGAGTTCCTTGAGCATGGAAATAAGCACGTAGCATCCGATACGGTCATCCAGTGTCTTGGAAATGAGGCGATCTCCCTGCAACTCCAAAGGCCGCGCGAAGACACCGGTTTCCCCAACGCCTACCGGCGCGTCGTCAGGGCCAGTAGCGCCTACGTCGATGAACAGCTGGTCAAGGGTGGGGGGCTTGGAGCGATCCTCCCGGTGTTCGACGTAGATCACGCCTAGTGTGCCATTCGCGAAGCGCACCCGTCCTCCGATGCAGGTCAGCGGACTGACGCCGCCCATGCGGGTGAAACGCAGGTACCCTTGCTTGTCAACGTGGGTGACCATCACGCCGATTTCGTCCATGTGAGCAGCCAACAGAATGCGCTTGCCCCCACCAGCGCCCTTCTTGATGGCCACCAGGCTACCCAGCGGATCGACGCGCACTTCATCGACCAGGGGGGTGACCGCGTGACGAATCACGTCACGGATTTCCGACTCATACCCTGAAGGACCAAAAGCCTGGGTCAAGTTCTGCAATAGTTCCAGATTCACAATATGCTCCTTGTCGCTTACGCGTGAAAATGCCATGGTTCACCCTGCATGAAATCTCATGCCAGGTGCAAGATTTCGGGCGTCAGGCCTTCGAGTGCTGCGCGCAGCAGTGCGATGGTGTGCGCCAAATCCTGCGGGTTGAGCAGCGCGATCGGCCCGTGAATGTAACGGCAGGGGACGGCTATCGTGATGGAGGGGACGCCGCCCCGGGTGAAATGGATGGCTCCGGCATCTGTGCCGCCAATGCCCGGCTGCTTGAACTGGAAAGGAATCATCTCGTGTTGCGCAGTCTGCACCACGTGTTTGAGAAGGCTCGTCGCCGCCACGTAGGACCGGTCCATCACGGTGATGACCGGTCCCTTGCCAAGTACCGAGGTTGGGCTGACGTCTTCGTCTTTCGGCAGGTCGTCCGCGATGGTGCCCTCTAGCGCGAAGGCGGCATCTGGCGCCGTCGCATAACCGGCGACCCGAGCGCCGCGCAGTCCGACTTCTTCCTGCACCGTATAGACGCCGTAAAGGTCGCAGGGGAACGGCGGCCCCATGAGCAGCGCCGTCAACACCGTGCACCCGGCGCGATCGTCGAAGGCTTTTCCTGCGATGAGGTTGCCCAACTGCTGCGCTCTGGTAGCGAATGTGATCCGTGTGCCGATGGGGGCCAGTTTGGCGGCTTCTTCTTTGCTACTGGCGCCAATATCCACGGTTAGGTTTGCGAAAGGGGTGACGGCGTCAATGGATTTCGCGCGGTGGATGGCTTCGAGGCCAATCACACCTGGGAGCCCTTCGCTGCCCACGCGGACTTCCAGGCCCGGCGCCAATCGGGGATCGATGCCCCCGACGGTGTCGATTTTGAGATCGCCGTCTCCGGTGTGGTCCATGACCATGAAGCCGACTTCATCGGTATGGGCTGTGACTAACACCCGCAGCGGGTTCGCGCCGGTTCCCTTCTTCAGCGTGACCAGATTCCCCATGTGATCGACGTGCAGCGCGTCGACGTGGCCTTCCAGGTAGGGGCGCACCCTGCGACGTACCTCGATTTCGTCTCCTGAGGTTCCCGGGGCGTCGGAGAGGGCTTTCAGGATTTCGATGTAGGTCTCGTTACTCATAGCTCATCCTCCCAGCGCGGCATGAATTCCGGTTCCAGGCCGGCCATGAAAGCGGCCAGCAAACGGGCCGTCCGTTCGACATCCGGCAATGCCAGCGTCTCTACGGGCTGGTGCATGTAACGCACCGGAATGGAAAGCAGGCCGCAGGGAATGCCTTCGCGGGCAACCTGGATGCTCCAGGCGTCGGTGCCGCTGGACCCGGGCAGGGGTTCAATCTGGACGGGGATCTCCTGCGCTTCGGCCTGCTCGCGTAAACGGCTCACAATTTGGGGATGGAAGTTAGGGCCGACGCCGATGGTGGGGCCTTTGTTCAGCTCGAAGGCTCCCGGTTTGCTGTCGTTGGCCTGTTTGCCGAAGGTGACGTCAAGCGCGATGGCCAGATCGGGGTCGATGCCGAAGGCGCTTGTGACCGCTCCTTTTGTCCCCAGCTCCTCCTGAACGGTAGCGACCGCGTAAATATCCCACGCGTGCTTGCGGCTCTGCAGGCTTTCCAGCGCCAGCGTCAGCGCGGCTACAGAAGCCCGGTTGTCCAGGGCTTTCCCGGCGACAAGATTGTGCCTCAAGGTGCTTACCTGGCGATAGATCGAAACCGGACTGCCTACAGGTACCAGGTCCGCAACGTGTTCCTGGGGCAGACCCACATCGACGAAGAGTTTCTCCCAGGGGACGGTCTCTTTGCGTTCCTGGTCCGAAAGCACGTGCGGCGGCCGGGTTCCGATGATGCCACGGAGGGGCTTGTGACCGTGAACGACGACCTCCAATCCCAAGAGCACCCGGCGGTCTGCGCCCCCGATAGGGGCGATGTGCAGGAAGCCTTCCTTGATCGATGTGACGATCAGACCGATTTCGTCTATGTGGGCTGCCAGCATCAAGGAGCGGCGCGGCGCGGGGCCGCTCCCGCGTTTGAGTCCGATCAGGTTTCCCATGGCGTCTGTACGCATGTCATCGACCAGGGATTCCCACTCGGCTTGAACAAGGGTGCGTACCTCATGCTCCCAGCTCGGAGGTCCCAGGGCTTCGCTCAGTTTTGTGAGAAGTGCCAGTGTTTCCAATGTACTCCCTTCTGTGTGGAATGTACCAGCGCTTGTCGCTGGAATGTGAAAAACGAAGGATCGCGCACCCGTTTGCCTCGGCAGTGGAATCGCGTTTGGGTGTTCACGACCGCCTCACTGGGGAGGTCGGCGCCTTGGATTGTGTCTCATGGTGTAATGACTGTCGTCGGCGTCAGGGTGGGCGTCGGCGTCAACGTTACCGTTGGCGTTGTCGTGACCGTGGGGGCCAACGTTGCAGTCGGCGTGAGGGTCAAGGTTGGCGTCAGGGTAGGCGTCGCGGTTAAGGTCGGCGTCAGGGTGGGCGTCAAGGTCGGCGTCGGTGTAGGCGTTTGGGTGGTCGTCGCTGTGGCCGTATCCGTCGCCGTGGGAGTCCAGGTGGGAGTGGGCGTCATACTGGGCGTGGGCGTCCATGTGGGCGTCGGTGTAAAGGTCGGCGGAAACCACTGGGTGGGCGTAGGCGGCAAGGCGCGGGGCGTTGGGGCGTCTGGACCGGTTACAAAGGGGGTATCGGTCGGCGCCGCCGTCGCGCGGGGCGTCGGCGTCTCCGTGGTGGGGCTGGGCTCAGGCACGGAACGTAGGCTCAGCGCCACAAACCCCAAACAGTAGAACGGAATCGTCGCCAGGATGATGGCGATCAAATATTTGTAGATGGGTTTTTGCGCCCGCAGGCTCTCCATGTATTCACCTTTATGAGGTTTACGGCGCTCATCATAACATCTTTGAGGGGTATGTCAAAGCGTGCGTTTCAAAACGGGGATAACCTACTTTTTCCGCGCCGCGATGCACTCCTCGATGGCCGATTGCGCGTCGGCCAGTGCGGCATCGGGGGACTTTGCGCCCCACCAGATAGCAGTCGTGGCGTTCCCCACCGGCCCCCATTGGCAAGTTGCAAACGGGTGATTGGGCGCCGGGACGCCGGCATACAAGGCTGCCCCAAAAGGCGCGACGATTTCGAGCATTTGAATTTCCTGTGCGTATAGGGCTGCGCTGTTTGCCGGAATCGTACCGGCAACCAGGCTGAGGTGTTTCTGGACGCGAGCGCTTCCCAGGTACTCCATAACCTCCAACACGGCATCCATATGACCGCGTTCCAGGGCCAGGGGGGTGGCCATGAAGAGTGTGACGTCGACATAGGGGCTGCCCATGGGGGCAATACCGTAGTCAATCCCGGCATCTTTCAAAGCTCGAATCGCGCGTGAGCTGGTCCACCAGATCGCAACTTGCCCGTTGATGAACATGGCCTGACAGACCTCAGGGCTGGTCTCGGCAGGACTTACCTCGCTGAAGGCGCGAATCCATTCTGCCGCCGCTTGCGCCTCCGGGGTATCCAGGTAGACGTTCCCCACATCATCCACATACCCGCCATAGTTGCGCAAATCGTGCGAGAAATAGATTGGGGCTACGTGGTAAGCATCTGATCTCCCTAAACCCTGGTTGCAAAGGTAGTATTTTCCGGGGTTGGCGTCGCGGAACTTGCGCGCCCTGTCGAGCAAATCCACAAAATCATCGGGGGCAGGCAGCGCCTCTTCATCCAACAGGGCCTTGTTGTAAATGAAGGCGATACCGTCCTGGGTTTCCGGAATGCCCCAAATACGATCATTCCATATCATCGCGGCGGCCGGGGCCGGCTCGAAAGCGGCTTCCAGGTAGTCCTGGTTGAAATAGTCATCCAGAGGAACGATTGTTTCCAACGTGGCATTCATGCCAATCTGTTCTGCCGACCAGCGTAGGATATCAGGGCCTTCACCGGGCGGCAGCTCAGAATCGAGCGCGGCGGCCAGCTGTTCGATTTTCATCAGCTCGATGCGGATATCCGTGTGATTCTCGTTGAACACTGCGACCAAATCTTCGTAGACCGTTTCGTAGACGCCGGGCCAATCGTGCCAGACGGTAATGCGGATGGCTTCCGGCAGCGGTGTTGACGCCGGCGCCATAGGCGACGCCGGCGCCGGATCTGGCGTCACGCTCACAGCCTGTGGTGTGGGGCTGGTCGCCGTAGATAAGAGGGGGACCGGGGTTGGCGTGGGAGCACAGGCTGCCAACAGGAAAGCGATGCATCCTATTCCGGTGAGCGCGCGCATTGCGTGACGCATACGTTACTCGGTATCCTCGTTCAACAAAGCCCGTGCGAAGATCAGGTAGCCTGTATGGGCCACCATGCGATCTTCCGGGCGGAGCCGCGCTGCCACGGTCTTGTATTCACGCAGCAACAGCTCCTCGACCTGTATGAATCCGAAAGGCTGTTCGGCCAGGGCGCTCAACAGCAGCGTGACCTGGTTGGTCGTTGGCGCCAGGGCTCCGAAGAATCCCCCGCCCTTGAGCGCTGCATGTGTGTGCTCGAGATAGCGCCAGGGTTCGCGCACGTCCAGGAACACCGCATCGACGTAGCGTTCATCGAACCCTTCGGCAATATCGCGAAGTTTGAAGCTCACATACTTTGCCAGACCTACCTGGGCGAGATTTTTCTGCGCCAGGGCCTGCATCTGTTCGCGCTGCTCATACGAGGTAACGTGACCGTGGGGCATCACCATGCGCGCGAGGGCCAGCGTCAAGCCCCCGCTGCCGGTCCCGGCCTCGATAACCCGGGTTCCCGGTCCGATATTCATTTTCATCAGCAGGTAGCCGATTTCTTTGGGATAGACGATTTGTGTAGAACGACGGATACTACGCACCAGCTGTTCCAGTGAAGGGGGAAGCAGCATGTAGGTATATCCGAGGTGCGTGTGCACCGTACTCCCCCATGGGCGTCCGATCAGGTCATCATGTTCCAGAATGCCGCGATGGGTTTGGAACTGCGCGCCCGGCGTCATCGCGATCAGGAACTCGTGCCGGTCGTTGCCTGACAGGAGCACAATGTCGCCCGCGTGAATGTCGCGGGGCTCTTCCAAGGGATAAGGATTTGCTTCCGGTGTTTCTCTGGTATTCAATTTCTTGCCTGTTTCGCTTTCTAAAATGGCACAAGACCGGCGGATTTCCGGGAACGTCTTTTCGACGGCGAAAGGACGGCCTGTGGATTCTTGTGCGCTTTTCCAATCGGTCAAACCGATTATAATCAAGGTAAGTGAGTTGCGCAAACCTGAGCGGGTTCTATCCACAAAGTTGCGTATGGTAGGGTCCGGTGGGTAACGTCGTCTGAGGTGACTGCGGAAATGGAGGCAGGCATGGAACCGAAGTTGGTGAATCGGCTGGCAATCACTATTGTGGATGGCAGTCAAGCCAAGGGGTTGGTCCAACTGTTGAACAGCGAAGGGTTTCACACGACAATTCTGGACGCTGTGGGAGGATTCCTGCATGACTCGCTGGTAACGTTGCTGGTGGGGACCTCGGAGCACAGACTCCAGGACTTTTTCTCATTGATTCGGGCTGCTTGTCCCCGGCTTACCCGTTATATGCCGATGGGGGTGGAGATGGGCATGGCCCCCGGATACCCGATGATGATCGAGGCTCACGTCGGTGGGGCTTCGGTCTTTGTCGTGCCCGTCGAGCGCTACCTTCAATTGTGAGGTGATACCATGAAACTCATCATTGCCATTGTCAAAGATGTGGATGCGCTGGCTGTTTCTGATGTGTTGGTCGAACAACAGTTTCGGGTGACGCGTATTGCCAGCACCGGTGGATTCCTGCGCCATGGCAATGTTACGTTGTTGATCGGTGTCGAGGATGAGGCTGTCGAACGCGTTTTCGGCCTGATCTCGGAAGCGTGCGAGAAACCCGATCCCGGTCAGCATAAAGCAACGGTTTTCGTGCTTCCCGCCGAGGATTACGTACAGCTCGGATGAAGTTGGGGGGCCGTTGGTTGTTGGGACGTCCGCGTCTCGGGTGGATTACTGTGCCCCTGACTCGCGCATACCGGCGTCTGAGTCTTGTGGCTGCGGGTGGGCGTTGGGTCACTCAGTTGCCCCGGTCGGAACGCCGTACGCTGCGTTGGTTGACGTTGGATGGTCTGCTGGCCAGTATCAGCGATGCGCTCCTTAACACCTATCAGTCTCTCTATTTGCTGGCCTTGGGAGCCACCAAAGCCCAGATCGGTGCGTTGAGCTCCCTGGCCAATTTGGCGATGCCTCTCGCCATGATTCCAGGGGGACGCCTGGCGGGTACGGCGCGCCGTTTCAAGCCGTTGGTGATTGTTCCGGCGTTGGGAGCTCGTCTGGCGCTCCTGGCGTTGGCCGGCGTTCCTTTCTTGACCGGTCAGGTCCGCGCTGCCGTCATCCTGGCCATCACGCTTGTGGTGAGCCGCGCTTTTCTCACGCACCTGTTCAATCCTGCCTGGACGACGATGCTGGGCGGCATTGTGCCGGTTCGGTGGCGCGGAAGGTATTTCAGCACCCGCAACATCGTCATGGGCCTGGCGGGATTCTTGGCGCTTCTGACTGTCGGGCAGCTCATGGACCGTATCTCGATTCCGGCCGGGTATCAGCTGGCGTTGGCGCTCTCTGCTCTGGCGGGTTTCGGGTCGCTGTATGCTTTTTCACGTCTTCAGGAGCCCGCGTTGGGCCTGGGGGGCGCTGACAGCCGGAACGCGCGTCCGTTGTTGCAGGTCGTGCGTGGCAATCGGCGTTTTCTTGGCTATTGTGGTGCGGCGCTGTTATGGAACATGGCTGTGCAAATTGCCGGCCCCTTTTTCATTGTGTATCTTGTCAGCGAAACCGGCGCTTCGTCGTCGTTAGTGGGCGCCGTCAGTGCGGCGGCGACGCTCGCCGCGTTGCCGGGGCAACGGCTTTTCGGTCTGTTGACCGATCGCAAAGGGGCGCAGTGGGTCCAGCGGGTCACCGGCTTTGTTATCCCGTTGGTTCCCGGCATTTGGGGCTTTATCCAACAGCCCTGGCAGGCTTTTCCGGTACAGATTATCAGCGGCTTCGCGTGGGCCGGCTACAATCTGGCTTCGTTCAGTTTGCTTCTCGATATGACGCCGGACGCGGATAGACCGAGATTCGTCGCACTCTACCAGGCCATTGTAGGTCTGGGGATGGCCGCGGGCGCGGCGCTTGGGGGCTGGATTGCCGAGACGTTCGGCTATCGTCCCTTGTTTTTGGCTTCCGCCGGCGGCAGGTTGAGCGCTGCCGTGGTGTTCTCGATTCTCGTAGCTGGTCGGAAACCGAAGTTTCCCGGGAGGGTCAGTTTGCACTTGGGACGGGAATGGCGGCGGCACTTGAGAAAAGGAGAATGAATCGATGGTGAAGTCGGAGATGGAACAACGAGCTTATCACGGAAAAGTCGATCCGGAGGACATGGCGCGCGCTTTGGTGGTGCAGTTCAATGAAGGGGATACGCGGGCGCAGTGGATGCGGAGCCAGCAAGGGCGCGCCGTCGTTCAGGTGCAGTCTCGAAAACGCGAACACGGCGATCCTAGCACTGCGGTTACTCTGCACATCACGCCTTCCAAGACGGGGGTTGTAGCCTCTATGGCAGAGCAGCAATGGTTCGGCGTTGCTGCGGACCTGGCGCGAACCGGGTTGATGACGTTGCTCAACCCCTGGAATCTGTTGAATGAACTGGATGATATTGCCCGCAACGTGCGGAGTTTGAACCTGCGCGACGAAATCTGGCAAGCCGTCGAAGCGTATTGCCGGGGCGCTGGCGCCGGCGTCGGCGCTGCGGCGCAGCTGCAGCACGTGGTTTGCCCCTATTGTGGAACCCCCAATGCCGTGGGAGAATCGAATTGCAAGGCCTGTCAGGCCCCTCTGGCAGAAGGCCAACCTATTGCATGCGGGCGCTGCGGTTTCCTGAATGATGCTCACGCTGATCTCTGTGTGAATTGCGGGAATCGTCTGTGACGTTTGGAGAGCGTGTGTGACGCGGTTTTTCCTGATACGCCATGGCTGTACGCAAGCGAGCGACGAACCCTGGTTTCGTGGTCGGGTCGACGTGCAGCTGGATAGTATCGGTAAGTCTCAGGCCGAGGCCACGGCGTTGTGGATTACCGGACAGCACACCGTGGACGCGGTCTTCAGCAGTCCTTTAGTTCGCGCCCGGCAGACCGCTGAAGTTATTGCGCGGGTGTTGCGCCTTCCGGTTCAAGTCCATCGCGGTCTGATCGATATCAACTACGGGGTATGGCAGGGTTTACGGCTTTGCGAAGTGCGCTCCCGTTGGCTGAAACTGTTGAACATGTGGAACACGCGCCCACACGAGACATGTATCCCCGGCGGGGAAAGGCTGCACGAAGTGCGCTCTCGCGCCGTGGCTGCGCTTTTCGAGATTGGCAATTGTTATCCGGAAGGGTGCGTGGTTCTTGTGAGTCACGCAGTTGTCAACCGGTTGATTCTACTGGAGGCCAAAGGTTGGAAGAACAACCGGCTCTGGGAGATAACGCAGGGGAATTGTGAACTGAACGTGCTGGCGCTGCGCGACGAGCAGTTACACCTTATCGTTGAGCATCAGCTATCTCATCTCGACATGCTCGATTTCGGGGGGATGGAACACGTATGATCTCTCGGACCCCTTGGAGAGGGGTTGGAAACTATCAGGAGGCACTGTGGAAAGGAAAATCCGGGTTTTGATTGCGAAGCCGGGCCTTGATGGTCATGACCGTGGGGCAAAAGTGGTGGCCCGGGCTCTGCGGGATGCGGGAATGGAAGTGATTTACACCGGGCTCCGGCAAACACCGGTCATGGTTGCTGAGGCGGCATTGCAGGAAGATGTCGATCTGATCGGACTCTCGATTCTTTCTGGGGCGCACCTGGCCCTGGTGCCGCGCATCTTCGAGGAGTTGGCGAAGCGGGGTCTGGAGACGTTGCCGGTTTTTGTGGGCGGGATTATCCCTGCCGATGACGTCCCGGTCTTGAAACAGATGGGCGTCGGGGAGGTTTTCGGTCCGGGGACAAGCACCCAGGACGTGGTTGCTTTCATCAAGGAAAGCCTGGGGGCTTGATTTGGGTCTGGAATCAGCTGCTCTGGCGGGAGACCGCCGCGCGCTGGCGCGGCTGCTTTCCCATGTCGAGAATGGCGCGGCGGAGGGTCGGGCAGCCCTGGCCGCTCTTTTCTCTCGCACCGGGCGCGCGCATATCATCGGGATCACAGGATCTCCGGGCGCCGGGAAGAGTACCCTCGTGGGGAAGCTGGCCCAGGAGATACGCGCGTATGGGCGCCGCCTGGCCATTGTTGCCGTCGATCCTACCAGCCCTTTCTCAGGGGGCGCGCTGTTGGGAGATCGTCTCAGGATGCGCGAGCTGGCCTCCGACGAGGGCGTTTTTATCCGGAGCATGGCGTCGCGCGGGCATCCCGGCGGCATCGCGCATGCTACACGGGATGTTGTATTGCTGCTCGATGCGATCGGTTTTCCGGTGGTGATTGTCGAGACGGTGGGCGCCGGTCAGGCCCAGGTTGAGGTCGCGCGGGTGGCGCACACTGTGGTGCTGGTAGAAGCTCCCGGAATGGGCGATGACGTTCAGGCGCTAAAAGCCGGCCTGATGGAGATTGCTGACATCATCGTGGTCAACAAGGCGGACCGCCCGGAGGCCAAGCAGACGGTGCGCGCATTGCAGTTTGTGCGACGGGATATGGGAAGTGCCGGGCACCATGGCGCGGGCGCATTGCAGCCCGCGACCGAGCCGGTGGTGTTGGGATGGGATCCGCCGATTCTGCAAACGGCAGCTATCGAAAGTCAGGGTATTTCCGAGTTGTGGGATGCGATTCAGGCGCACCGGCGTTATCTGGAGGAGAGCGGCGCCTGGGATGTGTTACGCAAGCGTCATGCCCGCGCCGAGGTCGAAAGCTGGTTACAGCGTCACCTGATGTTGCTGTTAGAAGAGCGTATCGGCGAGCTGCGCATGAATGAGGCTGTGGATCGGGTGTTGCGGCGAGAGCAAGACCCGGCGACGGCGGCCCGAAATCTACTGGGGGCTGCCCTGGAACCGGATCGCGACCCGATAGCGTAGAAAGCGCTTGCCGGTGAAAGGAGCGGAACGCGTGATGTCCGCTCTGTTTGTTGTGCCGCTCCTTCTATTGGAGGCAGGGATAACTCCTCTCGCGCAGATGATCGAATGAGGAAACATGGAAGACTTGCGGATCTGGCTGGTACGACACGGCGAATCAACCTGGAACGCGTCGGGTCGGATGCAGGGCTGGGCCGATCCCCCGCTTTCGGAGGACGGACGCTGGCAGGCTGCGCGGTTGGCGCTCCGTTTCGGCCAACACACGCTTGCGGGAATCATCTCTAGTCCCCTGGACCGCGCCCGGCAGACTGCGGAGGCTATTGCGGCGGTCGCCGGCCTCGACGTTCTGGTTGACGAACGCCTCAAGGAGCATGGAATGGGGGAGGCCCAGGGGTTGACTTGGGAGGACATGGTCGGGCGATGGCCGGAGCTTCCAGACGTCGAAGCCCGGGGTATATCCATTCGCGCCCACGTACCCGGCGCGGAATCGCTGCCGGGATTCAAAGTGCGGGTTCAGGAGGCATTTGCTGCCATTTGTCGAGATTTTTACACCGGAGATGTGGTGGTTGTCGGGCATGGGGGGACGTTCCGGGCATATCTGGGGATGATTCTCAACGTCGCCGATAGCTATTCACCCAACTTACGGTTTGGGAATGCTTCGGTATCTCTGGTTGAGATTCGACCGCGCGGGCGCCCGGCGGTGCATTTCGTCAATGACGTCTCCCATCTTCTGCCGGCCGACACGTGGATGGACTAATTGGCTTTGCAACGCATCCCCGCACTGGTTGCCGATTCCGGAGTTTCGAGGATACTTGTCGTGTGAACGGATGTTGTATGCTGATTTCGTGCCTTGGGATCAACAAATTGGAGAGGTGGAGGCTTCCAGATGCCTGATCGGGATTATATCGATCTTCGCGTTTACATCGACGTGCTTGTTCGTCGCCGTCGCGTGATCATTGCGCTATGTGTGTTGTGCGCTGTAGCCGTCTTCATAGTGTCTTCTCTGTTACCCAAAACTTATGAAGCTTCGGCAGGGATTGCCGTCGATCCCCGACGGGCCAACATGACGCTCACGCGTGAGTTTGTGCTCTCTGAAGAGGAAACCGTGCGGATCGATTATCGTTATCGCACCGATGCTCTCGAACAGATCTTGAAGAGTGCTCAGGTGGCAGAGGCGGTGCTGTCTGCGATGCCGGAGTTGGCTTCCCTTGCGGATGGTAGCGCTGTCAGGCTCGTTGACGCTATCGACGTGAGCACCGAGGGTGATCTGTTGTTGGTGACGGCCTCGGCTGGGGGTCCTGAAGCGGCGGCCTCTCTGGCGACGACCTGGGCACAAGAGGCGATACGTCACATCAATACGGTCTACGCCATTGACCCGGAAACGCTCACCGGGGTTGAAGTACAGCAGCAGGAAGCCCTGTTGGTGTACCAGGCGGCGCAACAAGCCCTGGAAGCATTCCTCGCCGGAAGCCAGATTCCGGAATTGGAGAGCCGTGTGCAGTTGTTGCAGCTCTCACTGGCCTGGGCCACGCAGAATCAAGAGCTGGCGAACTTGTATGGGCGGCAAGTGATTGTCGACCAACAGCTCACGGACGCGCGATTTCTTCGCCAGCAGATGATAGGAACTGCGGCTTCGCCGGCGCAGGCGTGGGGAACTGCATTGGCATTTATCTCTTTGCAGACGCAGGCCTATGGCGGTATGCCTGTTGGCCAGGGATTCGAGTATGAATCCCTGGAGGGCAACATGCAGAGATTTTCATCTCACATGGATTCTGCCGGGGCCATGTGGCAGGTGGCGTTGACCGGAGAGGCGCCCTCGCTCAAAGTGAGCGACGTGGAGCAGTTGATCTCGGTCCTTGAAGACAAACGGGATGCCATCGACGGGCAAATTGCCCGCCTGGTGGGCGAAGTCAGTCAGGCGTCTCCCGAACAGGGGGCGGGAACCTCGGCGAACATCGCCGCGTTGAGTGTGGAACTGGCAACTGTCCGGGCGCAATTAGAAGCCCAGCAAGCCCAAGAGCTCCAGCTGACGCAGGAGCGCGACGTTGCCTGGTTGGCCTATACGTCACTGGCCAGTAAGCTACGCGAGCTGCAAGTTGAGGGCGCCGTTTCGGTCAGCGAGGTACGTGTGGCGTTCAATGCTTATCCTCCGGTCAAGTCCAGTGGCACAGGTCGTCTGGTGAGCACGGCGGCCGGGGTTTTTGTGGCTGCTGTGATCGGCGTCCTCATTGTGTTTGCGATTCAGTATCTTCTACCGCAGCTGCCGCATCAGGCCCGGGGAATCTGGCGCTGGTTGCTCAATGCGCCGGGGCTGCCGTTGTATGCCGGCTCAGTAGCTGCCGGCGATTCCACCCCGGCGACAGAAGACGACGCCGTTGTACAGGATAGTGCGCGCGCTGCGCAGTAGCGTTGCGTTCTGCTCGCCAGGGAGGCGCCATGTTCTACGTGGGTAAAAAAGTGCGGCTGCGTCCGTCCGAGCGCGAAGATATTCCCCAATTCGTGACTTGGCTTTCCAATCCGGAACTGCGTCACTACGTTACGGTTCGCTACGTTTCTGAGGCGCTGGAGGAACGTTGGTTCGAGGGTATGGTACAGTCGGCAGCGGGCAGAACGCCTTCCCGGTTGCACTTCGTCATCGAAACGCTCGATACTGGGCAACCCATCGGCGTCGTCGGCCTGGAAGACATCGACTGGCTCGACCGCTGTGCCGAGTTTGGCATCATTGTGGGAGAGCCGGAATTCTGGGGACTGGGGTATGGTTCGGACGCCCTGCGAGTGTTGTTGGAAGTCGGTTTTCATTGGTATAACCTGCACCGCATCTTCTTGCGCGTTGTGGCCGCTAATCAACGGGCGATTCGGTCCTATGAGAAGTGCGGCTTTCACCTGGAGGGGCGGCTGCGTGAGGCAACCTTCATCGACGGGACCTATCACGATCTTCTGATCATGAGTGTGCTATCTCACGAATATGATGGAGCGGGGCGCGCATAGGCCCATCGGGGTTTGGGAAGGGTGCGATAACGTAGGCGACAAAGCCCCATCATGGATGGGGCTTTCGTTTTATCAGGCGGCGTTGGAATCCAGGGCATAGTCCGGTCGAATGTCGATCCGGCGTAATAGATTGGCGTTGCTGACTACCGTAATAGAACTCGTCGCCATAGCTACCTCCGCCAGGACCGGATGCATCCATCCCAGTACCGCCAGCGGTATCATGATGACGTTGTAGAAGAATGCCCAGAACAAGTTCTGGCGAATCTTGCGAAATGTAGCCCGGCTAAGGGCAATCGCTTCGACGACGCCGGTCAATTCACCTCTGACGAGGGTGACATCGCTGGCTTCAATAGCAATGTCGGCGCCTGTGCCAATGGCGATGCCCACATTTGCCTGGGTCAAAGCCGGTGCATCGTTGATGCCATCTCCTACGAAGGCGACCATCCCAAAACGGTCCTGTAACCGGCGAACTTCATCGACCTTTCCTTCTGGCAGTACTTCTGCAACCACGTGATCGATGCCTACGTTGCGCGCGATGGCTTCCGCGGTAGTCCGGTTGTCCCCGGTCAATATAGCCGTCTGGATGCCCATATCGTGCAGGGCGGCAATGGCCAGGTTGGAATCGTCCTTCAACGTGTCTGCGACTGCGATGACGCCGGTTAGCGCATTGTCAACGGCAACGAGCATCGCCGTTTTCCCCTCCGCCTCCAAATCCTGCAGCAAGGTTAGCCCCACGGCAATATCGATGTCAGCTTCCTCCATCAGGCGCCGGGACCCCACGCGCACCGCTCTGCCGGCGATCGTTGCCAGGATGCCCTGACCGCGTACTGCTTTGAATGCGCCGGGCGTTTCCAGCGAGAGGCCGGCGCGGGCGGCCTGCTGGACGATGGCGCGCCCCAGGGGATGCTCCGAACCCTGCTCTGCACTGGCTGCCCAGAACAACAGCTGCGCTTCGCGATTCATCACGGTTGGGGCGGGGGGGAGGCTTTCCAAAGCCCAGAGATCCGTCACTGCTGGCTGGCCCTTGGTGATGGTTCCGGTTTTGTCGAAGACCACCATCCGGATATCGCGCAGCGTTTGGATGGCTTCGCCTGTCCGGATCAGGATGCCGTGTTCGGCTCCCATCCCGCTCCCCACCATGAGCGCCGTCGGCGTCGCCAACCCCAGTGCACAGGGGCAGGCGATAACCAGGACGGAGATCATGGCGACGAGGGCCAGGGTGATGTTCCCCAGACCGGCGTTTACCCACGGGAGGAACGTTCCAACCGCGGTCAGGGATTGCGTCGCCTGCGGGAAGATGAGCCTTGAAAGCAGCGTCAGCAGTGCAATGGCGATTACGATGGGCACAAAGACCGCCGTGACCTTGTCCGCAAAGGCCTGAATCGGTACTTTGGTCCCCTGGGCTTCCTCGACCAGTTTGACGACTTGCGCCAGGAAGGTGTCTTTACCGATGCGGGTGGCGCGAACGTGAATCAAGCCTTCCTGATTTACCGTTGCGCCGATGACTTCATCACCTACTGTCTTGTTGACGGGCATGGATTCGCCGGTCGCCATCGATTCGTCGATAGCCGTCTCCCCCCTGGTGATGACGCCATCGGTCGGGACTTTCTCTCCCGGACGGATGAGCATCACGTCGCCGACCCGCACTTCCTCGATGGGAACTTCGACCTCGCGTCCTTCTTGCAGCACATGAGCCGATTTGGCGCCAAGTTCCAGCAACCTGCGGATTGCCTGCGAGGCGCGTCCTTTGGCGCTTTCTTCGATAGCGCGCCCCGTAAGGTGAAAGGCCATGATCATGGCTGAGACTCCCGCGTAGTTTGCGACCGGCAGGAAGAATGAGGCCGGTCCCGTGAGCAGGGAGGCGCCGGTACCGAGCGTAATCAGGGTATCCATGTTGGCGTAGCCGTGCAGCGCGGCGCGGATGCCGCTGGTATACGTTGTTCTTCCTGCCCAGAAAAGGACCGGGAGAGCGAGGAGCATCATGCCGAGATTGAAGAGGGTGGCATTGGGCCAGGTGATGCCGAAAACCATCTCCGGGAGCATCCAGATCATGATGACGGCGGTGAAGATCCATGCGAGGCGCATGCGAAACCTGGCTTCACGGGTTTTCCGTTTGGCTTCGTCGACGGGTTCGACTGCGGGCTGAGCACTCGCGGCGATCTCCTCCCCGGTCATGATCTGATATCCGGCGTCGGAAACTGCCACGCGAAAGGCTTCCGGACCAGCGACTCCTGGGATGAAAGTGATCTGGGCTTTTTCTGTGGCGAGGTTCACGTTGGCTGCGATGACGCCGGGAACCTTGTTCAGAGCTTTTTCCACGTGAGCCACACACGCAGCGCACGTCATACCTGCGACGGCGACCGATACTGTTGCAGTGGGCACGTCATAGCCCGCATCTCGCACGGCTGTAACGAGGGCGCTCGTCGGCGCCAACGTATGGAAAGAGAGCGAGGCTTTTTCCGTTGCCAGATTCACATTGGCTTCTGTCACGCCTTCCACCTTGCTCAGCGCCTTCTGTACGTGCGCCACACACGATGCACATGTCATACCCTGCACCGGTAGGGTTATTCTCTGTTCGGTCATAGTTCCATTCTCCTTCGGCTCCGGATGAGACCGCAACCAACCCGCTATTTATACTATGATTATATGATAAATTGGAGATTATTCAAGGTGAGAGCTGCGCGATGGTGTCCGTGACATTGAAAAAACAGACCACCTCATACTGTGGGTGGTCTGTTATGGGCTGTCTTTTGGACAGGAATGGCCCAATTTGTTTCAAGTGCTATGAAGACAAAGCCGCCAGTGTGTTACCGGATGGTCCTGGCCTCATGGTTCACGCAGGCTGGCACAGTGCAGCTTTGATGTATTTGATGAGCTCGTTGGGACTGAAAGGTTTGGTGAGATACGCCACGACATGTGACGCAGACTCTGCCGTAAGCTGATCGGAGGTATCGTGCCGCGCCGTGACGATGATTACAGGGGTTTCCCGGCTGTCGTGATTGTCGCGAATCTGCCGGAAAATATCCCATCCGTTGGTTCCGGGAAGCATGAGATCCAGCAGTACGATGTCAGGTCGAAACTGACGTACGTAGTCCATACTCTCGCGACCTTCCTGTACGCCGATGAACTCGAACCCGGCCCGCTTGAGGATCAGGCGGGTGAGGTCGAGCATTCCCGGCTCATCGTCAATACAGAGTACCGTTTTCGTGGGTATTGCCATCGTTGAACCCCTCTATGTGTGGCCGGCGCCTTGTTATGCGCCGGTCAAGCCGCTTCTGCTTCCAATCCCAGAGCGACGTGGACCCTTCGCAAGAGATCGGGAACCGTGAACGGTTTCAGGACGTAGTCGGCGATTTGCTCCGATCTCAGGGCTGTCATTCGATCATCGAAGGTGCTCCGGACGGTCACGATGATGATGGGAATGCTATTGAGGGCGTCGTTTTCTCTGATCCGGCGGTAGACTTCCCAACCATCCATATCCGGCATCATCAGGTCCAATAGAATCAGGTCAGGTTTGGTTTCCAGGGCCTTCTTGAGGCCTTCACCTCCACCGAAGGCGCCAATGTAATTGAACCCAAAGCGCTCCAGGATGATTTTAAGGAGATCGAGGATTTCTACCTCATCCTCAATGCATAGGATTGTCTTTTGTGAGGATCCGGTTTCCATGCGTTTCGTTGCCCATCTCCATCCACTGCCACGATTGAACATCGATTGCTCCTAATAAATGTCTCGTTGTTCGCTCCCGACAAGCAGGCTTTCTTGCCAGGATTGCGACGTTGGCCAGGGTAATGCCTGTAATGCCTGGACGCCTTCGTGCTCGACGCCGATTTGTCTATACGCCATGTCCAGAGTTTGCAAGGATGCGATAAGGCTTTCCTGATTTTCGGGCGGGCACAATAGAAAGAGGGCGTGGCCTTGGGCGCCGTGGAGAAGCCTGCCGCCGAATGCGCCCTGTTCTTGAGCAAGATGATAGGCTCTGTGCCACTGACCGGTAGTTTGCGTATGCAATCTGGCTTGCGATTCATACAGCAAGGCTCCTAGCTGGTGAATCGAACCATATTCCAACGCGAGACGCACCGCATCTGCCTCTGGGAGCGAAAACGGGTTGCTTGCTGCCTGCCGGATTTTGCCGGGCTGCTCTGCATTACGCGGGCCGAGGAACAGGGTCGCGTGTGCGTCTAGCGCTGTCTGCGTGTCCTGATCAATCCCTAGGGGACTGACCTCTACCCGATTTCGCGACTCCCTGATAACATTGACGCCGCCAAAAGCCGCTGCGTATACGGTCGTGCGATCGACCGTCCATCCCAATCTCTCGGATTGGAGATTGTAGGCCAGTTCTGCGACTTCTGTGGGGCCGAGGTCCAACCCGCTCCAGAAGGCCAGACCTTTCACCAGAGCCACAGCCATGCTCGCCCTGGTATGCAAACCATAACCGGCGGGGACCTGTGATGCCAGGAAGACCGTGATGCCGTCGCTCATGTTGAGATAACAGATGGTTGCCTGCGGCAGCTCTAGCTCCACCGTGGCGGCGGGCGCATTGCAGGAGTGCAAGCGTAACTCTTTTCCAAGATCGGCAGAGATGATCCTCACCCCACGTTCGGGTCCAGGCGTGATAATCACATACACATAACGATTGAACGCCGCGCTTACGACTGCTCCTGTGTCTCGGGAATCGCGATCCATCTGACCGGTCGCCTCGGTTCCCAGAGTGATATGAATGGGCGCGCGCGTCACCAGAATCACGCTAGTGTTCCTCCTTTTGACTTGGGCGATGTCTTCCTTTTCTCCATTCTAAAGGGTATTCGTCAGAGTAAGGTGACGAAATACTTGGAAAAACCTTAAGGAGTGTCTTGGAATATTCGTCAACGGTCTTCGCGGGCGTAGAGTGTATCGCCGTCGCGCAGCCAGCCGATGCTGCCGTCGGGGCGGCGCAACAGGTCAAACCGCACGCCTTCCCGGAAACCATCCAGGACCACGAGCCGGTCCGGCGCCCAGAGCGCGCATGTCATGCGGCTGTCTTCGCTCGGAACGATGCCTAGCGGTGAAGAGATGGTTGCGTGCAGTTGGCCGGTATGCCAGACCAGGTCTAGTGTGAAATAAGGATGGCGGTAATGTCCCTCCAACGCGGCCACGGTTTCTCTTGTGGCCGGGAGCGGCTCCGGCGGGGTGGGGGGATTCAGCGAAAGGAAGGTTTGCAGGATGTGGTCACGCGCAGAGCGGCAGGCTTCGAGGCCGTGTGCTGCATTGGTCAGGACTGCGCACGCGAAGTGATGTTCGGGAACCAACACCAGCTCGGCCTGCGCGCCCGGTGTGCGCCCGCCGTGCGAGAGGATACGAGTTCCCTCCCGGTCGCTGATGAACCAGGTCAACCCTACCCACTCGTGCGGCTCCCAGATGGGAAATTGCGACCGCTGCATCTCTGCCAGGGATGCCGGTTTCAGGAAGCGCCGCCCTTCGTCAGAACGTCCATCTCCCAGGTGGAAGCGGGCGAATCGCAGCAGATCGGCGATCGAGGCGGCGATACCACCTTCGGAGATGGCGCACCCCGGCAGCGGCCACGGGCGTACGACGCGCAGCCCCTCTTCGGCTTCATAATGTCCGGCGGCAAAACGGTAGGTCATTACCATGCCTGGATCGGCAGATGTATAGTAAAGGCCCAGCGGTTCGCAGACCAGCTCACGAATTGCGTGCACAAAGGGCTTACCCATGAGTTTTTCGATGATGCAGCCGGCGACCAGAAAACCGGAGTTGGCATAGGTCCACCAGGTCCCCGGCGAGGCGATCTGGGGGACCTCCGGCATACGTCGCAGAAAAGCGGACATGCTCTCGTAATCTTCCGGCTCGAAATCGAAGACATCGCTGGGCCAGCCAACGGTATGAGTTAGCAGATGCCTGACCGTGACGGTTGCACTGGCGACCGGGTCGGCGACACGAAATGCAGGAAGATAGGTTTGCACGGGGGCATCCAGATGAATCTTTCCCCGGTCCACCAGGCGCATCATGGCGGCGCCGGTGTAGACCTTGGTGATCGAACCTATCTGGAACAACGTATCGGCTGTCACCGGCAGGGGATGCTCTGTGCTGGTGACGCCGAAGCCGGCGGTGAACATCCGGTCGCCTTGCAGGACGCCAATGGCCATACCGGGAATCCGGGCCGCTTCTTGTATGCTGGCGGTTTGTATTCGTACAGAGGTGAAGCGTGGGTCGTCGTTGGATATCATGAATTAGTTTCCTCGATCCTTGTGGGGTTAACTGCCGCCACAGAGCAGCGGCAGGAAAATCGGGGGGATGTCCGCCGGTACAAAGAGAAAATCGGCGTTCCAGACCAGCGGCGATGCCGGTGTAAGGGGGATTGCATGCCGGTCGTCGCCTACGGTTTCGGTGCAAATGCCCACCGGGTTATCGGCGACCGCCGCGACGTAGCAGGTTACTTCCCCCGGCGGCGCGATATAGAGGTCGGGAAAGGCGTAGACGCCCTGGTCGTTGCTGGTTGCCGTGGCCAGCTGAAAATCGGGTATCAGATCACAATCGGCATCCCTCCACAGGCCGATGGCGATTCCGGCGACTTGTTCACCATTTTCGAACGCGCCATTGTCGTCGGCGTCACACCAGACACTCCCCAGGATGGCGCCGACAGCGTACATTCCCACGTCTTGATCGACGTTGCTGGTCTCCAATGTGATGTCACGGATGATGCGGGTGGCGGGATCTGCATCCGAGTCCAGGGCTTCACTGAGCCCCTGGTTTTGCGGGCTGAACACCCATTGGAAACGCAGGGGAAATCGCATGCAGTAGGCGCCTGGCGGTAGCGCTGTAAACATGAAGGCGCCAGCTACGTCCGTATCTGCGGCTGCGGACGGCGCACCGGCGCAGTCGTGATTTCTGTACAGGTTGACGGTTACCCAGGCGACGCCGGGTTCGCCGGCTTCTTGAATTCCATTGTGGTTGGTATCGTACCAGACGAAATCACCCAAATCGGCAAAGGTCCCCTGTTGTTCGGCGCGGCCCGGTCTCGACGCCCCCGGATGCGGCGGGACTGCAACCCACGCACCTGCCAGAACCAGTACTATAGCCAGCACAAAGCCCTTCCTTGGCATGCCCATTCCTCACATTCGACAGGTGAATTGCATGCAGGTTCGGGATGTGCGTGGGGATTGTCCACTGCATCATCCTCGAACGCGCGCGGTACCGGGGGCGGGCAGGCGCCGGTGCATCACCCCTATGTTACCAGAAATGATGGCTCTTGAAAAGATCGCCTCGCGGCGCTCAGTCTTCTTGCGGCCCCGGCGGCTTGCCGGTATACCGCTGCCAATGGACCCGACGCGCGTCATACTTGCTGCCGGGTTCCTTTTCTTCATCCGGATAGCCCACGTAGACCATCCCCAGGGGGGTGACCTCTTCCGGAATGTCCAGGATCTGTTGGACGCGTTTGACGATGGGCAGAGGATGCAATCCGATCCATACAGACCCCAGCGCCATTCCCGTGGCGGCAATAAGAATATTCTCGATTGCCGCGCTGCAATCTTGTATCCAGAAACGCCTGGCCGCGGCATTGGCTGCGATTTTGAGGTTGCTGCAGACGACGATGGCGGCCGGCGCATTGTAGCGGGCGGTCAGCAGTCTTTCACGCAGCGCTGTAAGGATGTGCGGGTCGGTCACGACGATGAATTCCCACGGTTGACTGTTGCACGCCGAGGGCGCCGCCATGCCCGCCCTGAGCAGCGTGGTCAATATCTCATCGGGCACCGGGCGCCGCTGGTACGCACGAATGCTGCGCCGGCGGAAAATCACATCGAGTATGTCCATTCTTGCCATACCTCCTGCAAAGTGAAACGCACTTTTGCGCCTTGTAGAAAGACTCTTCTGGCGCCCAAAGATGCACTTCCGGGTTTGATCATAAGTGCATGCCGCCTGAACTCTACTTACTTGAACCCCACCCATGTTGTCAAGGGTTCGCCTCTCTCCGGATTGCGGCTGCATACAGGGGCAGCACAGGAGAGAGAATGGCGGCGCAAGCAACCAACGCCGCGCGCATCGACCGGTTTCCGACCATCCCGATGACCGGTCCCCCAGCGATTTGCCCGATGGCATCGACCTGACTCATGGCGGAGAAAAGCGTGGCGCGCACCTGTGAATCGTCGATGCGCAGGTTGTACCAGGCTTGTTGGAGCGGCCCGGTGATTCCCCGCGCGATGCTGAAGACCCAGAATGCCGCCAGCGCCAGCCAGAAGGGACGTGCAAGTCCGAAGCTTGCCAGGCTGATGACCATGATGGCGGCGGCAATCATCAGCGCGCGTCCAATTGGTTTGGCCTGTGACATATTCACACGCCGCCGGACGATCTCGGCGGCCATGAGACCCATCAGGGCGCTCACGGCATGGACTGCACCGAACCAGACAACGGGTTTGACGCCGTCCAGGAACGGGGCGGAGAAATTCTCCAGGAGGTGTGGGGTCCATAGCCGGTCGAACCCCTCGCTGTAGAGTCCGAAGAAGATACCAATGCCCAGCAGCCCCAACAGAATCGGCTGGCGCTGCGCGGCCCGCCGGGCATCCTGGCTGGTCTTCACCAGCATCGTCCAGGTCGCGCGATTCTCCGGAGGGGTGGGGGTGAAACCTGTTTCGCGCATGGCGAACGCCAGGAAAACCGCCAGCAATAGGAGCAACCCGCCCCCCAACACGATGGGCAGCGTAAGGGCAATGCTGCCCAGGCCGATGCTGAGGGGAATGGCCGCCAGCCCCCCGATCCGGCCGGCCTGGGCGCCTTTGATGAAGGCCAGGCCGGCTTGCTGCGCTCCCACTTCATCGGCGATCCAGGCTTCGGTGGCTCCACTGGTAAAGGTGTATCCCAGTCCCCAGAGTACCTGCGCCGCCGCAACGGCGACGAAAACCGGAAACGCTCCCTCGACGATGAACCCGCTTCCCATGAGGATATATCCGATGATCACCGAAAGTCTGCGGCTTTTCACATCCGCCAGCACACCGGTGGGTATCTCGAAGATAAACACCGAGCTTTCCAGAATCGTGCCGACGAGTACCAGCTGCAAGGGGGTCAGACCGACCGTCGTAACCTGGTAGATCATGTTGACGTTGAAGATCAGCGAGAGGAAGAGCGCCGTGCAGAATTGTAGGATGAGATAGACGGTGGTTTGGGTCATGGCTGCTGTGCATCTCTGAGGATACCTGCGAAGTCCAGATCAATGTACGGCAGCCCGTTTTCGATGCGGGCGCGCCGGTTGCCGGACATGAACTTGCCGATCCAGGAACCGGCGTCCTCCGGATCGTGGTAGCGGTAGACCATAGTATACAGACCGATTTCGGCCAGGGTAAGGAACTCGGGCAGCTGCGTGATCCACACGGGTTCGAGCGGCTTCTCTTCGAGGTAGCCGCGCAGGAAGTGCGTCAGGAACCGTTTCGCAAATTGGGCCTTGTCGGCATACGGGTAGACCACGAGCATGTCGAGCAGCACCAGGGCGACATCCATCATGTACCAGCCGTAGACGCAGTCGTCGAAGTCGAAAACCGTGATGGTTTGGGTTACGGCGTCGACGAAGAAATTGGCAGCGTGGAAGTCGGCGTGGATCATACCGTAATGCTCCCGGCCTTTTGGCAACGTCGCGATACGTCCGCGAACTGCTGCATACTGTCTGGCGACATGCCCGTGAGTTTCGTCCAGGGTTTCTTCCGGATTGTGGCAGTTCGGAACTTCGTCCCAGTGGGGGCGCCGGTATTCAGGGCGAGAGGGTTCGTAGTGGGCGGCGAGGGCATGCAGCTTGCCGGCTGCCTGTCCCAACCGCTCGAAAAGGGTCTCATTCCATTGTGAGAGCTCCAGCGTTTCCGCCAGAATACCGGGCGCCTTCGTCGTGGCCACGATCAGGTGACGGCCTGCGTCGTCGTCGTAAACTTCGACCAGCCGCTTGTTTTCCGATAGTAGAGGGTCGGCGACCGGCGCGCCATGCGCCGCCAGATAGGAGACCCACGCTTGAATGGCTGCGACGGCCTCTACGGTGTATTCTTCGTGCGGTGGGATGAGGCGCAGAACGTAGCGCCGGTCCTCGTGCAGGAATTCGAATACCGTGCTGAAGTTGCCGCCTTGTAGGGGGGTGAGTTTTGACGGGCTGGTTCCGAAACAGGCTGCTGCGTGTTCGATTAAGCGATTTTCCAAGGTGTTCACTCCCATGTGCTCTGATACAGGCTCATTATACCGTGGAGTGACGGATACAAAACGCGGCCGGATGGGATTTCAAGTGGACAAATCCGTGCAGCAAGTGTAGAATACTCATGTTCGAGATACGGATTACCCGGCGCGGGTTTGCAACGGATCCCTGTTTCACCCGCCTGGTTATACCTTAGATCACACTTGCGATGCGAAAGGATGAAGGGAAGATGACATCATTGCCCATCGTCGGTATTACTCTGGGCGATGCAGCCGGCATCGGCCCCGAGGTCATTGCCAAAGCGTTGCGGCGACCTGAAGTCTACCAGGTTTGTCGTCCCCTGGTGATCGGCGATGCGCGCATCTTTGCAGAGCCGAAATTCGCTGCGCCGGCGCCCCGGCTATTGATCATCAATACGATCTCGCAGGCTGTTTTTGCCTCCGGTATGGTGACTGTGCTCGATTTACACAACTTGCATCCCAACGCGGTTGCGATGGGAGCTGTGTGCCCGGCCTCCGGTCGTGCAGCCGTCGCCTATGTGGTTGAGGCCGCCAAACTGGCGCTTGCCGGCAAGATCGACGCCCTGGCGACGGCGCCGCTTAATAAAGAGGCCATGCGCCAGGCCGGATTCGACTACATCGGCCACACGGAGATTCTGGCCGACGTCACGCAGACGTCGAAGTGCACCACGATGTTAGCCACTACGGGATTGCGGGTGACCCATGTGACCCGTCACATTCCATTCCGGGAGATTGCCGGGTATATCACGCGGGATAACGTGCTTGACGCCATCCGGTTGACACACGACGGCATGCAAAGACTTGGCTTCGCGCAGCCACGACTGGCCGTGGCCGCGCTCAACCCCCACAACGGTGAAGGGGGCTTGCTAGGGCGTGAGGAATTGGATGAGATCGGTCCCGCCGTTAC
>JAFGNR010000281.1 GCA_016926915.1 Anaerolineae bacterium
GTGGACGGAAATGCGCACAAAGTCAAAGAATGTGCGTCGAACAGCAAGATGTTATCCTCATTGTACAGTAACCTTGAGAGCGTGACAACTACTGAGGAGGTATTGCTAGTGAACAGGAAAATCTTGGGGTTGAGAATCGCCTATTGGGTAGGCATCGTGGTCGATGCCGTCGCTGCAGCCGGCATGATCTATCCGGCGCTCGGACTGAATACCACCCTTGGCTACCTGGAGACAAGTTCGCTCATGGGACCGGGGTTCGTCTATGGATCGCGCCTCGGCGCGCCGCTGATGGTCGGCTGGACTGTGCTGCTATTCTGGGCGGATCGTAAACCGGCGGCGCGCAAAGATGTGCTGTTGATTACTCTATGTCCGGTGGTGTTGGGATATACTGCAATTTTCGTGACGACTCTCACATCTGGACTGGCCGCCTTCGGGCAACTGCTCCCGCAGCTGCTTCTACAAACCGTGCTGATCGCGGTGTTGGGATACGGCTATTGGCAGGCCCGCGACCTCAAAACAGACCGGCCATGAGGCGACATCGGCGTCGGCGCCCACGCGAGACCCCAGATAGTTGAGACTTCCGTCGTTCTCAATGACGAAGAACGACGGAAGTCGCTGTAACAAACCCGATTCGCCGCTAGCCAGATGCTTATTTGTGCTCGATCCGGGTGTAGTCGGGCTCCGTGAATTCCGCAGCAGCGCGCAGCAAGTCGCGCTGTTCCACGATGATGGCGCGCGCCGCTTCGTAATCGCGGCGAGGCAGCTCGAACGGGCCGCGGGCCACGACCGTGTGTTTCGCCAGCAACGGCGCCAGGTAATGGCGGTGCGCGCTCCAGTTCGGATAGCCCCCCACGAGGTAGAACGGAATGGGACGTCCGTAGCGTCGCTGCACCAGGTCCATCGAACGATAGAGTTGAGGGTGAAGCACCGGTTTCCAGGGAAATGCAATTCCCGACGCAGGCGCCAGGAAACACATCTGCCGGTTGGGATGGTGCGTGAACAATTCCACCAGCGCTTTCAGATATTGCGTGTTGGCGCCGGCATGTTCGCGATCCGCAAAAGCCTTCAATCTAGGGTTATTCTCCTCAAACTCCCGCACGATAGGCAGGATGCGCAGGGTTGGGTTAGCAGCGCGCAGTTTGCGCATCAAATAGTGGAAGGCCCACGTACGCCAGCGATACCGGAGGGAGGGTCTTCCCTCAGGATCTAGCCCCATATCCAGATGCGCGGCATAGGGAATCAGCAAGCCATCGAGATTGCGCAAGGACTCGCCCATCGCCAGCCCTGCCGGAAGCGAATCGAAGGCATAGTGATGATCAATGAAGACGATAATGTTATCGGAGAGCAGCCGGCGGTCGATGTCTCGAAAGACTTGCGACGTATGCTCAACAGCGCCGAGCTCGATCGTCTGATTCTTCCATGCACGCATCAAGGCGCGCGACACAGGGGGGAATCCCCCGTAGACTTTCGTTTCCAGGACCATTTGCGCACTTTCTACAACCATATACCTACCCTGATGTATTGATAGACGTCTTTCCACCACACAACCCTACCCATCTGCCCTTGCAGCACAAAAACGCGCTGCTCGCCAGCAGCTAGACAACTGGATTGGACAACGTTCCCACGCCGTCGATCTGCACCTCGACTACGTCGCCGGCAGACAGCGCCCCACGCCGGACGGTGTGCCGGTCATCACCACATCACCGGGCAGCAGCGTCATCACGGTCGAGATATAGGCAATGAGCTCCGAGGGTGTAAACACCATGTCGCGGAGCAATCCCGACTGGCAGAGTTCGCCATTTGCGCGACACTGAATAGCTGCCGTGGCCATCTCTGCCTCTGATAGGCCGGCGACTAGATGAGGTCCCAGCGGGCAGAACGTGTCGAATCCTTTCGCGCGCGTCCACTGCCCATCCTGGCGTTGCAAGTCACGCGCGGTCACGTCGTTCCCGCAGGTCGCCCCCAATACATAACCCCACGCAGCGCCCAGAGTTACGTTGCGGCAGCGGGATTTCATACGATACATGATTCTGCCTCGTATTCGACTCGTTGCGATTGCGAGGAGATCACGATAGCGTCGCCCGGTCCAATGACCGCGCTGGGAGGTTTGAGAAACAACCGTGGCTCTTGGGGAACCTCAGCACAATGCTCTTCCGCGTGCGCCGCGTAGTTGCGCCCCACGCAAACGATCTTGGAGGGCGTCGCCGGCGCCAGGAGCGGCAGGTCCGGTAGTAAACCCAAGCGCTGCCCGCGCTGCCAGCGCGTGAACACCTCTCCCACGACGCCGTAGACGATTGACCCCACCAGCACGCCCCACACCGGGCGAGTCCGTGCTACTACGCGTACAAATACTGTATGTGACATAACGAAGTCATTCTAACAGAGGGAGAAATCAGAGCAAGCCGCGTTCATCATCGTTGATGAGAACCGGAGCGGTGATATGCATGGCATTCTCCAGGGTCAACACTCTCTTTATAATATGCCACCCTCTCATACCCTGACGACATAGACCATGCTTCGGACATGAAGGCAACGCTTGCCAATCGTCATAATCGTTCAAGCCCGGTCCGACCCCTTGCCGGCAGCGAGCTACAATGACGAACAGAAGCCCACCGCTGTCTTGTAGGGAACTACGTCTGGAAAACCCGCCACATATCTGCGAAGTACACGCTAGTGCTGGTCTTTGTGCCATCTTGACATGGAGTTTTTTACAGTGTATAATATACAGTGTAAAAAATGGAGGATGGGGGTATATGGCGCCAGCAAAAAGGACAGAGCAAGAAATCAAGGCGATGCGGGATCGCATTCTCGATGCAACCCTAGAGTTGCTCCAACAAGAAGGACTAGATGGGGTGAGCATTCGCAAGATCGCCGA
>JAFGNR010000282.1 GCA_016926915.1 Anaerolineae bacterium
CGGTGTTTGCCAACTGTAGAGGGCAGGGCCAATTCCCAGCGATTAGCCTGCAGGCGCGTGAGATCGGTGATTAGAATGTGCGGAGGCGGATTTTCCATGAGTCTTAGTCGATAACGATTGGTGGTGTACCATTGCGCGCCTAAGGCTGAGTCCAGGAGGGCCTCCTTGCGAAACGAGAGATCGGTCCAGATCTGGCGATATCTCAAGTGGCTTTCGGTCCATTCGAGGGCTTGTGCTTCTTGCGGGTGGTAGAAGAGCCAGTAGTTGGCTGCGAGAGGATCGTTGGTGACTTTGAGAAGCGACGTTGTTATGGCCCATAGTGCGACGATGGGCAGCGCCACTCGCGCCAGGGTGCGGGCTTTCCCCTGCAGGCGTTCGAAAACCTGGCGCAGCCAGGCTACCACCAGCGGGGTGCCGAAGAGCACGAAGGGCACGAACAGCCGGACCTGGAGGTTACTGCTGAGAAATCCCAGACGGTCGACGAGGATGCCGAAAGCCATCTGCGCGGCATAGCCGCTCAGCAGCAGCCAGCGCAGCCAGGCGCTCCGGGAAGCGGATCTGAGCTGCCGGGCGGCGACGCCCCAGGCCACCACGATCAGTCCCGCAATGGTCCATTGAAAGCTCGTCAGGGCGAAGTAGAGGCCCTGGTGCTGCCAGGCCCTGCGAACATAGGTGTAGGGGTCTACCTGTATGGCGCCGGTCTCTTCTGCGCCCAATAATAGTACGCTAAGGCGCTCTACCAGGTCATCGAGGCCATGGTAATAGGATAACGCGGGGCCGTAGATGTTGTTGATGAAGATGAAGATGAGGACGGCGCCCGCCGCGCTGATAAGGGCCAACCGCTGCCAGAAATACCGGTCGGATTGTGGATCAGAAGCTGCCGCGCGACGGTGGAACCACATCGTCAACACCAGACCGCTGGTCAACGAAATGGTCAGGGCCGTCAAAATGGTGGAGGTGAAGAAGATGTTGGTGGTGAGCATGGCCCACAACACAACGTAGAAGAGCAGGACGTGGATCGCCAATTTGCCCAGGTTGCGAGTGAAGCGTAAACTGCGAGCCAGCAGGAAGACCAACAGCAGCGCCATTGCCCAGGTAAATTTCTCGTGAGAGCTGCGCACCGGGTAGAAGATGAAATCCGGTTGCAGCAGAAGCAGGATGAGGGTGATGAGCGCGCTGTCCGTCCGACCGAGTAGCTCCCGGTAGGTGATGAACGCAATGAGAATAAAGGCCGCCAGCCAGAGGCTCGAACCCGCCTGAATGGTTTCGACGGATAGCCCCGTGATCTCGCTCACAAACGTCAGGAGCACCGGCAGGCCATAACCTGAGTTATAGGCGCCGGTAGGCATGAGGCGGTCTTCTATCGCCACCCGTTCGGCGGCCAACGTCAGGCGCACAGAATCGCCCTCGGTCAGGTTAGGGCCATACCGGGCGCTCCAGTACAGAGCGATGAGCAGAGTCAATACCAGGATTAGCAGCAGCGCCCAGGCGATAGGGATCTGCGCGCGGGTGTCACGGTTGTCGCCGGAAATGGGAGAAGTCAGTGTCTCGTTCACGATGATTGCCCTCCTGACGCTTCTTCGAATCTTGCCAACCGCCATATAATGATCGCTATCATACCTCCTGCCGTCACTATAGCGATAAGCAGCGCCAGGATGGCCCATTCCGGCGCCAATCCGGCTGCAGTGACCGCGTCGTGGAACCCCAACTGTTGTGCAGGCAGCGCTTCCAGCGTCTGCTCTGCGACGGCCGGCGCACGCTCTGTGTGGAGTGGGATGCGCGCCTCTGCCTGAATATGCCACGCGCCGGGCGCCGGGGGCGTCCAGGGGAAACGCACCTGCGTGCTTTCTCCGGCGAGCACCGTCACGGTCTGTGTCCCCAGGGCCGTGAGCTCTTGAGCGACTTTTCCGGCGGACGCAGTCACAAGAACGGTTTCGGCGTCTTCCAATCCGTCGTTGTGCACGCTAAAGGCGACTTCGCCGGGCAAGTAGGCGACCGGCGTTTCCCGAGTGACCCGTCCGGCAGCGGGTTCGATGCGCAGCGCGGGCGGGGTCAGCGGCGTAATTTCGAAAACGCCTTCATAGGTCGCCGCATACTCCCCCGGCTCCAGGTCGCGTACGCCAACCTGGTCCTCGCCTCCGGCCACACGGAATCCCGGGAGCAGCGCCAGCACGAACCGGAATCCCCCGGTCGTGTGGCGGAAATCCCGTAGCGTGGCGCCCTCGATGCGCGTGCTGGGACCTGCGAATTGCTGTAGCATGGCCTCGAAATCGTCCGGCGCGAAGTCGCGTTCATGCATCTCCAACAGCCGGCCCAGGGCCTCCCATTCTTCGTGGTTGGCAGGGGGCAGGGTTTCGAACAGGCCCGGCGGGACCGTGGATGCCTGCAACGTGATCTGCTGTGAACGGGTATGAATCAGCATCTCAGAGGTCGCAAACAGCCGTTGTTGTGGCTGGCCCTCCTGTGAAAGCGTCCAGCTGTCGATCTCCCCCGTCTTGCCCAGGCTTTCATAGTTGAGCGTGTGGATCCCATCGACGTTCCAGATCCCATAGTCCGCGTCCCGTAAATGCAGCCTGCGATCCACAGCGCTGAAGTAGAGACGCGGCTGCTGTTGAAACTCGCTGGCGCCTTCGAAGCGGAAGCCCGATTCGAGTTCGGGGAGTTCTGCCGGGTATTGATCGGACCAGCCTGTCAGATAGTACTGGTACTCGAGACCTTCCAGACCGCTGACCGCATAAATCCCTTCACTGGTCCAGTAAGCGCGGTCCATGACTTCGACGAACATGGCCATATCCCAGGTTTGGCCGGTCACCCACTCAGGAAACCGGGAATAAGGAAGCGTGCGAACTGCGTAGTCGCCGATGGCCGTGACCGACTCGACCGGGCGGCGACCGGCAAGGCCCAGGCCATAGCGCCAGGTCTGGCTGTTGTCCTGATCCCAGGAATAGCGGATCCACTGCACCGGCTGGGGAAACTGACCCTGCAAGAACGGATAATCATTGGCTCGCCAATACGTTTGCCGTATCTGCAACTCCGGAAGACCATCCCGGTCCTGCGCCAGGTCATAGAAACAAAACGGCGCCTCGAAATTGGCGTCGTTGATGGCTTCCACCGCCCAGGGTACCGTGCTGTAATAGAAGCAGTTGTGCTCATTGCCACGCGAGGCCACGAATTCCCCAAGGCCTTCGAGTTGGCCCGTTTCCGGATCGAATTTGAGGGGAGGGGGACTGCTGTTATAGGATTTGGGAACACGGCTGCCGCCTGGATCGAGCGCATAGAGATCCAGGTAGGGCCACAAGTCGAAGCCGCCGTCCAGGGGGGCTTCATCGTCGGCCCAATTGACCATCGCGTGGATGCCTAGCCCCACGGATCCCTCTGCCCGGGGGATATAGTGTTCACGGATCTCGTAATCAGGGCGCCCGTCTTTGTCTACATCATGCACCTTGATTTCGAAATCGAGAACTCCATCGGTTAATACTCCCTGGCGATAATACTCTGACATGAACATGCCTTCTACATCGCCATCTATCAGAATGCGGAGATTGAAGTTCACGCGTTCTCCCCGCGTCCACCAGCCGCCGGCCGGGATGACGCGCAGGGTCCAAGATGCGTTTTCGGTGATCTCGATCCGGCCCGCGACGATGCGGTAGGCGACTTCGCCATCGGCGTTGCGATCATCGTAGAGGTCGGCGACCAGCCCGCTCTCTTCTTCTTGATGGAACGCCATGATCAGGTCGATTTTGCCATCGGCCTGATGATCGAAGAGCCAGGCGTCGTTTTCGAAATCTACGACCTCTTCCCAGGGAGTTTCCCAGTCCATATCGTCGCTGCCATCGACCACGATGACCTGGTCGGCGCCGTCCGGGCCGAACCGGCACTGAATGACGGCCGCCTCCGGCATCCCGTCCTCATCCAGGTCGAGGTAGTTCAGCAAGGGGCCGCACATCTGCGCCTCTTGTGCGTGGACCACGCGCGTGGTCACGCGGGCAGGGACGAGCAGCAACGCCAGTATCAAGAGCGGGAATACGAGATATCGTCCGTGTTGCTCTGTGTGTTTCACGCCTCTGTAGCAATATCTTGTTCTTTCCATAAGCGTTTTCGATCCTATCTAATGTGTGACTTTTCTGGAAAAGGGCTACTTAACCGCAAAGAACGCAAAGGTAAGGTCAAAATTCTTCAAGAATGGCATCGCATATCTATAAAAATCAAAGTTTTCTCTGCGATCTCGGCGTTCTCTGCGGTGAATTTCCACTTTTTGCGGTAGAGTCATGTATCGTGTTGCGCCTTGAATGTGCTGCAGTACGTCGTTCTCTTCTACTGGCGCGTTGCAGCTTCCAAAGCCGTATGTACATTACAAAGATATAATAGGCAAATATCGTGCTCAGAATCAGGCCGTGCATGCCGTCCCGGTAGCCCCGGAGGGTAACGAACCGCCGCCAGAATTCCAGAAG
The DNA here is from genome assembly GCA_016926915.1 of Anaerolineae bacterium. Lineage (GTDB taxonomy): Bacteria > Chloroflexota > Anaerolineae > B4-G1 > SLSP01 > JAFGNR01. Next base: position 4,452 of record JAFGNR010000282.1, read on the forward strand.
CGGCCCCGCGACGAAATGATACACGGGATTCCTGCCTGCGGCGAAGTGTATCCTGGCCTTGTAGTGAGCGTAGAGGTCCTGGTGTTCCATGAAGCCGCGCCAGTCTTCGCAATTGATGTGAATATGGGGATTGTGCAGCTGCCCGGCTGCGCCTTCCAAAATGACCCTTTCATGAACGCTTTGTTGGGGATCGTAGCGGGCTTTGCCCCTGCGCATCAGCCGCAGGTGATAGTCGGGATACATGCCGGCGCCATAGGTGAGCCGGCCACACAGGTAAGTATGGCAGGGGATCCACCACCCGGTATAGTTTGGATCCTGGATCGCGGCGCGCACCTCGGCGGCCAATGCTGGCGTGGCGCGTTCGTCGGCATCCAGGAAAAGGACCCATTCCCCATCCACGGCATCCAGGGCCGCGTTTCTCTGGGAGGCGAAATCACGGAAAGGGTGGTGGAGAACCGTCGCGCCTAGTTCGCGGGCGATCGCGACCGTGCGATCTGTGCTGCCGGAGTCGAATACCACAATCTCATCCACCCAACGCAAGCTCTCGATGCACGCCGGGAGATAGGCTTCCTCGTTCCTGGTCAGGATTACGGCGGTCAGTTCAGGCATCATGGCATCCCTACGCGCTTTCCCCGGGCGCATCCTGGCTGCCGCAGTAAGTGTGGAGCAGGTCGTGCACCCTGCGACCGGCAGCCGTCCAATTCAGCCTTTCGGCATACTCGCGAAAGGCAGACAGCGCGAGCCGGCGATAGGCCATTTCTGAACGCATCAAGGTCTCGATGTGCTCGCAGTACGCTGCCGGGCCGGCGTCCAGCGGGAACGTCCAACCGTTTTTTCCGTCCTGGATGACGGTGGGAATGCCTCCTACCTGGCTTGCCAGGCAGGGCAGCCCAAAGGAGTTAGCTTCTGCAAACACGACCGGCGTGCAGTCGGCCCGTGAAGGGAGAATCAGGAAATGGGATTCGGACAGTAGCCGGTCCAACAGCCTACGACCCTCTGGGGTTTTCTTGGAGACGAATCCGTACGACTTGACGAACGCCGGCAATCCGGTCGGCGGCTCACAGCCGGCGAGGTGCAATTCGGTAGGCAAGCCGCGTCGATTCAGTTCCTCTGCAATCTCGAGGGCCAGGTCGCCGCCCTTTCTGTGCCAGTTCACGCCCATAAAGAGCAGTTTGCAGGCGTCGAAACGCTTGTTGCGGGTCAGAGCCTCGATATCTGCCGGGGTCCGGCGACACGTTACATTAGCGCCGAAGGGAACGACTGCTACCTTCGCCGGATCGATATGGTACTGTTGAACCGCACTCTCGGCGGCCCATGCGGAGCTGTAGATGGCGAGGCGGCACTTAGATAGCGCCAGCTGTTCTGCGCGATGCCCTCCCCGGATCGTTTCTGCACAGAGATTGCTATACCGGGGGTAGAAATCCACGAGACCGGCAAATGTCGCATCTCCCCAGAAGACCAGAGGTTTCTCGGTGCGTAGATAGGCAACGGGATTGGTCCAGATGCTAAACACGGCGTCGCAGTCACTGGCGGCTAACGCCTGTTCCACCTGACGGGCGAATAACTTCAGCAGGATGGGATCCCACAACATACGGTAGGTCTTGGACAAGAGCTTACCGTAGAGGACTTCTTTCGCCTTATAAATCGACGCGAACGTATACTTGAGATTCCCGATAGTCTCGACCTGGGTCCCCTGCTCCCGTAAAGCCTTGAGAATATAGACGCCCAACCCCGACCAGGCATGGATGTCCGCAGGATCGAAGATGGTTACGTAGGCTAGCTTCATGGCTTGTTCCTAACGCCCCATCCGCCCCCGGCGCGTGACCTATCCTGGATTGGGGCTGCAATAAAATTGACCGCTGAACTCGCCAGAAACTGGGACACGTTTAGAGAGGGATCTTGATTACTTGGGCTCCAGGGCAGTTCATATACCCGGTAGTTCTTCGCCGCCAGGAATCTGAACAGAGCATTTCGCGGTGCATTGTTCCAACACTCGAAGATGATATAGGGTCTGATTTCCTGCAAGGTTCTTCCGGCTCCCTGTAACACGGCGAGTTCGTGCCCTTCTGTGTCGATTTTGATCAGAACTCGTCGGTGGTCCATTCGCGAGATGTAGTCATCAAGCATTCTCTGTTCAACGTCTTTGGTGATTAACTGTGACAGGTGCGTGAGCCTTTCTGAGACCCTGGCATTGGTCGACCCCAGCCATGTGTCGCCGCTGGGATACGAAAGGGTTACATGGCCTTGTTTTGCTCCCAGGGCTACCGGTTCAATGTGTGGCGTAACCTCGTTTGCCCGGCAGAGCCGTTCGAAGTAACCATGGCACACGCTGTTCGGCTCGAAGGAGAGGGTCTCTATCTGATAGGCGAGAAACAGCAGCGAATGCGTGCCATAGTTGGCGCCAATGTCAATGAATAAGTCCGGCCTTTCGGGCGCGTTGATAAATGCCCAATACGTCTCCCTTACTTCTATGTCCTGTCCCGCGACCGATAGAGCCGTGTCCCAATCCAGCCAGAATGAAGCCCGACTCAGTGGTATGCGAAAGATCTTGTCCCCAAACCTTGCTTCCCAGATGCCATCCCTTCCTTGGACGGCATTGAACTTGAAAATCTTCGAGAATTCTTTGTGCGCATGATCTCTTTGAGCCGAAGTTAGTCTAAGGTACATGACGTTCAGCCATTTTCTCGACCAGGGGCAGGCAGCTACCCGGCTCACCAGGTAGTTCCGGATAGATTTCGCTCCCCTGACAAAACGCTGCATGACGTCGTTTTCCTTCCCTGTCTATACCTACTGCACTGCTTGCTTGGCCAGCAATAGGGCTCTGACAAGCGCCGGTCTGTTGAATGCATAGTTCAACGCCAGGTACACCAACCCGCCGCTCGTTACTTGCACTATCAGGCGCAGCATCAGTGAATCGACCATGGCGCCCATGAAATGGACTCCAATCCCCATCATGATAGCCACAAGTAATGAAGGGAGTACGTCACGCAATTGCTGAAGTGTGGAATACGCGATGCATCGCCCTGCGTATTGACTGTATAGCAGGTAAGCTAGCGTGGAGGTGACAATCTGCCCTATCAGAAGCGCGGCAATTCCCCAGCGGAAGGTGATGAATATCGCCAGAATGATCGCCGACTTTTTGACGATCTCCAATCGAAATACCAGTTTCATCTTGCCCAGGGCCATCAATACAGAGGAGTTGATGACTTCAAGAGGATAGAGCAGCGCGGCTATACAGAACAACTGTAGATAAGGGATACTCTGCGCCCAGCGTTCTGTCATGAGCGCGGTAATGAGGGGGTCGGCTACAACCAGTAACCCGATGGCCAGCGGAAACTGGAGCAACGCGATGTTGACAATGGCCTCTTTCACCGTGTTTTTCAACCGGGGCGCATCCTCCTGGCTTTCCGAAAGCGCCGGAAACATCACCCGGGCAAGCGCCAGCGCTGTGGGTTGAAGAATCGCTGTGTGCAGGGTTTGGGAACGGGTGAAAAATCCTACATCAGCGGCCGTAAATCGCTTGCCGATGACCGGCTGGTAGAGATTCTGAAAGACTGCATCCAAGAGTCCCCACATTAGCATGCGCGAACCAAAGGGAAACATGCTCGCCAGGGATTCCTTACTGAAGCGCAGTGATGGGCGCCAACCACTGGCTTGCCAGGTCAGGAGCGCGCGGAGCAGTGAATTCAGCATGGATTGCCCGACGAGGCTCCAGACGCCAAATCCCTTCAGCGCCAGGCCCACTCCCAATCCGCCGGAGACGACGATGGAAATGAGGTTGGCCTAGGCGAGCGGTTTGAAATCGATCCGCTTTGCCAGCAAAGCCATGGGTACAAAACTGAGCGCATTGATGACGATATTGAACGACAAGATCCGGGTGAGGGGCGTCAGGAGCGGTTCCTGGTAGAATTGCGCCACCAACGGTGCGGCGGCAAACAACGCAACGGTCAACACAACGCCAATGGCCAAGTTGAAATAGAAAATGGAGCAGGCATCCAGATGACTGGCGTCTTTTTTCTGGATCAGGGCAGAGCCAAAGCCGCCGATGGTGAGCGTCTGCGCCACGACCATGAACAGCGTCAACATCCCGACCAGCCCGAATTGCTCCGGAAGAAGCAGGCGCGTCAATACAATGGAAATCAAGAACTGCACGCCTTGCAGCGCTACGTTTTCCCCCAAGCTCCACAGGATTCCCCGGGTGGCTTTGTTCTTCAAGTTGGACGCTGGGCCTGTGGTCATGACTTCTCTATAGCGCGCTGAGTTAGCCCGTTCCCGACAACAACGGCAGTGTGGCGGTCCCAATATTCATTCCTGATCCACAGCGCCTCCAGCGTTCCCGCGCTATTGTAGACGGGGACGACGACCGAGATCGCGGGCCTCGCCAACCCTGGTCCCGTTATCCTGTTGGGATCTCGCCCGTTCATTGGTTCAGGCGCAGGAACCTCAAGTGCTACCGATTCAACCGACATTTTCTTTCTCTGCTTCCGCCGAAATCCATATATCGTTCCTGAGTACGTGAGGGCGGTTTGGCTTCCGCTCCTCCAAGATAGTAATCCTACCATTATTTTGTGTTATGGCTACTTGACGCTTCATTGGGGCAGAGCTTTATCATTTTCTGGTTCAGCGTCATGCCGGCAGACGCTAGCCGGCTCGGAGATACACAGAGGGATAAACTCTGTGTTTATCCGGGAGCCTCTTTGCAGCTGGCTGGAGAATGACAGGCCCTTGTTATTTGGGGCGTTTCGAAATGCTTACCGCCGCATCTGGGGCTGGAATGGCGCGCCCGGATCGATGCAAACAGGTGTGCCCGGAAGGTATACTTTGCCTAGCTAATCCTTGCTACAACGCGACAACTGTGGTATAATGCAGTCGAATAGGGGGCATTGATTGCCGCGTCGAAAAGTGGGGATTCCCCCACTTTTCTTTGTAATTCGCGGGTTTGGCCTGCTGGAGGAAGGATCGGTAGATGAAGAGCGAGTTCGCTTTGGCGTTTAATCAGATATGCGCGGAGTATAACCTGCCACGGGATACTGTCCTGGAGGCGGTGAGTGCTGCGCTGATCACTGCTTACCGGCGCGATTGGAAAGTGAATGCCAATCAAAACCTGACGGCGGAGATCGATATGGATACCGGATTGGCGCGCATTTTCCTGGAAAAGATGGTGGTCGAGACCGTCGAAGACTCTGAAATGGAAATTAGTCTTCAGGCCGCGCGCCGTGTGCGCCGTACAGCCGAGCTGGACGATATGATCATGGTGGACGTGACCCCCCGTGACTTTGGTCGTATCGCAGCCCAGACGGCCAAGCAGGTGATCACCCAGCGCCTCCGCGAAGCCGAGCGCGAAAGCCAGTTCAACCGGTTCAGCCGCCAGTCCAACGAGATTATCATCGGCACGATTCAATCGATTACGCCGCAGGGTATTACCTTGCATCTCGAACGCCGCGAAGAAGCGCACATGCCGAAGCGCGAGCAAATCCCCGGCGAACGGTACCGGCTACACCAGAAGATTCGCGTCTATGTGATCGAGGTGCGCCGCACGCCGCGCGGCCCCCAGATTACCGTTTCGCGCAGCCATCCGGCCATGTTACGGCGGCTGTTGGAGCTGGAAGTTCCCGAGATTCGCAGCGGGCAGGTCGAACTCAAGGCTATTGCGCGTGAGGCCGGGACCCGTTCTAAGGTGGCCGTGATGAGCCGCCAGCCTGGACTCGATCCTGTGGGGACCTGCGTTGGTATGCGGGGCATTCGTATTCAGACGATTTCGCGTGAATTGAACAACGAGCGCGTCGATGTCGTCGAGTGGTTTACCGATCCCGCGAAGTTCATCGCCAGCGCGTTGAGCCTTCCCGAAGTGTTGAGCGTCGTTGTTGATCCCGAAAATCCGGGCGGCAAGACTGCGTCGGTCGTGGTCAAAGATGATCAATTATCTCTAGCCATCGGTCGTTCGGGGCAGAATGCCCGGCTGGCAGCCAAACTTACGGGGTGGCGCGTAGATATTCAGGGAGTGTCCGAGGCTATCGTGTGGGCGCTCGAACGCGTCAACCAATCGCCGGAGTTGCTGGCGACGCAGCGTGAGGCCGTCGCCCTGGTTCCTCAACTGGCGGCGATTATGCGCACGCACGAAGATCAGCGCATTCCCTTCAATGATGAAGAGCTGCGCATCATTAGGACCGTGGTGGAGGCATTGCGTGGGGCCGAGATTGCCCAGCGTGAACGGGAACGTCCCGGTTCACGCCAGACGCGCGCGCGTCTGGCAGCGCAGCAGAAGGCCGCGGCTCGCCAGCGCGAGGCCAAAGAGAAAGCGTATCGTCTGGTGCCCAAGGCGGCGTATGATGCTTCGTTGGCAGATCTGGAGCTTTCCGAAAAGGTGCTGGGACATCTGGATCGCAATGGCTTGACCAATGTGGGTCAGGTCATGGAGCGGATGGCCGTTGGCGACGAAGAGTTGTTGATGTTGAATGGGGTGGGCGCGAAGGCCCTGCTGGAGATTAAAGAGGCCATTGCCAGTAGCGCTTTCGATTTCATTGACGAAGAAGAGGAACTGTCCGAGATTGCAGCCCACGAGGAACTCTTCGGCGAGGTTATGTCTGAGGACGGCGTTTCTGAAGCGGGCGTGGCTGAAGTAAGTGCAGAGCCGGAGACCCTCGCAGCTGAGCCTGAGGTGGTTGCGACCGCTGAGACGCCGGAGGAAG
>JAFGNR010000052.1 GCA_016926915.1 Anaerolineae bacterium
GGCTGGCGTGCCGTTGGGTGAGAAATAGCGATCCAACAGGTTGACGGGCGCCACGCGGGGCAAATCCCGTTTGTTGTATTGCACGACGCACGGTATAGATTGTGGGTTGAGACCCAATTCTCGCAGCTGCTGGTACATCGTGCGATAGGATTGAATATTGTCGGCCAGACGTTTCATCTGCGAATCTGCGACGAAAACAAGGCCATCGACGCCTTGTAAGGTGAGCTTGCGCGTGGCGGCGTAGCACACCTGTCCCGGCACCGTGTAAAGGTTGAACTTGGGGGTCAGACCCTTGATTTTGCCCAGTGTGAGTTGCAGGAAGTCGAAGAAAATGGTCCGGTCTTCTCGTGTTTTCAGGGTGACTAATTCCCCACGCACGGATGGGCTAGTTTTGTTATAGATGTATTCCAGCGACGTTGTCTTGCCGCTGAGCGCCGGCCCATAGTATACAATCTTCAGATTGAGTTCACGCATTTTCCAGTTGATAAACATGTTTATCTCTTGTTATGGTTACCAGGTCGTATTCGGCGCCTCATTGCTCGAAGAAGTCCGGCGGCAGGAGCCCTTGCTGGATTGCGTCGTGTATCGAGAGCAGCGCGCCCCCCGGCTGGGTGGGCAGGGCGCCGGCAGGCGGGTTGGGCGGCGGGAGGGCTTCGTCAAGAGATGGCTGCGCTTGGGGCGCCACTCCCCCGGCAGGCGGCATCCGGTCTGCTTTGGGCGGCGGCTGGGCCGCTTCCGGCTCCTCGCCGAAAGCCGTCTCCAACTCTGCCAGCAGTGTTGAACTGAAATCATCTTCCAAGAGCTGTGCTGGGGCTTCGGCCTTCATGGTGGAGAGGACCGCCAACAGATCCTCTACGGCGCGCCGGGCGTAGAGCCACACGATCCCCACCCGGCTTTTCTGGACGTGACAGTCGAAGATGATTACGATGATGAGGTTCTCGCCTACGCTGACCGAGTAGATATGATAGCGTTCGCCTTCCTGGAAGTTGAGATTGACCGTCTGTCCATTGTCGAACTGCCGGCCCAACTCCGAGCTGGTGGCGAACCCCCCGGCCAGCAGTGTGAGCAGCATGGTGTTATCCAATCCCTCGGTCGGCCCAACTTCCACCAGGCGTTGCCCTTGCATATCCGAGAGGAATATGCAGCGCGCGTTGATGTCATACATGAGTTGATTCAGCCGGGCTGTGATCCGTTCGAAGGCTTCGTCGGAAAAAATCGTGAATCGGGGCGTCGCCACTACCATGTTTTTCAGGGCTGCATCCACCACCTCGGTGAAATCGCGGACGTTGAAGGGTTTGGTGATGTAGTGGTAGACTTTCAGTCGTTGGGCTTCGGTCTTGAGCGCCTCGTTGCCGTAGGCTGTGATAAGGATAGTGCGGGTTTGGGGGCTGGAGGCCCTGACCCACCGGATCAAATCCAGACCACTGATGCCGGGCATACGCAGATCCGTGATGAGCAAATCGACGCTCGAAGATTCAAGAATTTCCAGGGCTTCTTCTCCGGAGCGCGCCGTACTGACCTTACAGTCCTTTTTGGAGAGCTCCAGGGACCGCCCCAGGAAAAACCCTACCTTTGGCTCGTCGTCTACGATCAGGATATGTCGTTGTGTCATACTGTGTGCCTTTGATGTTGGCTCCAGTGAACATAGTGGATGGTTGCTTGTGTTCTCTGCCTCCATTCTAGTGCAAAATTGAAACGCGTTTGGTCCCAATTCTTAACCAAACGCGTTCCAGTCGTCAGAGAACCATGGGGCGCCGGGCGCGCGTGTAACGAGGGGATTGTTTCGAAACAGCCCCGTCCCGGTTGTTTCAGTGGACGGGTGCAGACGGCGGCATGAAGCAGTAGCCCTTGCCCCGCACCGTTCGAATGAAAGGGTGTCCGGCTGCGCGGTCGTGGAGCTTCTCGCGCAGGCGGTGGACGTGAGACCGGAGCAGTGTGCTGGCTTCCTGTTCGTCGATCTCATAACCGCGCAGCTGGTGGGCCAGCTCGCTTAAAGATAGGGCCCGGTTCTGGTTTTGCATGAAATAGATCAGGAGCTCGAATTCCGTCACGGTTAGGTGCACAGGGTCGCCTTCGACTAATACGAGATGTCTCTGGGTGTCTATAACGATACCCGGTGCGGTCAAAAAGCGAGGCGGGTTCTCCGGTTCCGCCGCCGCAGGCGGCGTAGACGTTTGTTTGAGGTTTGCCAGCGCGCGTTCCAGCAGCTGGATAGGATTGTCGGTCTGCAATCTCCTGCGCTGTTCCTCGCGCCTGACAAGGCTCTCTTCGACGGTTTGGAAAATCGTCTTGATGGGACTGGGTTTGAGCAAATAGTCGTAGGCGCCGTTGCGAATCCCCGTGATGGCGGATTCAAGGGTGCCGTAGGCCGTCATAATGATGTAGATAGTCTCCGGCGTCTGCTCTCGGGCGCGTTCCAGGACTTCTGTGCCGGCCATTCCCGGCATTTTCAAGTCGAGCAAGACCACGTCGAAGATCTGCTCCGGATTCACCAGGTAGCGTAGCGCCTCCACTCCAGACGCTGCCGCAAAAGACCGGTAGCCTACACGATTGAACAGCTCCGTCAATGTGGTGCGCAGGTTTCTCTCATCGTCTACGACCAGAATGCGCGCGCCCGGGAAAGCGGTGATCATCTGAATGGGTGACTCTGTATACATGTGGGGATTTCCTCTACTGCCGGTTTATCCGTCCGGTCACAGGTACGCGGGCAAGGTGACCGTGAAGGTTGCCCCCTGCCCCACGGCGCTTTCTACGGTGATGTCGCCGTTGTGTTGTTTGACGATTCCGTAACTGATGCTTAGACCCAATCCGGTCCCATGTGTTTTGGTGGAGAAAAACGGTTCGAAGATCCGGTCCATGATCTCGGCGGGAACGCCTGAACCGGTGTCGCGGAATCTGACGTCGATGCCGTGATCCTGCGGCGCGGTCGAGATATGTAGCTCCCCGCCATTCGACATGGAATCCACGGCATTGATGATCAAGTTGAGGAACACCTGGCCTAAATTGGTGGCATTCCCCAGGACTTGCGGGAGCTCTGGGGTCAATGCCTGGTGGAGTACGATGTCGCGATGTTGGAGATATTTGTGGGCCAGGCCGATAACTTTTTGTAGCACGGCGTTGACGTCCAGGACTTTCAGTTCGTTTTGTGGCCGTCGCGAGAAATCGAGAATGCGTTTCACCATATGGATGAGCCGCTCCACTTCCTCGTCCGCCATCTGGATGTACTCATGTTGTTCCTCGGGGCCGAATGGAAACGTCAGGATCATTTGCAGGCTGTTATGGATGGCCTGCAAGGGGTTGTTGATTTCGTGGGCCATGGAGGCCGCGAGACGCCCGGTAGCCGCCAGTTTGGCATTTTGCAACAGTTGGGCTTGAGATTGTTCGACCAGTTCCCGTTGTTCGCGTTCGGCTTCGTAAAGTTGTGCATTTTCGATCGCGATGGCTGCGGACCCGGACAGCGTGACCAGCAGCTGCAGATCGTGTTCATCGAAGGGCCGGTCGCTGCGGTTGATGGCTTCGACGACGCCGGTGATCTTTCCCTTGCATTGCAGCGGCGCGGCGATCAACGACCGTGTCATGAGCCCTGTAGTCTCGTCGACTTTTCGAAAGAAGCGGGTGTCTTGTTGAACATCGGACACCAGCACCGGCTGCTGTTCCCGTAAAGCCCACCCGGCAATGCCTTCTGAGCCGGAAAAGCGCATGCCCCTGGTGCTTTCCGCGTGCGGCCCAACTGCCGCTCTGAAGACCAACTCGTCGTTGATCCTATCATAGAGCAAGATGGAGACCCCTTCGGCATGTAGCAGCGCTTTGGCTTCACCGATGATGATCTCGAGCACTTCATTGAGGTTCAGCGACGATGTGATTAGCTGTCCTGTCCGGTGCAACACCGCCATCTCGGCATTCCGTTGTTGTTCGCCCTGGTAGAGTTGCGCGTTGTTGATGGCGACGGCGATTTGCCCGCCGACCGCTTCCAGAAGCGCTCTCTCCTGTTCATCGAGTGCAGTTGCCGGCGCCATCCGCAGCCCTAGAACTCCAAGGACCTGATCCCGGGCCTGAAGTGGGATGCATACGTCGATGTAAGGAGCGGCGCCGCGCCCGGTCTCCGGTTCGAGTGCGCCAGCGTAACGAAAGACGTGGGTCTGCTTCTCCGTAATGGCGCGTCCGCATTGGCATAGCGCTACTGGGAGCTCGCCCATCGCGCAGTCCGGGTAGGCCAGGGGTCCTTTTCGCACAGCAATCTGCAAGGTCTGCCGGTGTTCATCCAGAAGCAGAATGCAGCCCCGGGTCACTGTGGAGAACAGTTCTAGATCGATGATCTGATCGAGCGCCGTATTGAGGATGACGTCCAGGTCGAGCGACCGGTTGACCGTGGTCGCGATCGTGTTCAGTGCGGTGAGCGCGGCGTTCTGTTGTTTGAGCTGCCGCGCCATGCGCCGTTGTTCATCGACGTCGACCACCGTCGCGATCACAGTGGCCGGTTTGTGATCTTGCACGCGGCCCGCGTGGAGTTCAGCCTCGAAGGTTTCGCCGTTCGCGCGCCATCCCTGGAATGTGAAACGCAGATTGGTTTCTTGGCCCTCGAACAGCGCTGCGATTTGTTGTTGGATGCGCTCATGATCTTGCGGATGGACCAACGTCAGGAGTTGCTCCGGGCTATCTCTATCTTTCAGGGAGGTATACCCAAATATGTGCGCCAGCGCCGGGTTGGTGTATCCCAGTTCCCCTTCCCGGAGCAGGACAATGCCGACCGGCGAATATTCGGAGAGGGAACGGAACTTCGCTTCCGAGGCGCGCAGGGCTCGCTCTATCTCCTTGCGCTGGATGGCGTAGTGAATTGCGCGGGGCAGCACGCGATGTCCGAATTCACCTTTGACCAGATAGTCTTGCGCGCCTTCTTGTACAGCCTGCGAGGCCAACGTTTTATCATCCAATCCGCTGAGAATGATGATAGGGAGGTCTGCCGCCTGGGCGTAGACTCTGGCAAAGGTATCGAGGCCGGCGCTATCCGGCAATTGAAGGTCCAGCAGGATGATGTCGAAGTCTCCTTGGGTAAGCGCCTTCAGGCCGGCTGAAAGACGCGCTGCCGGCGCCACTTCGAACAGCGTTTCGCCTGCGCGGGAAAGGTATTCGCGGATAAGATCTATCTGAAGGCGATTATCTTCGATGATGAGAACCCGTATTAAATCCATATCAGTCTATCCTAACATAAAAACGTGATTAGAAAAGCATGGCTCTCCTGGAAAAAGGCTACCTGACCGCAGCGTGCGTCAACGACCGTAAGGCTTTATGATCATCGGCAAAGAATGCAAAGGTAAGATCGAAATTCTTCAAGAATGGCGCAGTATATCTTCAGAAAATTAAGGTCTTCTCGGCGTTCTCTGCAGTGAATTCCAACTTTTTGCGGTAGCGTTATTCCATAGTTGTAGTTTATATAGTCCTTATACTCCGGACTTTGGCGCCCTCAGCTAACGGGAACCAGACAGTGAATGCGCTGCCTTGATCTACCTTACTCTCGACGGTGATTTGGCCGCCGTGTAATTCTGTGATTTCCTTCACAATAGCCAATCCGAGTCCATTTCCGGAAATCTGCATCGCGCGCGCTTTTTTACCCCGGTAGAACCGTTCGAACACCAGGGGAAGTTCCTCCTGCGGAATGCCCATCCCGGTGTCAGCCACGGTCACTGTCGCCCAGTTGCGACCTGCGGTTTCCTGGCAGCGGATGGCGACGTGGATGTGGCCTCCGGCCGGCGTGTATTGGATGGCATTGCGTAGCAGGTTGTTGAAGACCAGGATTGCGTACTGTTTGTCGAGCATGATATTGGGGGTGGTGCGGCAGGGCTCGTACGCCATTTCCAGGCTGCGATTCGCGGCCAGTAGTTTGTGATCTTCTATGACGTCGTGTAGCAGGTCGTTCAAGGATGCGGGTTCCGGACTGATCTCCAGACGCCCGGCGTCCAGACGGGAGATATCCAGGACCTGTTCGACCAGCCGGATTTCGTGATTGACCTCTTTTTCGATAGCGGCGATGTAGTCTGCCTGTCGCGATGTTGGTTGCTTCAACAGTTGCGTATAGAGTTTGATCGTTGTCAGCGGCGTTCGCAGCTCATGGGTGATATTTGAGATAAACCGCGACTTCATCCGGTCAAGCGCGCGTAAGTGCGTTATGTCGTGAATGGCAACCACGACGTTGCCTTCTCTGGCGTCAGGCCCGCTGATCAGGGCAGCTTGCAATTCGAGATCGGTTCCCTTCAACTCCAGAATCTCCTCGGGATTGCCGGCGGCCTGTTGGACCAGGGGGGCAATCGCGCTGCGCAGCCGGTCGGCGTCCTTGGGCGAGAGGAGCTGATCGAACCAGGATTGGGCGACAGGGTTCGTGCGCAGGATATGGCCCTGTGCATCCAGGACCACGATGCCATCGCCGATGCTTTGTAGAATGGCTTTGAGCTGGGCGTGTTCGGACTGTAGTTCCTCTGTGCGGAGTGCGACCAGTTCTTCGAGCGCCTGTGCATATTCCTGGAGTTCGCGTTGCAGCCGGGCGTTCTCGATCGCGACGGCAGCGTGCGCCGCAAAGGCCTCGGCCAGCGCCGCGTGCCGGGGCTCGTAATACCCCGGGTCCTGCTTGTCCAGGGCGATCATTCCGATAGGACGCTCTCCAATCAACATGGGGACGCCAAGCCACGAGTGGATGTTGGCGGAGGCGTGGGGTTCTTGTTTGAACGCTTCGTAGACTCTCTGGGCGTCGGCAAGAATGAACGGCCGGCTGGTACGCATGACCTCGCAGTTGGGGTTATCTGCCGTAAGCGGAAACATGTAGCTCAACAGATCTTCAGGATTGCTGAAGCCGTGGCTTCCCACAATTCTCAGGTGATCGTCATTGAGCAGCTGCACCGAGGCCGTATCGTAAGGGACGACGGCTTGCAACTGCACCAAGATGCGTTTCACAATACTATCTTGTTCCCCGGCTGAGCTCAGCGCCAACGCGGATTCTCTCAGGGTCTCCGCTTCCTGGCGGCGACGGTGTTCTTCCTCGAAGAGACGTGCATTGCGAATAGCGATGGCCGCTTGCGTCGCAAACGATTCTAGCAGCGTGACGTGCGTTTGATTGAGGGCGTGTGAGGACGGGGCGAAGACTTCCAGACATCCCAGGAACTCGCGGTTCCAGCAAATCGGTACGCCTAGCAGCGCGGCATGGCCAATATGCCGCTCCCAATCCGCGACTTTGCCTGACCAGCCGGCGTAATCGTTGATGAGCAGGGGCTGGCGGGTTTCCAATACGCGTCCGGTTGCGCCTTCCCCGCGCCGGAAACATCGCTGGGTGGGCGGGGTCTCCATGCCCACGTACACCGAAAGCTCGACCATATCCTGGTCCGGCAGATAGAGGCCCAGCGTGCCTGAGGTGCACCCGGTCAGCTCCACGGCGCGCGCTGCAATGGAGGTGAGCAGCCGGTCGAGGTCCAGCTCGCCGGTGATTTCCAGCGCGACCTGGTGGAGCGCTTCCAGTTCTTCTTTCCGTTGCCGTAAGGCTTCTTCGGCGCGTTTCCGTTCGATAGCGTAGTGGATGGAGCGCTGGAGCAGGTCGCTGTTGATCTCACCCTTGATGATATAATCCTGCGCGCCATGGCGCATGGTTTTGAGTGCGATCGCTTTGTCGTTGAGACCGGTCAACACGATGGTGGGGACGTGCGCCGCGCGGGCTTGCACGGCGGCGAAGGTGTTGAACCCCAGGCTGTCTGGAAGCGACAAGTCCAGCAAGACCAAATCGAATTCTTTATTCAGCAGCTGCGTAAGTCCATAGGACAGGCGCGCGACGTGGTCGATCTCGAAGTGCGCGCCATTGGATCTCTCCAGCAACTCGCGAATGAGTACCGCGTCCGCTGCGTTATCTTCGACCAATAAGATTCGGAGTGCCATGTTTTCCCTCGGTTCAGCTTGACTTCATATCCGACATCTGGCTATGCTTTCATAAGGCTGGCCACGTGAAATAGAAGGTGGCGCCGCTGCCGGGCTGCGACTCGACCCAGATACTCCCACCATGGCCTTCCACAGCCTTTTTGCAGATGGCCAGACCGATGCCGGCGCCCGGATAACTGTCCTGCGGATGTAGGCGCGAGAAGACTTTGAAGAGTCGCTCCCGTTGCGCCGGGTCGATGCCAATCCCGTTGTCTTTCACGGAGAAGCGCCAGGCGTCCCCGGCCGGCGTCGCGGTCACGTGCACGCGCGGCGGGTTCCCGGCGCGCTGGAACTTGAGGGCGTTGGCAATCAGATTCTGGAAGACCTGTTGGAGTTGAATGGGGTCGCCGTTCAGGATGGGCAGCGGGTCATAGGTGATCGTCGCGTCGCTTTTTTCGATGATGTAACGCAGCGCCTGCAAGGTTTGTTCGAGGACTTGCTGGCTGTCGATGACCTGTTGTGAGGCGCGCGCGGTCGTCATGCGGGAGAGACGCAGCAGCCCCGCGACCATCTCCTGGATCTGTTGTCCGCTTTCCAACGCGTGATCCATCAGGCGGTTGAGTTCGTCATCGAAGGTGTACCCGAAACGCCACTGGATGAGTTCGAGGTACCCTTGCATGGTGCGGAGCGGTTCGCGAAGATCGTGAGAGATGCCGTAGACGAAGCGCTCCAATTCTTCGTTGTGGCGCTCGATTTCAGCGACGTGCTGCCGGATGGCCTCTTCGGCGCGCCGGTGCGCGGTGATGTCGATATCGACGCCGTGAACGCGGGCGACGTTGCCGGCGGCGTCCCGCTCGATCTCGGCCAGGGCGCGGATGATGCGTGAGGCGCCATCGCTGGGCAGGGTGCGGAATTCGATCTCGGAAGCCGGCGGTTTCTGCGCCAGCGCCTCACAGAACCAGGTCTTGACGGCTTCCCGGTCATCGGGATGAACTTTGAGCAGTGTTGCCTCCAGGGTTGGTTCCGGAGGATCGCCGGGTGTGAATCCCAGGAGCCGGTACATCTCATCGGACCAATCCAGGACGTTATGCGCGGTATCCAGCGACCAACTCCCCAGATGCGCGATTGCTTGCGCTTTGGCCAGGCTCTCGCGGCTACTCTGCAGGGCCTGCTCTATATGTTTCCGCTCGGTGATATCGTGCGCGATGAGCATCGCCGCGGGCTTGCCAGATTCCGTGGCGGGCAACGGTTGAATGCTGGTGCGATACCAGCGGGGGACCCCGTCCAGGATGGTCTGACGTTCAACAAGCAGGCTTTCCTGTGTTCGGATGACCTTTTGTATTTCAGCAAGCTGTGTTCTGGCAATTTCGGGAGGGAACAACTCGTGCATGGTTTTGCCGGTGAAGTCTTCCGGATGTCCTCCGAGCCGCCTTGCAGCGACGCCGTTCATGAAGAGAAACACGCCGGTTTCGCCGACGGTGAAAATGGCATCGGGGGCGCTTTCAACCAGCAGTCGATAGCGCGCTTCGCTGCGTTGCAGGGCTGCTTCCACGTGTTTGCGGGCGGTGATATCTTCGGCGATGCCTGTGACGCGGTAAACGCGACCTTGCGCATCCCTGATGGGATAGGAGCGGTTGGCGATGTAGCGCGCGGTATTATCTGGGCGCAGGATGCGGAATTCCTCGTGCGTGGCTTCTCCTTGCCTTTGCCTCTGTTGGTTGGCGACTACGCTGTCGTAGTCGTCCGGGTGAATGGCCTCCATCCACGTTCGCGGATTGGCGTAGAGCGCTTCCAGCGAGGCGCCCCAGATTTCTTCGTAAGCCGGACTGACGTAAAGGATTTGGCTGGATTCCGGGTGGGTCATCCAGAAGACGTCGTGGATGGCCTTGGCCATCTCTCTGAACCGGCTTTCGCTCTCCTGTAGGGCTTCTTCGGACCGCTGGCGTTCTGTGAGGTCGCTGGCATGGGAGACGACGCCCGCGATCTCTCCATCGGATTGGATGAACGGGGCGTAATGCATGTCCATGTAGCGGCGCCCGGCCTTGGGGAAATCCACCCATACCTGGTAATTCACCGTCTCGCCTGCCAGGGCGCGGTCCAATTGGGGCTGAATCTCGGTTTCGAAAATGTCATCGCCGCACAGGTCTCGTACCGTTTTGCCGACGATCTCGTCGATTTTCATGCCGAAGATGTCGCTATAGGCCTCGTTGACCGTGCGGTAGCGATACGCCTGGTCTACAAAAGAGACGGGATACGCGATGGTGGACGTAATATGCCGGTGTAACTGTAAGGCGTTTTCGAACTCCCGGCGCTCGGCCTCGCGTTCCAGGGTATGCAAGGCAAAGGCGATATCGCCGGCCAATTCCTCCAGCAATCGGCGCTCTTCTTTATCTTGGGCGAAACGCCGGGGGATGGATACCGACAGCACGCCGTAGACCCGTTGGGCATAGTCCAGGCGCAGGGTCAGGGCGCTGCGCTGTTCGTAGAGGGGTTGCATGGGGCACCCCGCGCATTCGACGCCGGGATCGTGGGTGACGAGGAGTCTCTCTTGTGCGAGTACCTCGCGCATACACCGGACCTGCTTGCCCTGCGCCAGCTGGTGCACAAAGGTTTGGCATGTGGGCTGAAGACTGGATTCATGACAGGCGATGAACTGATGATCTGAATCCAAGAGCGCGATCCAGGCATTGAAGTAGCCCCGGGTGCTCACCAACGTTTCACACGCGCTCTGGAGCAGAGCGTCACGGTCGCGAGTCTGGACGATCAGCCGGTTGACCTGGCGAATGGCGCCCAAAACGGAGTTCAAATGCCGGATCTTCTGCTCGGCTTGCCGGCGCTCCGTGATGTCCGAGGAGACCCCAACCATCCCCGTCGGTTCCCCATCCGGGCCATGGACGATCCAGGTGCGCGCTTCCAGAAGCGTGGCGGCGCCATTTCGGGTCCGGTTAGCCACAGTCCCCTGCCAGGATCCTGTTTGCAATGTGGCGTCGATGATGTCTTGTTGGGCGGCGCCCGTCTGGAGATCCTCGCCTAGAATGTGCACCGTCTCTCCCAACAACTCTTCTCGGGGGATGTTGAGCGCTTTCACGACGGCGTCGTTGACATAGGTGATCCGTCCCTCAAGATCGGTCGCCACAATCTGATCCTGAATCTGCTCCAGCAACGTTGCCTGAAAGCGGAGTTTCTCTTCCCGGGCATGTAATGTCGCTTCCATACGGCGACGCTCGGTGACGTCGATGCAGGCGCCGATCCATTTGCTGGGCAGTCCCTTCTCGTCTACCACGCAGGTGCCCCGGTCCACCCAGCGCCGCCACGCGCCATCCAGCCGCCGGACGCGATATTCTTTGGCGATAGGCGTCACAGAGTGACGTCGTCTTTCGGCGGCTTCTTGAAGCCACGGGCGGTCGTCCGGATGGATGTGCGCCAACCAGGCCTCCAGGGTGCGCGGGAAGGCGCCTGGCGCATAGCCCAAGGCCGTATCGATGCCGCCGAACCAGTCCAGGCGATTGCTGGCAACGTCCCATTCGTAGATCAGGTCGCTGACCGAGGCGGCGGCGATCTGGAAACGGGCGCTGCTTTCCCGCAGCGCGGCATTTGCCTGGCGCAGGGCCTCGGTGCGTTCGGCGACGTGTTGTTCCAACACAGCGCGCGCTTGTTCGAGGGCCTGTTTGGCCTGCTTCCGTTCGACAGCATAAATCAGGGCGTGCGCCAGCAGCGAGCCGCTCAATTCCCGTTTGAACAGGTAGTCTTCCGCGCCGGCGCGCACCGTTTTCTGGGCCAACGCTTCATCATCGCGTCCTGTAAGGACGACGATGGGAATCTCCGGCGCCTCCGCGTGCAGCGCGGCAAAGGTTTCTTCGGCGTAACTATCGGGAAGGTCGAGGTCGGTGAGGATGACGTCGATTCTGGGTTTCATGTCCGAAGCGCTCGTGTGTAGCCGGGCCAATCCATCCGCCAACCGTCCCACGCGCTCGACCCGGAAGCGCGGCAAATCCCATCCCAGGCGCGTCGCCTCCGTCAGGATTTCCTGGAGGAGATAGGCATCTGCCGGATTGTCCTCGATCGAGAGGATGTGGATGACTTTGTGACCCATTGCAACCCTCGTTTCCTTACTCTACTGTGCGGTCCGGCAGGGTAAACTTGATCGTGGCGCCCTGCTCCATTCCTGCCTCGATCCAGATCGCGCCGCCGTGGCGTTCGATGATGCGTTTGCACAAGGCCAGCCCGATTCCCACGCCGGGATATTCCTCCTGGGTATGCAAACGTTGGAAGGTCTTGAACAGCCGGCCGGCCTGATCAGGTGGAATGCCGATGCCGTTGTCCTGCACGCTGAACTCCCACATTCCGTTGGTTTGCGCGTTGGAATGTTCTGCTGCCTGGTTCCAGTTTGCCGAGATGTGAATTCGAGGTGGTGCGTCTGCGCGGTGGAATTTGATGGCGTTGGCGACAAGGTTTTGGAAAACTTGTCCCAGCTGGTTGGCGTCGGCCTGTACATTGGGCAGGGGATCGTGGGTGATACGGGCGTCGCTTTGCTGGATGGCATGTTGGAGCGCCCGGCAGGTCATGGCCAGCACCTGTTCGCAGTTGGCGGTGGTGAAGGGCTGCCCCCGGGTGCCCACCCGAGAAAGGTCGAGAAGTGCGCGAATCATGGCCTGCATCCGTTGGGCGCCATCGACAGCGTACTGGATGAACATCGTCGCTTTCTCGCTGCATCCCACGTGATCGCTCTGCTCCAGCAAGTGCAGGTAGCTCAAGACGGTGCGCGCGGGTTCTTGGAGGTCGTGAGAGATGATATAAGCGAATTGTTCCAACTCGCGGTTGCTGCGTTCCAGGTCTGCCGCGTAGCTCTCGATCTTGCGTTGCGCTTCCCGGCGTTCTGTGATGTCCTGACCGAATTCGACCAGCGCTGTGACGTTTCCTGCGGCGTCCAGAACGGGATAGCCGCGTAGTAACCAATAACGCCCATCAGGGGTTTGTTGTTCTGCCTGCACCGGTTTCTTGGTCGCCCGCGCCTTCAGGACCGGACATCCGTCGCACGGGGTGCTGCGCCGGTTCCAGATTTCATAGCAGGGGCGCCCCACCAGCGCTTCAGGCGGCATATCCACCGATTCTGCCGAGGCCCGGTTGGCCCAAATGACGCGCAGGTCTGGGGTGTAGTAAGAGACCATCTC
Organism: Anaerolineae bacterium; assembly: GCA_016926915.1. Taxonomy (GTDB): domain Bacteria; phylum Chloroflexota; class Anaerolineae; order B4-G1; family SLSP01; genus JAFGNR01. The sequence goes on from JAFGNR010000052.1 coordinate 13,062, forward strand.
GTTCATGGCGTTGAGGATGAGGTTCTTCTGTTGTTCGCTTTCACGCAGCGCCTTCTCTGCCCGCCGGCGTTCCGTGATATCTTCGACGAATCCTTCCAAGTACATGGGGGCGCCTTCCTCGTCCAGGACGTAGCGTATGTGGAGGTAGGCATCCCATTCCGCGCCATCTTTGCGAAGGTACCGGTTCTCTACCGTGATCGTCTCTCCCCGGGCCAGCAATTGCGCGATAACTTCATCCCGGCGCGGGGGCGATGCGTAAAGCTGCTCGGCGATATTGGTAATGGAGGCCACTACTTCCTGAGGAGAAGTATACCCCAGCATGCGCGCCAGGGCCAGGTTTACATCCAGAAAACGGCCTTCGAACGTGGAATGGAAAATGCCCATAGCGGCGCCTTCATACAGGGTGCGATATTTGGCCTCGCTGGCGCGCAGTGCATCCTCGGCTTGCTGGCGCGCGGTGATGTCAAGCATTGCCCCGATCATGCGGAGCGCTTTGCCCTGGGTATCCCGCAGCACGTACCCGCGATCCATGACCTGGGCATAGCCGCCATCGGCTTTTCGGAACCGGTACTCGTCTCGCCAATGGATCTGTTCCGGATCGTTCACGACGGCAAAGAATCCCTCCTCCACGCGTTGCCGGTCGTCCGGGTAGACCCGGTCGATCCACCAATTTGCGGTCTGTGGCGCCTCCACAATGTCGGTCCACCCGAATACCTCCGCGCCGGCCTCATTCCACTGCTGAGTATCATGGACGATGTCCCAATCCCAAACAACATCGTTTGTGGCTTTGTGCGCCAACCGCAGACGTTCCTCGCTTTCGTGCAGCGATTTCAGGAGCGCATCCCGCTCGGCCAACGCGCGCGCCAGTTTGAGGTTGCCATAGCTCAAGGTGGCGTGCTGTTGGGCGAACTGCGCGTAGAAGCGCATCACGGTCTCGACTCTTTCCCGGCTCCACCGGGGCACGCGATCCAGCGCGGCGAGATAGGCTTCTTCAGTGAAGCCGTAACGCCGGGCCTGGGCGCGGAAGCGCTCGTAATCCGGTTGTTCGTCGGCGTAGAAGAACTGGCCCAGGAACAGGTTGCCGATGTGGCGTTCGCCCACGAAGAGGGGCGTGACGATGTCCCACAGCATATTCTTGCACTTGTAGGCCTTGAATTCGCCCGGCGCGACGCCTTGTGAAAGTAGGGTGTCGCTTTCCACACAATTGCGGCAGGTCTCCGGGTGGACGCGGTGAAATTGGGTGCAAATGTCCTGCCAACCGGTGGCGACCAATACTCGACCCTCCAGGTCGATGATGCCGATCCCGATGTGCGTGAGGGCATAGAACTCGTCCATGAGCGCCTGAAGCGCCGGGACATCCAGCACATCGTTCAGTTCCAGGGCAGAGAAATCCCCCTCTGGCGCCAGCAAGCTGTTCAACTTGCGCTGCACCTGTTGTTCGCTCGCGCGCAGAGCCGCTTCCATTTCTTTGCGCGCGGTGATATCTTGCACGAAGGCAAAGCCAAACGCCAACGCTGCGGGTTCTCCCTGGTCTCCCTCTTTCTGTTTGAATAGAGAGGCCGCCACATCGACCCAAACCACGCGACCGTCGCGATGGAGGTAACGCTTCTCCATACGGTACTCAGGTTGTTGATCTGCCCAGATGCGGTCGATCAGCTCCCATTCCCGCGCGAGATCCTCCGGGTGGGTGAAGTCGGCAAAATTCATCTTTAGCAATTCTTCGCGAGTATACCCCACGATGTCTGCTAATGTGGCGTTGCAGTCGGTCAGGTTTCCTTGACTATCCACGATACCGATCCCTATCGGGGAACGATGCACGGTCATGCGGAAGCATTCTTCGCTCCGCCGCAGCGCGTCCTCCGCCTGCTTCCTGTCCGTGATATCCTCGTGGTTGCCGATCATCAGCACAGCTGTGCCGTCGGGTTGGCGTTCCACGACGCTGGCTTTTGCGTGGATCCACCGGTAGTCGCCGTTCTGGGTGCGCATGCGGAATTCGTTTTCGTACACATCCGGTTTGGCGTGGAGATACTCCTCGACGACGGATAGTGCCGCAGGCCGATCGTCCGGGTGGATCAAATTGAGCCAGCTCTCAAAGGCGGCGGGAAACGCGCCCGGTTCGTAACCCAACATGGTGTAGTAACGTGGGCTGAAAGTCAGACGGTCGGAGGGGAAGTGCCAGTACCAGATGCCTTCGGTGGCGGCTTCCAGCGTCTGCTGCAGCCGCGTTTGTGCCTGTTTCCGTTCGGTGATGTCCTCGGCTGCGCCTTCGTAGGCGATCACCTCGCCGTTGTTGTCGCGGATGGCGCGGGCGCATTCCTTGACCCAGATGACTGTCCCATCCTGCCGGCGCCACCGGGTTTCGAAATCGCACGCGATGTCGTCGCGGTCTATTTGGGCTTGCCACCGCGCGCGATCGTCAGGGGTCGCGTATCCCTTACCGGCGTTCATAGCTAAGAGCGTTTCTCGATTGTCGAATCCTAGCATCTTCACCAAAGTGGGATTGACGTCCAGGATTTTCCCGTCCGGCGCGGTGCGGTAAAGGCCAATGGGTATTCCTTCGAACCAGGTGCGGTAGTGCGCTTCGCTCTCTTGCAACGCCTGGGTGCGTTCGACGACGTGCGCCTCCAACGCGTCGTGGGCTTGCTCCAGAGCCAGCCGGGCCAGTTTGCGCTCGATAGCGTAGATCAGCGCGCGGGCTAACAGCGAGCCGTTCAATTGCCGCTTGAACAGGTAGTCTTCCGCGCCATCCCTGACCATCTGGCGGGCCAGCGCTATATCGTGCTGCCCGGTGAGGACAACGATTGGAATTCGGGGCGCATCCGCTTGCAGCCTGTAGAACGTCTCCTCGGCGGCGCTATCGGGGAGCTTGAGATCGGTTAGAATTACGTCGATGCCGGTTTCGCTATGGGCGAGGAGAGCCAATCCATCCGATAAGCGCGCGGCGTGCACGACTTGAAATTGGGGCAGGGCCCACCCTTCCGCAGTCGCTTCTGCCAACATCTCCTCGAACAGAAATGCGTCGGCCGGATTATCCTCGATCGCGAGGACGCGAATGGTCTTACTGTGCATGGTTGGGCTCACTTCTTATGTTGGGCAGCTCCCGGTCGGGTAGGGTGAACTTGATGGTCGCGCCCTGACTTGATTCCGCTTCGATCCAGATCTCTCCATCGTGCCGTTCGACAATGCGTTTGCACAGCGCCAGCCCGATCCCCACGCCGGGATATTCCTCCTGGGTGTGTAAGCGTTGGAAGATCTGGAATAGCCGCCCAGCCTGTTCGGGTGGGATGCCAATGCCGTTGTCCCGCACACTGAACTCCCAGCGCTTGCCGGCAGGTGATTCAGTAAGACGGGCCGAGATGTGGATCCGGGAGGGTGTATCCTCGCGGCGGAATTTGATGGCGTTGGCAAGTAGGTTTTGGAAGACTTGTCCCAACTGATCGGGGTCGGCCAGCACGACAGGCAGGGGATCGTGGGTAATGTGCGCGCCGCTCTGTTGAATGGTGTGGTGCAACGCCCGGCAGGTCATCTCCCACACGCGCTCACAGTCGGTGGGCTTGAAGGATTGCCCACGGCTTTCTACCCGTGAAAGGTCGAGCAGGGCGCGGATCATATCTTGCATCCGTTGCGCGCCGTCGATAGCGAACCGGATAAACGCGTCGGCTTTGTCGTCCAGCGCCCCATGATAGCGGCGCACCAACAACTGCAGATAACTCAAGACCGTGCGCGCGGGCTCCTGCAAGTCGTGCGAAATGACGTAGGCAAAATGTTCCAATTCTTGGTTGCTGCGCTCCAGTTCCTGGGCGTATTGTTCGACTTTGCGCTGGGCTTCCTGATTCTCCGTAACGTCGAGCAGCATCCCGGTCCAGCAGATGCTCCCATCGGGAAGACGCCGGGGCATCGAAACCCCGCGCAGCCACCGGGTCAATTCCGGAGCGAGTTCGACGCGGAATTCCTGGCGCCAGGGGGTCATGGATTGCGCCGAAGCCTCGATAGAGGCCCAGAGCGCCGGGATGTCAGCAGGATTCACGTCGTCGAAAAGTCGTGTGCTATCGAGCAATTCGGCTACCGGACGGTTGAAGAGGGCGCCGGCGCCCTCGCTCATAAAGGGCACTTCGAGGGTCCCCTCGGGATGGCGGACGAATTGGAAGACGGCGCCGGGAATACTGGAAACGACATCGCGGAAGCGCTCCTCGCTTGCCCGCACTGTTTCCTCTGCCCGTTTGCGCTCGGTAATATCGCGGACGATGCCCCAGAGGTAGCGCGGGTCGCCCTCGTCATCGAAAACGGTGTAGGAGCGAATCTCTACGGGAAAGACGGTTCCATCCTTATGGATATATTCCTTTTCGTAGATGCCGGAATGCCCACTTTCAAGCAAACGATTTTTCCAAATTTCCTCCCGTTCCCAGGTATGCCAGCGTGAGGGGGTGATCTCGTAGAAATTGGCTGTGTTCCGGAGTTCATCCAGTGTATACCCGACCATTTGACAGTATGCTTGGTTGGCGTCGATGAACTGCCCCTGGGGATCGACGACGACGAAACCATCCCGGCTGTTTTCGAAGAGCTCGCGATACCGGCGTTCGCTCTCTTGCAGGGCCGCCTCGGCCTGTTTACGCTCGGTCACGTCGATGACGATACCGAACTGTATAGGCCCGGCTTTACTTGGCTTCAATTCACCCCGCGCGTGATGGTAACGCAGTTCTTCGTTGTCATAGCGATAGATGCGATAGTCACATTCGTAATACCCGGTCTCGGCGGCTTCGCGCAGGGCCGCTTCGAGAACCGCGTGGTCGTCTGGATGAATATGAGATAGGTACTGCTCGTCGTTCATGGGCGGTCCGTCGGCCGGATCAACCCCATAGATGCGAAGGAGCCCCGCCGACCAACGCGCCCGGTGCTGACCAGGATACCAGGTCCAATTGCCCATTTGTGCAAGTCGCTCGGCCTCGGTCAGGGCCCAATTCACTTCGGCAATCTTTTCCTGAGCTTGTTTGCGCTCGGTGATGTCCTGGGTGACCACGAGACCCTGCCGGGCCTGATTGGCATCGCTCGTGATGGGGAGCGCCTGATTGGCATAGATGCGTCCTTGATAGACGACTTCGTAATAGCTTTCCTCTCCTCGTAATGCGGCCTCCGCGTGCGGGCGAATGACGTCCCAGAGTTCTGGGAAAACCTCCGCAATGGTTCGCCCCACGATCTGTTCCCCGACCAGCCCCGCCTGGGCCAAACTCTTGCCGTCGGCGGCCAGGTAGCGGAACGACGCGTCGAACAAGAAGAGCGCGCCGTTGGGGAAATTCTCTGCCAGGGACCGGTAGCGGGCCTCGCTGGCGCGCAGCGCTTCCTCGGCCTGGATGCGCCTGAGGGCGATCGCTATCATATTGCCTAACGCTCCCGCCATGCGCGCATCGTCTTCCGTGAATCCCTGCGCGCCGGTCCCTGCAACGGGCTTGTTGGCCAGCCCCATTACGCCAACCACGCGGTCGCCGGCGAGAATCGGCGCGAACAGCACATTGTGCATCGCGACGTGCCCCGGGGGCAGCAGCTCTGCCCACGGGCCCGTCAGGAAATCATTGTCGTAGACTACCTCGCCCCTGGCGTAGGCTGCGGCGCGCAGGCCCCGGATGGGCATCGGTAACGCCGGATCGACGGCGCAGGGCATCCCGCCGGATTCCAAGAAGAGTACCTCGTTCTCGGAGCCGTCTTGGCTCATCATGGCAACGTAGCCCGATACGGCGCCGGTGGTTTCGCGCGCCACGTCGAAGATGCGCCGGGCGGCCTCCGAAAAGGTGTGGCATTCCAGGACGGCTTGAGAAGCGGCAAGTAGCTGCCGGGTCTCGCTCTCGCGGCGTTGCGCCATGCTCAGGGAATCCTGCAGGGCCTGTTCCATCTGCTTGCGCCTGGTGATGTCGAGGTGGGTTCCGCAGGCGCGCAGGGGAACGCCGTTTGCGTCCCGCTCGATGACGCGCCCTTTGTCGAGGACCCAGATCCATTTGCCGGACTTGTGCCGCATGCGAAATTCCGCTTCATACGCGCCGGTTTTGCCTTCCAGATGGGCGTTGAGACGCTCCCTGGCGACGGGCAAATCGTCGGGATGCACCAGCGCTTCCCAGGTGCTCAGGTGGTGGGTGATTTCGCCGGCGGTGTACCCTATCATCTCCGCCCAACGTTCGTCGAATGTAGTTTTGCCGGTCGGAATGTGCCAGTCCCACGCGCCAAGAGCTGCCCCTTGCAGGGCCAGCTCCAACCGCTCTGCGCTCTCGTGCAGCGCTTGCTCCATTCGCTGGCGTTCGGTAACGTCGCGGAAGACTGTGCCCATCATGAATCCCTTGTCGGTGCAAATGGGAAAGGCCACCTGCTCTGCGATTCTGAGCGTTCCATCGCCGCGCTGGACCACGGCTTTGTGTAAGGTGTTCAACCAGGGCGCCTCCCCGGTCTCGCGGAATCGTTCTAGCGCCGTCTTGAGCGCAGTCCGCATCGCGTTCGTCTGCTTCTCTTCCTGCAGCGCCTGGTACTGAACATCCCAGGCAAACCGGCCTATGGCATCCGCCCGGTCGATCCCCACGATCTTTTCCAGCGCCGGGTTCCATTCGACGATGCGCGCATCTTCATCCATGAGGAACACGCCATCATAGGATTGCTCTACAAGGCTGCGAAACTTCTCCTCGCTTTCCCGCAGGGCATCTTCCGCTTGTTTGCGTTCGGTGATGTCGTCGAAGGTAGTGTAGACCTGGCGCGGTCTGTCTCCGCCCGCGAATTGCGGCGTGGCGTGGATACGGATCCACCGGTACGCTTCTAGTTGGGGGTTGAACACACCCATCACCACGTCATCGACCTCCTGACCGGTGTGCAGCGCGACCATAGAGGGGTGTGTCTCCCCCGGAAAGTCGGAGCCATCCTCGTGGACGGCCCGCCAGCGAGGATCCATTGAGGTGCGCCCTAATAACTGCTCCATGGAAAGCCCCAGGATCTTCAGAGCGGCGGGATTTGCCGATGTGATCGCCCCTGAGGTATCGTGATAGACAACGCCCTGCGCCATGGTCTCGAACAGGGTGCGGTGCTTTTCCTCGCTTTCTCGCAATGCTTCTTCGGCTTGCTTCTGGCGGACGATCTCCCAGGTCACATCGGCCAGATAGGAGAGGACGTCGGCGTCCTTCTGTGTGTAGTCGGCCGGTTTGTTGCCTACGCCCACGACGGCGACGACTTTGCCGTCTCGTAGCACCGGCGCCGCCAGCTCGCGGGCCAGCGCGACATGTCCTTCCGGCAGCCCGTTCTTGTGGGGGAGCGCGGCATAGTCATTGTGAATGACCGGCTTCTTTTCAGCTACGCAGTTTGCCCAGACGCCGGCCTCTGCGATATCGTAGTGCGCGTACTTTCTCTCCGCGCTACAAATATGTTCCCGCGCGCAGTGTTGCAAGGTGTGCGTAGACCACTGCTGTAACGAAACAGTATTCTGATCTGGATCTACAAAATGATAGAATCCGAGCGGGCTATCCAGGAGGGCGCCGATTTCGTCCAGGGCTTGGGTCAGTAGCGCGTCCAGGCTGTGGTTCGTAGCGTACGCGATGAGCGAGAGGCGCGTTTCCATCAGGCGCTGGTTCAGACGCTCTTCTGTCTGGTCGCGGAAGACCAGCACGACGCCGGTGATATGGCCAAAGGCATCGAAGAGCGGCGCGGCGCTGTCGGCAATGGGAATCTCCTTCCCGCTTCGGGAGATGAGGAGGGTGTGGTTGGCCAGCTTGACGATGGTCTCTTCCTGCAAGACGCGCGCCACGGGATTCTCTGTCTGGCTGCGCGTCTCTTCATTGATGATCTGCAAGACCTTGTCCAGGAGGCGCCCGGCGGCCTCGGTTTGAGTCCATCCGGTCAGCGACTCTGCCACCGGATTCATCCATATCACGCGGCCTTGTATATCTGTGGAGATCACGGCATCCCCGATGCTATTGAGTGTGGCTTGCAGCGCCGCCGTTTCGCGGGCCAGGGCTTGCTCCGCGTGCTTGCGCTCTGTGATATCGCGTAAAGAGATCAGATACGAGGGTTCGTTTTCCCAGACCAGTTCCACCACGCGCATATCTACGGAGACGAAGGTGTGGTCGCTGCGCCACAGATCGATCTCCGTTTTGTCGCCGTCGATGACCGGAAAGCCGAAGACCTGTCCGCGCAGCTCTGCCCGGCTGCGGCCCAACAGGGCCTCTGCTGCCGGATTTGCGAAGCGGATCGTCTCGGCCCGATCCACGATCAGCACGCCATCGGCATTGCGCTCGATCATGGTTTGGAAGGGATCGTTGTGTTGTTGTTCAGCCATGTTATTCTCCCCTAGTTGTATATCGTTAGGGAGGTGTTATTCGGTTCCCTTAAGTAGCCGTCCCAGTTTGCAGAAATCCTCCACCGTTTCGACATGCACCGGGCGTCCCGCCAGGATTCCGGAGATGTTGTGGAAAGGCTCGCCAACGTGCATCCCTGTGTTGTCGATGGTGAATTGGCGGATCGATTTATCGTGCATCGAGCCGCGCATCTTCAACACGGTCAACCCCCGGCGCATTTCACTGTTCATCTCCAGGTAACGCAGCAGAATGATGGAGTCGGTGATAGTCGAGATGTGAGTCTCGGTGATGGTGGCGCCGCCCAGCAGCGTCGGCGCGGTAGAGGTGAACAGCCCCGTGATTTCCTCGTGTTTGATGAATGAGGTGAGGGCGATGATGAACTCCCGGAATCCCTTGGCGGTGGAGACGCGCTCCAGCGCCGATAGGCTATCGATGGCCACCCGGTGTGGCTTGAACGCCTCGATTTCGGTCTTCATCTTGATGAAGTGATCTTCCAACCCGGCGACTTCCGGATATACACAGATGACTTTAAGATATCCCTCGTTTTCCATCCTCTTGAAATCGCGCCCCCAGCCAATGGCGTTGCGAAACAGTTGCTCGCGGCTTTCTTCGAAGGCAAAGAGCAGACAGCGCTCCCCTTGTTTGACGGCGCCGGAGATGAATTCCGTGCTGATGAGGGTTTTCCCGGTGCCGGTGGCGCCCGAAACCAGAATGATCGAGTCGCGGAAGAAACCGCCGCCGCACATTTCATCAAGGACGGTGTTGCCGGAGGTGATGCGAATGTCTGATGACTTCTGTTTGAGTTCGAGGGAGGATAACGGAATCACCACAATGCCCTCGCCCGGAATGATAGTGAAGGGGAATTCTCCTTTGTGGTGGTTGGTGCCCCGGAACTTTAGAATCTCCAGGGTGCGGCGCCGTTTTTCGGCATCCAGGGCATTGCGCAAAATAATGACGTTGTCTGCGACGAATTCCTCGACGCCGTAACGGGTGATGTCGCCGTGTTCCTCCGTGCGCTCTGCGGTCATCACTGCTGTCACTTTGATGCCCCGCAGGGTTGCAGCGATGCGGAAGAGCTCGCTGCGAATTCCCGATTGGTCATCGAAGCGGCTGAAGATGGCGCCCAGGGAATCCATAGCGACGCGTTTGGCGCCGATGCGCCGAATGGCGCCTTCGATGCGGGCCAACAGTGCGCCCAGGTCGTAGGCGCCGGCGACGATGGTCTCCTGCTCTGTCTGCGGCGATGCATCGACGAACACCCATTTCCCTTCCCGTTGCCATTGGGGTACATCCCAACCCAGAGAGACGATGTTCCTACAGATGTCGTCCGGGGATTCTTCGAAGGTGACGAACACCCCTGGCTCGTCATATTTCAGGATGCCTTCCGACAGGAATTGCGCGGCGAAGACGGTTTTCCCGCTGCCGGCGCTGCCCGCGACCAGCGTGGTGCGCCCCTTGGGAAGGCCATTTTGGGCCACGCTATCGAATCCGGGTATGCCTGTAGGCAGCTTTTCAATGATGGCGTTCATGAACCTACTCCTCCTCCTGGTCTGCTTGTAGTTTGTCTATGCACAACCCTAGCCCTGCGATAACTTTGTCGCTGTCGGAGAGATCTCCAATAATGCGCCGCGAGGGCTTGGGGCTCAGCTTGAGCAAGGTTGGTGTGGCGATGATTTTATGCGTTTCTGCCAACTCCGATTGTTCCAAAACGTCAATGACCCTGATCTGACAACATCCTCCCAGACGCTCCTGGCACAGTCGTTTCAAGTTGGCCCGCGCATTTTCTGAGGGAAACGTTCCCCCGGTGACGTAGAGATGCAACACTATTTTTCCATCCATGAAGTGCTCCTTGATCGGCTATATCGCTGGCGACACAGATGCCCCTGAGAATTTTTCCGGCGCCCTGGTCATGTTTTCGCGCTCCGCGCCTCGACGGTCTGGTCCGGTGTGCTGGGAGCGTGGGCTTCTGATCGCGTGGGGCCATTCCCCTTGAACAGCGTGTGGATCAAAGGGCATAGGTGGATGCCGGCGCCGGACTTCGCCACAAAGCCGTCGGCTCCCGCAATCTCTGCGGCGGTCCGGTACTCGGCGTTGTCGTATAGGGTTAGAATAATGACGCGCGGCGGCGCCGTGTTTTGTTTAATCCGGCGCGTGGTTTCCAGACCGTTCATTTCGGGCATGGCTAGGTCTACCAGCACCAGGTCAGGATGTAGAGTCTTGGTCTTCTCGAGGGCTTCGTAACCTGAATGCGCTTCGCCAACAATGATGAATCGAGGGCTTTCTGACAACAACAGGGCCGCTGATTTCAAGAACCCTCGATTGTCATCGACCAGCAATATACGAATAGCTGACATATCCTACTCCTGACGCAAAGTGTGACGGACTTGGCGCTTTTGCTTTGACCGGTTCAGGTGCGGTTCATAGCGTTGCAGGTGGGATATTGGTTACGCCGTGGAGCGGCGCTCCGGATTGAATAGGCTTTGCGCTACTCCCTGGCGTGCGAATCCCGCGCCTCCTATGCTTATTATAGGGGCGGCGGTCGCGTCGTCCTGCAGAAAAACCCTTAAGTCTTTAGGGAAAAGACCTTAGAAGGCATGGGGAAAAGACCTGAGGCGGGGCAGCTCTGGAACGCGGAAGGGAAGGATGCAGTTACTATTGACAGAGATTGAGATCACCTCTCTGGTGCGACAAGGCCGTTCTGGATCGCGAACCACACCAGCCCCGCCGTGTCGTGGATGTCCAGCCGCTTCATCAGGTTGGCCCGGTGTGACTCGACGGTTTTGACGCCGACCCCTAGCAATTGGGCGATTTTGCGGTTGGTATGCCCCTCGGCGATCAGCTGAAGCACTTCGCGTTGCCGGGAGGTGAGGCTATCGAAGGGGCTCGTCTCTTTGCCGGTGCGTCGTACATACTGGGCGACTTGTTTGGAGATTGGCGGGCTGAGATAGACTTCTCCTTGCGCCGCCGAGCGGACTGCGTGTTCTAACTCGTCAGGACCGGCATCCTTGAGCAAGTAGCCCGCTGCGCCAACCCGCAGCGCCCGCAATACATATTCTTCGTTCGAGTGCATCGACAGGATGATTACGCGTGCATGGTTATCTTTCTCGAGAATCCGCGCCGTCGTCTCCAGGCCGTTCAGCAGCGGCATCGCAATGTCCATCAGTACTACATCGGGGTGCTGGGCCTCTACCATGGATAGCGCTTCGTGACCGTTTTTGGCTTCGGCTACCACGGTGATGCCCTCCAGCTTTTGCAGCAGGGTACGCAGCCCGGCCCGCAGCAATGTGTGATCATCGGCCAGCAACACGCGAATCGATTTCATGAATCCTCGTTTTCCGGCGCAGGAACGCCGGTGCGCGCGCCGACCGGTGTGCAAACGTGAATTCGCGTTCCTTTATCCGGCGCGGAGGTGATGGTAATACGTCCACCGGCAAGTTGCGCCCGCTCCTGCATGTTTGCTAGGCCCAGGCTAATGCCATGAGCGGTCTCCCGAAGGGCCTGAGGTACATCGAATCCTACACCGTCATCCTGTATCGTCAAGTGGAGCTCACCTGCACTTATCCGCAATTCTACCGAGACGTGTTGGGCTTTGGCGTGCCGGATGATGTTGGTCAACGCTTCCTGGGCAATCCGGAAATAGGCGATTTCCAGATCCGGCGGCAACGCTGCGGGGATATCGCCCGCAGAAAAGTGGGTATCGAAACCGGTTTGTTGCGACTGCCGGTCTAAGAACCAGCGCAGCGCCGGCGCCAGTCCCAGGTCGTCGAGGAGCGAGGGCCGCAGATTGAGCGACAGGTCGCGCACCTGCTGGAGCGTGGCTTCGACGATGTCCAGGCTGGCTTCCAGGAGTTCCTGGAGCTTGGCGCCATCGGCAGCCCGTTTGCTGGCTTGCAGGTTGATTTTCAATACAGTTAGGGCTTGACCAATCTCATCGTGGAGTTCGCGCGCAATATGACGCCGTTCGGTTTCCTGCGCTTCGACCAGGCGCCTCGACAGCTGCTTCAGACGCTGCTGTCCGGCGCGCACCTGTTCGAAGAGCCGGACGTTGATCAGCGCTTGCGTCACCTGATCTGCAATCCCGCGCAGCAAAGTGAGTTCATCTTCCGTAAACTTGCGAGAGGTCTCGCGGGTGTGCACGGTAAGAATGCCCAGTAATTCATCCCCGTAGTGTAATTTCACGCCGACGACGGTGCAGATGTCGTGCTGCACGTGTAGCCGCCGGTTGATCTCATCTGCAATCCGCGCGTCGGGAATGATCACATACCCATCTTCCCCCATCGTCCGGTCATACTCCAGGCGCGTGGGAGGTTGGTAGTGCGTATCATACAGCTCGGACAGGCCGGTGTGCCTGGCCAAGGTGAAACGTTCGTCGGCAGGTTGGTAGATCAGAATTGCGGCGCCGGATGTCCCCAGCGCGCGCGCGCTTTCCTCGCACGCGGCTTGCAGCAGGGCGTCGCGGGAGAGATACCGGTTCAAGCGCGCGGCGGTGCGTACCAGCGCGCCGGTGCGGCGCACCTCGTGTTCGAGCTCGGTGGTCGTGGTTTTGAGCTGCGTGATGTCTTGCCCGATGCCGTAGAGGAACTTTTGGTCGGAAATGGTGACGGGAATCATGTTGAGGAGCAGCGTCTTGACCCTGCCGTTGACGATATGATCCACTTCCTCGCTGCGGCGCGCGAAGAAGGGAACGGTAGTCTCCCTGAAATATGCCCCTTGATCCGGGGTGGCGAAGTCCCAGATGGTTTTCTCGCGCAATTCTTCCAGGGTACATTCCAGGAACCGCAACGCAGCCTCGTTGGCGTCGATGTAGTGGTGCTCCTCGTCAACGAGTAGGATCGGGTTCATGGTGTCTTCGAACAGTGTGCGCAACTGTTCGTTGCTTTCTCGCAGCGCCAGTTCCGCGCGCTTGCGCTCCGTGATATCCCGGCCGGATTCCACGAGGCCGGTGATGCGGCCTTGCTCATAGATAGGATAGCCCCGTATTTGCCAGATCTTGCCGTCCGGCGTCGTGATCTCTGCCTCTTGTGCCTCCCCTGTATGTAGCGCTGCGAGCACCGGACATTGCTCGCAGGGGGTTGCGTATTGATGCCAGGCTTCATAACAGCGCAGTCCGATCAGCGCCTTGGGGTCGCGACCGGTGAAGGCGCCGGCAGCGCGATTGGCCCACTGGATTTCCAGGTCGGTATTGAAATAGGCGAAGATCTCTGTCGTTGTATCCAAAATGAGGTCTCTATCTCGTTGGGCGCGCTCAAGGGCTGCTTCTGCTTGTTTGCGCGCCGTGATATCGCGCCAGGTATAGAGTACGGCGCCTTCGCGAATGTGCACCCGTTTTGCCGTGATCAAGAAATCGCGAATCTCCCCGGCCTGGTTGGCGACCGGGAGCTCGATGTTGAGAATCTCTCCCTTTGCTTCCAATTCTGCAAAGTCAAACAGGGGGGCGCCGGTGAGCTCGGAGATGTTACCCAGGGTTTCTATCTCGGCGACGGTATAGCCCAGGCAGCTCGATACGTTGGCGCAAATGTAGGTGAAGTTTCCCTCTTTATCCGTGATGAATAGCGGATCGGGGATGTTTTCCATGGTGACGCGATGCAGCGTTTCGGATTCCCTGAGCAGCTGCTCCATGCGTTTGCGCTCCGTGATATCGGAGATAATGTTGAGGACGTAGTTGTCGCTGACTTTGACGTAATCGGCGGATAGCCATTTGTATTCTCCCGTTGTGCGGAGACGGAATTCCGTTTCTACCCGCTGCGTCTCGCCGGTGGTAAAGGTGGCGTAAATCCGCGCTACCGTGTCTGGGGAATGCTCGAAAAAGCTGGCGGCAGTGGCGCCGACAAAACGGGCGATGGTTCCTCTGGACATCTGATCTGCGGCAGGATTGTAGAGTTCCAGAAGGAACGCTTCCTGCGGCAGTGTCGCATCCTCCCGGTGTCGCCACAGAATGGCCGGGTCCGGAATCGCCTTGAAGGTCTTTTCGAAGAGCTGGGCGATGCGCCGGCGTTCCGTGACATCGCGTCCCACCGACTGGATTTCGACAAGGCGTCCTGCTTCGTCGAAGATGGCCCGGTCCGTCCACTGTATCCAGCGCAGCTCCCCATTGGCCGCAATCGCCCGGTGTTCGCAAGTCGCGACCGGAGATAAGCGACTCAGAGATTGAAAGCGTTGTCGCGCCAGGTCGCGGTCGGCGTCGGGCGCCAGATCCAGGAATGTGCGCCCCAGTAGGGTCTCACGCAGCTTGCCGAAGAAATGACAGAATGCCTGGTTGACGAATGTCAGCCGGAGAATGACGCCCTCGACAGTTTGAGATGAAACGCGACATACCAGTTCCGTCTGATCTTCGACGACAGCGCGGTAGCGGGCTTCGCTCTCGCGCAGGGCAGCTTCGAAGGCTTTATAAGGCGAGATATCGGTGAGCACGGCGTAGTAGCCGCGCACATGGCCTTTTCTGTCGACGTCGGGAATCAACTGCCCGTCGATGTGCCGTTGATGACCGGGGCCGTACTTATAATGTTCATAATAACGGACGTACTCGCCGCGCAAGGCGCGTTCGACGTGAGGACGCGCCTGGGCGAAGGCTGTTTCTCCAATGACTGCCGGCAGTGTTTTCCCCAGAATCTCCTCAGGCGCTATATCGAAGACGCGCTTGTACGCGCGATTGACGAAGCGGTAGACGAGATCCTTATCCGTATACGCGACCATCTGCGGCAACGCATCGACGATACTACGGAAGCGGGTCTCGCTTTCTTGTAATGCCTGTTCCGTCTCTTTCAATGTCGTGATATCGATACAGGCGCCGATGAACCCTGCCAGACTGCCATCTGGATGGAATCTGGGCGCCCCCTGGTCCAAGATCCAACGATAGTCGCCGGTAGCATTCTGTAACCGGTATTCCATGCTGAAGGATTCGTGTGACTGGAGCGCGGCGCAATAGGTCGCCAGACACATATCCACATCCGCCGGGTGTACGCCGCTCGTCCAGCCGTCGCCCCATTCCTGTTCTAGGGTGCGCCCGCGAAACTCCAGCCAGGGCCGGTTAAAGTAGGTGCAGAGTCCGTCCGGATTCGCCATCCAGATCATCACCGGCGCGGTATTGGCGACCAGCCGGAACCGCGCTTCGCTTTCGCGGAGCGCCTGTTCCATCTGTTGGCGCTCGCGGATCTCCTGCTGGGCCTGCTCGTATAGACGGGCGTTCTCGATGGCAATGGCTGCAGAGGCGGCGAGGGGTTCCAGAATCTCGAGATGGGTTGCGTCGAAGCGATTGGGGGCGGTATCCACAGCTTGCAACACGCCGATGACGCCCCGTTGGCTCTTCAAGGGCACGGTGAGAATCGCTCGCAATATCAGCCCGGTGCGTTCATCTACGCCTTTGAAGTGGCGGGGGTCTGCCTGCGCATCATCTATGATGAGGCTTTCTCCCTGTTCTGTCACCCACCCTACGAGTCCTTCCCCCGGCGCCATTTGCCAGTTGCAGACCACGTCTTTTTGGGAACCTGTGGCCTGCTGGCAGATCAGCCCGGTGCGTTCATCGTCGAACAGCCATAGCGAGCAGGCTGCAATATCCAGGAGTTTGCTGGTTTCTTCCAGCGTGACGGTCAACACTTGCTTGAGATCGAGGCTGGCGCTGAGGGTCTGGCTGGCTACGTTGAGAAAGGCCAACTCTTTCGTGCGGCGGCGCAGTGTCTCTTCTGCCTGCCGGCGCTGGGTGATATCGCTGGCAAAGATTGCTATCTTATCTACCCGCCCTTCGGTATCGAAGACGGGATAAAGGCTATTATCCAGGACCTTGCCTGCCCGGTGATCCTCGAAGCGCAATGGCTGGCCCGATGTCATGACCTGTTCGACGGCTGCTCTGCGAGAGTCCGTCACATAGTCGGGTAACCATTCATAGATATTCGTGCCCACGATGGTCTGAACCTGGCTTCTGAACTTTTGCGCAAGCGCTTCGTTGCACGTGAGGACAACACCGTCCGAGTCGATTAGGAATGCCGATTCCGTGGTTGCATTCAGGATCGCATAGGCCATCGTGCGGCTTTCGCGGAGCATTTCCTGGGCTTTTCTGCGTTCGGCTACCACAGCGCCTACGAAAAGCCCGGAAAGTGATAGGATGAGAAGAAAGACTTGCAGCCCCAGGATGCCGTCTGCGGTGTACCCGTGGTGTTGAATGATGCCAATTGCACTGATGGCGATCATCAGGATACCCAGGCTTACTCTCGGTAAGCCGTGTCGAAGCGCTATCCAGAGTAGGGGAAGAAAACAGATGTAGGCCAGGTGTAGCTGTTCGGAGAATCTGGGATTGAACGCAACCCACACCAACAGGCTGGCGCCCGCAGCTTCCAGAAGAATCTCCACGATTTCGATAATCGCGAGTTTTGGATGGTGTAGCGTCTGTTTTTGCGTTGCACGGGACGCTACGTGTTCAGCCAACACCGCCATCCAGGGAATACCACACGCTATAAGAAATGGCGTCAGGGTCGCCATGCTTACGGCGTAGCTCACACCGGTATTGAGCAGGAGCGTTGGATAAGAAGGGTTTGACAAACCCTGGGTAATTGCCAGGCGAGTTGCCAGCGCCGCCGCTAACGCGATGGCGGTGAGTGCGATCATCAAGGTGAATCTGCCCACCGCGCGAACTTGCCGTAACGGGAAGCGCTGTGTCTCTGGCGTTGCAAACGCTCTGGCTGCCAGCGCCAGGATTCCCGTCTCGATCGCTGCACCCACGACCCCGGGCCAGAACGCTGGTGAAAGGCTGAGATCGAACCACACGTCGACAATCAAGGTGGTGAGAAAGACGAGGGGGGTATGTTGCAGGCCGCCAGCAATCAACAAGGCCAGGTTTAGGGCAGACAGGAAGTACCAGGGGGAAAATCCATCCGCGGCGATTTGCGGGAGTCCCAGCGCTTTGAAAAGTGTAGCCGTTGCCCCATAGAGAGCCAGGATCAGGATGTCCCGGGTAATACGCACTGTATTGTTGGCTTGGCGTTGTCTCATATCTTCTCACTATGTCTGTGTATGTCCGCACGTCGCCGGGAATCAGGCATAAGGTGGGACGCGCTTTCGCATCTCGTGGAAGGACGCTTACAGTGTTGCAAGGCGCGCTTCCAAGTCTGGTCAGGGGTGTTCCATCTGTCAGATCCTGCTTTTAGACATCCCTAACTGCTTTGCGACGCTGCAGCTCGTGGCACGCGGTATCTAGCGCATCACGGGCGGCGTCGTAATCCAGGGTTGTCCAGGCGCCCTCTCGCAGGAGCCAGTCGCCGTCCACCATCACGTCTCGCACGTAGGAACCGTTGATGGCGTAGACGAGGGCCGTGTAGAGGTCTTGTCCTGACGCCGGCGCCCAGCCGATCTCCCGGGTATCGAGAGTGATAAGGTCGGCCCGTTTTCCGGGCGTCAGCGAGCCAATCTCGTTTTCGAGACCGAGCGCGCGCGCGCCGCCCAGGGTGGCCATCTCCAGAATGGCGCGCGCCGGCACGGCCGCAGGTTCCTGCTCTCGCAGCGCCATCAGCTTGGCCGTCGTCTGCATCTCGTTGAACATGTCGTAAGTGTTGTTGTTGGCGACGTTGTCGGTGCCCAGCGCGGTGTTCACTCCGGCTTGCCGCATCGCTTTGAGCGGCGCGATCTGGGCGCCGCTGCGCATACAGGCCGATCCCGCGATCACGGCAGTAAAGGGGTGTTCGGCCAGGGTAGGGAAATCCTCTTCCGGCACCGTGATGCTGTGCGCTGCTAGTAGGGGGCGGTCGAGGATGCCAAGCAATTGCATCTGTTGCACGGCGCTGCGCCCATAGTGTTTGCGGCAGTGCCGTTCTTCTTCGCCGCTGGTTCCCAGGTGGATGTGCAGCCCGGCGTCGAAGCGCTCTGCCAGCGCCAGTTCCATTTCGATGGCCTCTGGGCTGTTATCCACGAAGAAGGCATGGGGGCCGATCCAGCCCCGAAGCCGGGGATCGCCTTGGATGCTTTCGAGGAAGGCTGAGGCCGACGCAATTTCGCGCTCGCGGGCCGCAGCGTCGCCCATCTCGACAATGCCGTAGGCCAGGCAGGCGCGCAGCCCGCTCTGCCGCACCACCGGCGCCACCCGGTCCATGAAGAAGTACTGGTCGGCGAAACAGGTGGTGCCGGTGCGGATCATTTCGGCGCAGGAGAC
>JAFGNR010000053.1 GCA_016926915.1 Anaerolineae bacterium
AGGACGGTGGGAAGACCGGTCAAGGCCGAGACGCGACCTTCGTAGACGTACGCCCGGTACTGCCCCCCCGGCGCTTCAAGAATGACCGGGGCGCCGGAAATGTGCGTGTTTAGCCATGCGAGGGCCTCCCAGTCAGCTGCTTGCCGTTCGCGCAGCCAGGCAGCGCCATCGAGCGTGCCCGCCGAGCCGTACAATCCTTCGTTCTGTTGCGCGCGCGCCGGAATGGCGTAGCCGACGTAAACCCAGCCTGCCCCGACGAGAACGATGCTGAGGATCTGGGCAACTGCCATAAACCTGCGTGATTCACCGGTCGTGGTTTTGGCGAGCCACCAGGCCCCTACCAGACTCCAGAGGATCCATGCCTGAAAATAGAATTTGAAAATGGTGTTCATGCGTGTGCTGAAGATGTCCTTGAGAAACAGGAATTCCGGCGTCAGGGTTAGACCGAGACCCAGAAGCGTCAGCAGCACAGGAAAGGTGAGATGTCGTTCTGTCAGGGCGGCCTCGCTGCGCAACAGGGCAAAGGCCAGGGTCATCACGCCGGCAGCAAGAAGCAGTCCGGTCCACGGGTTGAGCAAGCGCCGGAAAAGACTGTCGATGACAGCGTCATTGTCGATGGTCATTCCCATAATGGGGGCGCCTTGTCGCAGCGCCGCGATGTAGGGCGCTCCGGCGATCAAGCCGAGTCCCAATGCCAGCAGGAACGCCAGCACTGTAATGAGCACGCCCCATCCCATTCCCTCATACCACTTCATGGCAGCCTGCCGGCCTGCCGTGAGTACCAGCGCGATGACGGGAACGGCCAATGGCAGGAACATTACCACAAACTGTGGGAGATGGGTTGCATTGAAAACGTTGGGCAAGAGTCCGCCGGCCTGAGACCGTAATCCTAGCCAGAAGGGGAAAAAACAGAGTACGCTGGCAACGCCCAACATGGCTGCCTCTGGAAGGGTGTGCCAGACGGCATCGAGGAAAGTGTAGGTGTGTGTAACCGCGCCGTCCCGCGCATCACTCTGGGGCTCGCCGGCTACGTTCGCCTCAGCATCTGGCGCGCGCCTTTCTCGCCATTGTTTGAGCACTGCCACGGCGACGATCAACGCCCAGTAAATGGGGAAATCCCAGGTGTTGAGGAAGCCCAGCGCGCCGAGCACGACTGCATAGGGCAGCCAGGATGTCAACTTGTTTGCCCATTGCCGCACGAATCCCCCCGGCGTCTGCTCGACGTGGGGTGATTCCGGGCGCTTCCACAGGTTCAGGGCCAGGGCAATCGCCAGCAAGACGAAGGGCAGCGCCAACAAGTGCGGGTGCATGTCGCCAAGGATGAAACTAAATGCAGGGAATTCGTCGATGACCTCTTGGTCGATGAGATTCCCAACTGTGCTGATGGGGGCATAGTCGTGCAGTGTTCTGGAAGCCCGCCACCAGTCGAAGGTCGCCGGGGTCATCCAGGTCGCGGTTTCGGGAGGCTGGTTGAGGCCGCGAATATCCAACCAGGCCCAGAACCAACTTGGGAGCAGGCCGCGCGCGTGGAGCACCTGTAAGAAAGCGGCGCCGTTCCCGGTCAGTAGCAACAGGACGGGCGCGAGGAGCGCGCTGCCGGCGCGTTTGCCGTCCAACAGATCATTGACGATGCTGTAGGCGCCCACTGCCGCCAGCGCGAACCACGCTGCATTCCCCAAATTGAAAGCCAACGTCGCGGGAATAGCTGCGACCTGGCTCAGCATGCCCAGTAAAAGATAGCCGAGGTAGTAGTAGGATATGGCAAAACCGGATAGCCAGGGATCGTGCGGCGGCATGGTTGGCGAGCGCAGTATGGCATTCAGGAAAGCGATCTCCATCCACTTCTCGCCGCCGATTGTGGCGAGTTGGGGTTGGGTGGCGCGCACCATAGTCCAGAGAAGGAAGGCTCCTGCGAAAAGACCTTCGGTTACCCAGACAAAGGCACGTTGTGACTGCCACCAGAGTCGCACTTCCTGCCAATGTCCTCGCATGCGCCAGAGTCCCAGGGCCGCAACGACAGCGGCAGCTGCCAGGGCGCTTGCGGCCGTGTTGTTCCAGAGATGGAGAATACTCCCCCACCACATTAGCACGCCGCTCAGGAGCAGGCCCAGCACTTTGGCAAAAGCATAGCCACGTGATGGGATGTTCCGGAACCAGGAAAACGCGAGGGGGAGTCCGGACAGGGCAAACAGTTGTAATATCAGATACCAGATCAGACTAGGTAGGAGCAACGCGGTAAAGTCCCCCTTTCAGGCACAGCCTACGAATAGACTCTGTTCTACCACGGAAGTGCGTAGAAACAAGGGAAGGTTGGGATTCCACATCAGGGGGTGACCATGATGTAGGGCGAAATCTTCTCGAAGATGGCGGGGCCGATACCGGCGACGTTTTGTATGTCTGCGATCGTCGCGAAGTTACCGTGGGTCTCGCGATATTCGATGATGCTGGTTGCCCTGGTTTCGCCAATGCCGGGAAGCGTCTGAAGCATCTCGACCGTAGCCGTGTTGAGGTCGAGCTTGTCTTCTGGCCCTACCGGCGTTGGCTGGATAGAAGGCGATTGGGTGATATTGGGTATGGGGTGGGTCGGAATGATGACGTGCTGGTGATTTGCCAGGGGGGCTGCGAGGTTAAAGGCTTCTACATCGGCATGCGCTGCCAGGCCGCCTGCCGCTGCGATGGCATCTGTGACAAGGCTGCCTTCCGGAAGCGCGACGACCTGTGGGGCCGTCACACCGCCACTGACATAGACCTGTAGCTGGGCCGGCGTCAGGCTGGCGGCGTCGCCGGGATTGCAGGGAGCACAGGTTATGTTCTGTTGTGGCGCGGGCATTGCCCGCGCGGGATCTGGCTCTCCACTTACGTCAGGCGCCCAGCGACCGATAATGCCACCTGTAATCAGACTCAGCACGACCGTTACGATAAGATAACCCCGGAACTGCACACGCATTTGCTGCCGGATTTCTTCCGCAGATGGGGGTTTCTCGATGAGGCCCAATTCCTCTGCGTTCATCGTGGGGCTCCTACACCCTGGGGGTTATGCTGCTCCGCCGTCTGTTCCTGAGGTTTCCGGCGGCTCTGCCAGAGCGGTTGCTGCTTCCCGATCCTTACCTTTCTGCCTGAGCAATTGTTTAGGAGCTGCGTGCTTGAGGTTCTCGTAAAGCGCTTTCAGGTCTGGGGGCTGGATTTTTCGTCCGCCTTCGAAATAGCGACGCGCCGCCTCACCGATGGCATACGTGCCAATTGCGGAGAAAGCCGCCGACACCAGCCAGCCGAGAACCGGGACCAGCTTGGCGAGTTGGATGCCCAGATAGCGCGAGAGCAGGCTGCCCGCCATGGTCGTGAGCAGCTCGCGCGCGTGGGAGACTTGCATCGATTCCCCGTGTGCGGCAGCGATTCTTAGGACCATGCGAGTTTGAGAGATCAGGAGAATCGGAATATCAAGGCCCGGGATGGGTTCGAGAGAGATCAAGGCATTGAACCAGGCAGTCTGCCGGATAATACGTTTGACCAACTGTTCGCGAATCCCCGGCAGCTCGCGGGCCATCACCACAGCCAACGCCGGCTGGGCGCTCAAAATCGCCGGTAGGAGATTTTCGGTGATTCCCTTGCCGGTGCGCGCCGAAATCGGGATTGGCCGCGCCCCGAGGATGCGTTCGGCATTTTCCAGAACCCAGAGCAAGTCTTTGCGAATCAGGTCGGACTTGTTCAATGCGATGACAATAGGGTGTCCGAGCGTCTGTAGCTGCATGAAGAGGTCGTGATCGCTTTGCCGTACGCCTGCCGCGGCGTCGAGCAGCAGGAGCACGACATCTGCCGTTCGGGCAGCCTCCAGGGCGATGGTAGCCCGGTCAATGCCCCAGACTTCACCGAAGCCGGGAGTATCGATGAGATGAAATGGACCTAGCGGGTGTTCCACAATGCCCTGGGTGGTGCCGGGGACGGCGCTGGCCGCCGAAAGTTTGTGTCCGTGCAGCCGGTTGAAGAGCGTGGACTTCCCGCTATTGACGGGGCCGACGATCACCAGACGGGATTGCGCCTCCTGGGCCACTTCGCGCTCGAGGCTGTGCCAGTCGAGCCCTTGAAGTAACACTTGCAGGTCTCGCATTTGTGAGGGCAGCTTCAGTACATTCATGGCGATAGTCTAGCACGATTCAGGGGCACAGCAATGACAATTATTCGATGCGTGATTCGTTTTTAACATTGCAATCCTCTTTGCTGCTATGGGTCTCGGCTTGCATTGTGATGGGGGGGGCTGCCAACGGTTCGATGGCGACGATGATGTTGCTCCGGCGGGTGTAGTAGAGGCGATAGGGCAGCCCGTCCAGGAGCGCGGCGTAGGCACGTTCCGGCACTTTGACGCGCTGTTCTCCGATCCGGTACTCGTAGAATATCGCCAGGCCGAAAGGTGCGTGCTCATCACGCTGTTTGCCTTTGTACGCGGCCCCCTCGACAGCCTCCACGCGGCTCGACATGATATCCAGTAGCGCGGTTGCCGCGATCCTGAACCCAGCGATCAGGCAGAAAGCCCCCGCCGCTCCCATGATTACGCTGCCCACGATTGCGATCACCGCCCCATTGGTGATGATTTGCCAGGCTAGCAGGAGCAGTCCTGCTCCCGGTATCGCTGCGAGCAACGCGCCAAGCATCAGGCGCGGCAAGAGGAGCATAATCTGGCCGGGCGCCAGGAAACCCTCACGATTGGATGCGAGGTGAGTCACATCGAACCGCAGCGCCCGGGCCAGAGCCTGCTGTAATCCCTCTCGGGCGCGGGCAGTGCTTTCTTGTCCCAAGGGCTCGGCAGAGAGGATGTAAGTCGATCTGGGCAGGAAATAAAACCGGTAAGCAATGCCCGGTACAAGGCCGCTACCTTGGGACGGGAGGGTAAGCGTCTGTCCTGCCGTCCTGACTTCGTACCCGCGTTTCCCGTAGACCAACGTGCCCTCCGCAGTCGCCAGGGTTTCATGTTCGAGATCCTGTCGCAAGCGGATGCGCTGTTGCAGGAATGCCGGGACGATGATCAGAACGAGATCCACGGTGACCGCCAATACAATGAGCAATGCCAGCCACCCCAGAACCAGAGGAGCATTCACAAATCCCAGGACGAGAACCAGCCCCAGACCGGCAGCCGGGAACGCCAGAATTTTGAGGGCGCGGGTCAGGCACCCGCGCCTCGCGTATGCGAGTTGGGTGAGGCGTTCGCGCTGCGCCGGGGTGAGCTCACCTTGCCGGTTGGCGCTGAGCGTATCGCGATTGGTGAGGTTGCCGGTAGTCTGGTTGATTGGACGCATTGCTGTGATATCGAATGTGCGAAGGCAGTTCAGTCTTCCTCGCCGCCCAGGATGACTTGGCGTTTACGGCCGGCGCTTTCTTGCGGCCCTACAAGCCCCATGGCCTCCATCTCTTCCATGATACGGGCAGCGCGGGGATAACTGATGCGGAACCGTCGCTGAATGCCGGAGGTGGAGACTTCACCGCGACTCCGGGCATAGGCAATGGCCTTTTCCAGTAAGTCTGCGTCTTCGGTCTCTCCCTCGATACGTAACTGTGCGGGCCCGTTTTCCTGGATGGCAACTTCCCATGGCGCCTGCGCCGGTGTGGCGCCATGGCTGCGTTGCCAGAATTTCATCAGCGCCTCCAGCTCCGGCTCGGAGATGTAGCAGCCCTGTACGCGGCGCGGCGCGGCGGCTTCAGGGGGCAGAAAGAGCATGTCGCCACGGCCCAGAAGGGATTCCGCTCCTGGGGTATCCAGAATCACGCGAGAATCGATCCCGCTGGCGGTTGCGAAACTGACGCGCGCAGGAAAGTTGGCCTTGATCAATCCCGTGACCACGTCGGTACTGGGACGCTGCGTCGCGACGACCAGATGGATGCCGGTGGCGCGGGCCATCTGGGCGATGCGTGTCAGCGTGCGTTCGGTCTCTTCTGGCGCTACCATCATCAAATCTGCCAATTCGTCGATCAATACCACGATGCGCGGTAACTGCGGCTCGCCCTTGCGGCTTGCACTACGATTGTAGTGATCGAGATTCCGTGCGGCGACCTTCGCGAATGTTTTGTACCGTTTGTCCATTTCCATGGCGACCCAGCGGAGCGCTTTCAGGATATGCTCCAGCTCGATTTCGGCCCGTCCCAGAAGGTGGGGGAGTCCGTTGAGGTGGCTCAACTCGACCAATTTGGGATCGATGGCGATCAACCTCAAAGTTTCCGGGCTGTTGCGCAGAATCAAGCCCGCCGCCAGGGCTTTGACAAAGATGGATTTGCCGCTGCCGGTTGTGCCGGCGATCAACAAGTGTGGCATTGCAGATAAATCCGCCGCTACAACACCGCCTGCTACGTCTAGCCCCACCGCAAAACAGAGGGGTTTCGAGCATTTGGCGAAATCCTTGCTCTCCATGACTTGGCGTAGGGTCACCAGGGCGATGTCCTCGTTTGGCACTTCGATTCCTACGACTGCGCGTCCGGGCACCGGCGCCTGTACACGGAGCGAGCGGGCTGCCAATGCCAGTTTGAGGTCGTCCGCCAGCGCTGCGATTTGACTGACGCGCACTTTGCGCGCATCTCTGCCCTCGGGGTCACGCGGAATGTACCCCGGCGTCACGCCAAATTGGGTCACCGTCGGCCCTTGTCTGACTTCGGTAACATCTGCCGGCAGGCCAAATTGGGCCAGTGTTTGCTCGATAATCCGGCTCTTGCTGTTAACCTCTTCCTGGCTAAGTGCAGGGGGGCGCGCCTCTCGTAACAGATTCAACGGCGGCAGCGCTGCCGGTCTGGCGGGTGGCGGGGGTTCTTTTGCCGGAGGCTGTTGCGCCGGCTGTGGTTTGATTTCTGTTTGCCTGATGAGGGGGTCGGGCAGCGGCTCTTCGCTCTCTTCTCTGCGTTTACGAATCGGCGATCGGGCGACGCTGGCAGTCTCACGGGCTGCCGATTCCTCTGCCTGTTGCGCGGCTCGCATCGCTTCGCGTGCTTCCCGGTACTCATCCCAGGCGTCCGCAATGCGGTCGCTCCAACGCCGGAAATCTTGTCCTGTAATGTCGAAAGCCAATCCTACACCGACCATCACGACAGCGATCATCAGGAACGCCGTGATCAGCGGCGACGTATAGTAGACGAATGAAAAACTCAGCGCCCAGCCGATCAAACCGCCGCCCCGGCCTGACTGGACCACATACCAACCCTTGTTCTGCATCAGCACGTGCGTTAGCGCCAACATGCCGAAAAGCGTCATCTCAAAACCGACAACCGGTCGCCAGCGCCAGCGGGTGGGTTGGTGAACGAGGTGGCGCATCCACATGAGTCCCAGCGCCGTGAACGACGCGGCCATCACGTAGGCGCCCCATCCAAAGACGTAAACGAGGAAACGGGCCCAACTGTTGATCAAAATCCCTGTGTTGAGGCCGGCCAGGGTGGCCAGGGTTACCAGACCAAAGAGGATCAGACCGATGGAGAGCAACTGTTGGCCGACGGGGCCGGAAAGCGCTGCTAGCAGGATTTTCCCCAGGCGAAAACGCTCAGCGATATCCTGTGATTTCGCCGGAGCGCCGTGTTTTCGTGGTTTTGCTGCCTGGGGGCGCGCCATCCGGTAAGTTTTTTGCTTGCGATGTGCCATGTGATTGCCGGCTTGTGTGCTTTGCTCGATCTGCGCTACGCAGGAAGCCCTAGAGCGATTCTGTGCTCGCGAGGGACGATATTTAGAATGCGCACCCGGATTCTGTCGCCGACGCGATATTGTTGGTGGAGGGGAATCGCGGTATCATGGTGGTTCTGATTGATCTCGGAGATGTGTAATAGCCCCTCCAGGCCTGACAGCAACTCGATGAAGATGCCAAAACGTTCCACGCTGGCAATAGTGCCGTCCAACAAATCACCTATCCTGATCTTCTCGGTCACTTTGTCCCAGGGATTGGGTTGCAAGCGTTTGAGACTCAACCCCACCCGTTGATGCTCCTGATCCACGTTTAGGATCATTACTTGTACTGTCTGCCCCGTTTGCACGAAGTCCTGAGGATGCCGCACCCGTCCCCAGGAGATCTCGGAGATATGGACCATACCTTCCAGGGGGCCGATGTCAACAAACACGCCAAAAGGCCGCACACTCGTGATCTCGCCGGTGCAGATGGCATTGTCATGCAGCCATTCAGGCCAGTGACGCTGGGTTTTTTCACAGGTTTCCACCTGGCGCTCCGAAAGCAGCACGCGATTCCGTCCGGGTTCAACCTCGATGATACAGAGACGCATATCCTGTCCAATGTAACCGTCGAAACATTGTTCGCGGGCTGTTGGATCGGCAGGGAAGGGATAGGCCACGAGATGGGATGCAGGAATGAAACATTCCACACCATTCCAATAGGCGATCAATCCCCCGCGATTATAGGCCTCGATCTTCAATGTGACAATGACATGCTGTTCCTGAAGACGTTGGGCTTCCTTCCAGATGTCGGAAGAGATCGCCGTGTCTTCGAACCATTCCCACGGGCCAGGTACCGGCTGTGGACTGAGTTCGCCTTCGTCCAACAGGGCCATCCAATAGGGTTCGCAAGTTGACTGGTGTGCGGGGATGTAAACCAAATCCATGCCCAAACTCCTTTGCCCGGCGCCTCCGGGTACCATAAAGCCATTGATAAGATCGTAAATCGACGCTAAAATCGTTCTGTAGCTGCTTGGAAACAGAGTATGGTTATACGTTGGGACTACTGCGTTTCGGGCTGCTCACGACTCGCGGTTGTTGGCGGCGTCCCGCTTTCACGAGCGCTGGATTCCATCTCGGCGATGATTGTAGCCAAATTCTCGATAGCAACACGCTGTTTTCGATAGAAATCGGATTCGCTGAGGGCTAACCGCATAGCAACTTCACGCACCTTGTGCCCACGAATGAACTTCATTTCCAAGATATTGTATAACAACCATTCGGGAGCTGTCAACTTTCGTTCGCCATCAGGCCGCAACTGCTCGATCGCTTCTGTCAAAACGGCCCGCAATCCCTTGATAGGACTGCCATCGTGAGCGGCGGCGGCCTGTTGCACGACTTTGAACTCCAGCATGGGATTTTCGGTCAGACGGGGGCCGCCCCAGTAATGGGAGAGCGCATCGTGGATCCACTGCGGCATATCGTCGACGTTGACGGGGGAGAAGGTTGCCATTGTGGCGCCGTTGTAATGCAGAAGGCCCCTACGTCGTTGAATATCTTCCAGCTCGGACAGGAGCGGCGAGAAAACCTGAAAGACGATTTGCTGCAGGCGCCGGTCATCTAGCGCCGCCCCCGCCTGGACCAGCAATTGCTGAAGCAGGGTAAGACGGGTTTCGTGCAGTGGAAGACGCGCCTGAGGGTCTCTTAGCCCCACGAGACCCAGCAATACTTCTCCGCTTTTGTCGTGAATTGGTAGAATCCAGTAGTCATTCCATAGCAGGATGCCGTCTTGCTCGTGGGTTTGTACCTGGTCAGGCAGTGGAAATTCTGCCACCTCTTCCGAAGAAACGTGAAGCCCGCACCAGATTTCGCGGTGCAGCTGTCCGTTCTCCAGGACGGCGATGAATCCGCCCACGCTCTGGAGGAGTTCGCAGATGGCAGCAAGGATGTTCTCCAGAAATTGCCTGAGATCCGCAGTCGTCAACAGCCGCTGGCTGAGTTCTTGAACTCTTTCGACTTCCTCACGTCCCTCACGATACAACATCAAGTCTAGGAGGGGTTTGCCTAATTCGACCACAAGCTGCGACAGGATGACCGTCACCGCCACAGCAACCAGCGAGAGGGTGTACCGGCCCAAATATAGGGAGCGCTCGATGGTCAGCCCCACCCCAAAAGCGACCAGGGCGAGGAGGGCCGCAATGGGACCGCGTAGTAGAAAACGTACCAGCCGGTGTTTGACCACTCGATCTGGCGTTAGCGCTCCGATGAATGCGATGCTGTAGGCCATCAAAAACATCATGCCTGCAATGGCCAGGTTCCCAATGATAAGCAGTATCCAGAGCAGCGTGTCGGGGAGTCTCGATGGCCAACCAATGATCAGGAGATACGGAAAAACACCCAGGGCCGGAGCTAGAAACCCGATCGAGAGATAGGTCATGCGACGTCGCGCCGCGCGAGTGTGGCAACGGTCGCGTGCGCGCAGTGTCTCGCGAAGTCCCCACAATGTGGTCAGCGCAAAGAGAATCGCGAAGGGGTAGAAAAGGGGCCCTGGGCGTAGATAATAGGCGCCAGCGCTCAACTCGCCGTCGTAAACTACCAGGTTAGTGGTCAATGCGAGAATGGTAACAATCCCACTGATAACGAGTCCCAAGAGACGCGGCCAACGGGGAAAGCGTTCTTGGCGCACGGAGAGTTGAATTGCACGGGTGAATTCCAGGTAGAGGGTGGGGGTAAACGCAATTCCCAGCCACTGCCAACGCAGTAGTTGCTCCATGAGATAGGGATTCTGGTTGCCTCTGAGCAGTAGATCGGTCAGATAGACGAGAATGACGCACACCAGAAGGCCGTTGAAGCCACGGGCAACGCGGCTTTTGCGGTTGTAGAAAAACAAATACAGCTGCAGCGCAAAGGCAGTCGCCCCGATGCTTGCTGTCAGTACATCATTGATTGCTATGAGTAATCCTAACCAGTCCATTGGATCCCATTGATACTTGACAGAAGGTCGGCAGAAGCAAAACGAGCTCAATATGGCTAATGCCGCCTCATTACCGATTCATCCTACCGCAGGCTCGTGATTATGGCTCTTCACCATCGATACCCAGATAGGTTTCGCTCACATGATAGACTCTACTGCAAACAGTGGGAATTCACCGCAGAGCGCGCCGAGATCGCAAAAAAGACCTGAGTTTTCAAAGTTATGCGATGCCATTCTTGAATCATCTCAATCTAACCTTTGCGTTCTTTGCCGACGGTCACAAGACCTTACGGTCGTAGCTGCACTCTGCGGTTAGGAAGCCTTTTTTCAGGAGAGTTATGATGGCAAACTGGTACATCACCGAATCCGTTTGCGGAAAAATAGCGCCACTTCTTGCCCCGGCCAATAGGCGTCTTGGAATCCGCATACTGCAAAGCCGTGTTTTTGAACGAATCCGATCGCCGGTTGTGCTTTGAGCTGGCATTCGATGAGGAGTTGCTCGACGTTTTGCCGCTGGCACCATGTGGTTGCGTGTTGGAGCAGTCGTTCCCCTATCCCCTGGCGCCGGTATTCGGCGCCGACCACCAAATCGGCAATGCGGGCCTGCCGGTGCTCGATCTCCAGGATGAGTCCCAGGTAGCCGAGGATTTTGGAGCGTTCAGTGGCTACCCAAAATCCATCGCGTCGTTGCCATGCGAGCAGCCGATCTTCCGGAGAGAAAACCGGCGAAATGGTCTGTATCCGGGGTAATCTGACTCTGGAGAAGCGCGCGCTCCATTCCTTCTCATTCCGGGTTTCTTCCATCTGCCAGGCAATTTCGGTCTCATAGGACAGATCTAACTCCAGACAGGCCTTCCAATCGTCGTTTCGGGCTGAGCGAATGCGCACGTTTCTTCCCCTTTCTGAAGTTACTGACGGAAGTAAACCGGGATGATACAGTTTGTCGTGTTGCCGTAAATATCGACAACGACCAGCCGGAGTTGATGCGGCCCGCCCTCGGGATATTGCGGCGTGATTTCCCAATAGCCCAAAATGCCATTTTCAACGGGTGCATCGAATTGCGCGACGAAGTTCGGACTTGCAGCACCTAGAAACTGAACCTCGAACTTGTAGTAGGCAAAGGCGTTGCTTTTGGCAGTTCCCCAGACTTCAACAATGCCGTTGAGTGTGCTTCCTGCGACAGGCGCGATGATCTGAACGTCTGGGGAGGGACATTGCGGAGGTGGGGCGGTGGGGCGCGCCGTTGGCGCTGACGTCGGCGTTGGCGCGAGTGTGGCCACCACTGCTTCTTCTGTTGCGGGGGGCGGCGCTGTGGTCGCTTCCGCTCCCGGTCCCGGTGTGATGGTGGGCAAGGGCGCCGTTGCGGTCGGGCTTGGCGTAGGTGTAGACGTGGGGCGCGGGGTAAGCCCCGCGACAAGTGTCTCGGTTGCTATCTCCGGGGATGGGAGTGTGGGTACGAAATAGGTGCTTACGAGAAAGATGGTGACACCCAAAGCGATGAACAATCCCATCATCAGCCAGGCGCGTGTAACTTGCTGTCGAATGACTTCCCGCTCCAGCGAGAAATGCGCCGCCAGCAACCTGCGCCGGGCGGTGAGTGCCACGATGGCATAGGCGACTGCGCCGATCAGGCAGACCAGGTAGACGGCGATGGCTCTCCCGGCTAACCACTGTAACACAACGGTCATAGGTTGTTCGAGCGCACCGCAAACTCCGGTGCACCAAGGACTCCCCTGATGATGGTTTCGAGACGCGGCGCTAACAGACGACCCGCTTCAAGTACTTCTTCATGGTTAGGAGCCGGTCCACCCTCTTCACCCATGAGGCTGTTGGTGATACCTGAAAGGCCCAAGACTTCCATCCCACTATGGCGTGCGACGGTGACTTCGGGAACCGTCGACATCCCTACGGCATCTACGCCGATGGCGCGCAGGAATCGCACGTCGGCCGGCGTCTCGAAGCTCGGCCCGGCAAGGCAGATGTAGACGCCTAGGTGGTGCGGGATTCGCGCCTCCAGGGCGACCTGGTCGGCAAGCTGGCGCAGCGCAGGCGTGTAGGCGTCATTCATGCTGGGGAAACGCGGTCCAAACGTATCGAGATTGGGGCCGTAGAGCGGATTTTGGCCGGCCATTCCCAGGAGATTGATGTGGTCCCGAATGATCATGACCTCACCAGGGCGGTAGGTCATGTTGATGCCCCCGGCCGCGTTGGTTACGACGAGGGTCTTTGCACCCAAGACGCGCATGACGCGAATGGGAAAACCTACGCGCATTATGCTATTGCCTTCGTAAAAGTGCCCGCGTCCTTGCATGACCACGACGGCGCGCCCCTCAAGGCGTCCCACGACCAGGCGCCCGACGTGCCCTGCAACTGTCGACACCGGGAAGTTGGGAATTGCTTCAAAGGGGATGCTGGCGGCGTCATCGACTGCTTCCGCCAACGCATTGAGTCCGGATCCCAGGATCAACCCGACTTCGGGTTCGAGATTGGTATGCCGGCGGATAACCTCCGCAGCGTCTTGGAAATCCTGCATGGTGAAATACTCTACTTTCATTTTGGTTCCTCCGAATCGGCTTCACTGTCTGTTGGTGAGGAGTCTAGCGTGGCTCGGGGATGCGAACGATCGTACACAGCCCGCTTGCGTTGGCTCGACACCTCGGTGTAAATCTGAGTGGTCGCGATGCTTGCATGTCCGAGAAACTGCTGCACATCTCTCAAATCCGCCCCGCCATCCAGGAGATGCGTGGCAAAGGAGTGGCGTAACATGTGAGGCGTCACGCGGCGCGCCAGGTCGGCTGCGTTGGCATGTTGCTGGATTATGAACCAGAGTCCTTGCCGGGTGAGGGGATGCCCGGATTTATTCAAGAACAGCGTATTCTCTCCTGCGCTTTGCAAAAGGAAAGGGCGTCCTTCCGTGATGTAACGTCGCAGGGCCTTCAAAGCCCGTTCGTGAAGTGGTATGAGGCGTTCCTTGTCCCCTTTACCGATGCACCGCACACTACCGCCTTCGAAATCCAGGTCAGAGGTGGTTAAGGCAATTGCTTCGGTGGCTCGCAGTCCGGTCGCGTAGAGGGTTTCGATAAGGGCGCGATCCCGCAAGCCCAGCGGCGACAGGTCTTTCTCCGTGGTTGCCAGCAACTGTTCTATCTCGTCGCGCGTCAAGGCGCGGGGAAGACGACGTCCGACTCTGGGTTGCTTGAGCCACTCACTCAACTCGCTGGAGATGACGCCTTCGGTGAACAGGAAATGCAAGAACGAGCGCGCGGCAGCGACCTTGCGGGCAATGGTCGACGCGCGATAATCTTGCCCTTGTAGGGAGGCAATGAAAGCCTCAAGGTTCTCCGGCGTCAACTGATCCCAGCGTGTCACCCCTTGCTGTTCTGTAAAAGCCAGGAGCTGGGCCAAATCGCGCTGGTATGCTGCCAATGTGTTGGCGGCATAACCACGCTCGAACTTGATGTATTTCAGAAATTGCTCTACGTAAGCCTTCATGACGTATTGGAGCGTCTCCGGCTGCGCGGGCAGCCACATTACCGTTTCGAATTATAACATAACATAAAATAAAACCAATACGTAATCGTAGCTGGTTTGGCCTACCCGGCATTACCAGCACACGGAACATTAGACATTTAGTATACAGATACTTGACAAAATATAGACACTGTTGTATACTAGGTATCAAAGGATAGGGTTTACTTACTGGTTTGGGCAAGGGAGAGACGAGACAGCAACCCTATATAGTGTACTTGTTGTCTCGTCTCTCCTTGGGGTCAGGGGGTTCGGCGCCGTCCGGGCCCCCTGATTGCTTTCTATGCAACTTCGCGCAAGGGTATTTGATGACTCTGTTGCAAAGAGTGGGAATTCACCGCAGAGAGAACGCCGAGAGCATAAAGAAGACTTCACATTTCAGCAATCTCGGGACCTCGTTCCAGAAAACGTTTGATTTTCGGTTCGAAGCGGCTGCGCGGCATCAGAATATAGCGATGGCAGGTCAGGCACACAGCTCCGATGTCGGCGCCAAGGCGCTCGATGCGCCACTCTGACCCGCCACAGGGGTGCGGCTTACGCATGACCACAACATCACCTTTTCGCAGTTCCATCGGTGGCCGCATGGGATCTTAACTCACTAGACGTGTACGTGACGAGGCCGGACCCGGCAATGTTCACTGCGAATAATGGCCATGACGTCATTCACAGCCTGATCCAACGCGTTATCGCGGTTGATGATGATATAGTCGAATTCACGTAGCCTTTCCATTTCCTGTTTTGTCGTTTCGATGCGCTGCTGCACTTGAGCTTCGGTGTCGGTGCGACGCCGGCGAAGACGCTCGATCAGCTCTTCTTCAGAGGAAGCGCTCAGGAAAACCAAGATTGCTTCGGGAACGATGCTTTTGACGGTGGAGGCCCCTTGCACATCGAGCCGCATGATCACGTCCTTACCGCTTTCCAGCGCCTCCCGTACTTGTCTTTTGGGAATGCCTTTGTGTTGTCCGTAGACTACGGCGTGTTCTAGCAGCTCTTCGTCGCGGATCATCCGTTCGAATTCAGCTTTCGAGACGAAGAAATAATCTTTCCCGTGAACCTCTTTGGGGCGAGGCGGACGTGACGTAGCTGTGATTACAAAATGAAACGGCCAGCCACGCTCGCGCAGCCGTTCCACGACACTGTCTTTGCCCACGCCCGAAGGGCCTGAAATCACGATCAGTAGCGGATGAAGCGCTGGATCGTATGGATCACGAATTACCGAGTCATCCATGAAGTTGTACCTCGTCGCCATTGTGCGTATAATCAAATCCATTGCTACTATACCACATTCATGACAGGAGTGAAAAGCGTGCCAATCTACGAGTATCGCTGTCAAGTTTGCCGCAGGCGGTTTTCGGTTTTCTGGCGCACCTTCTCGGCTGCTGAACAGGGGCAACCGGTGTGTAAACACTGTGGCTCCGGCAAAGTTACCCGGCTGATGTCGCGTGTGCGTGTCTTGCGGGCCGATGATCGACTTGCAGACGATTTGTCCGATCCTGATATGCTTGGGGATTTCGACGAAAATGACCCCCGCAGTGTGGGCCGGTTCATGCGCAAGATGATCACTGAAATGGGGGATGAGGCCGGAGATCTAGAACCCGAACTTGAAGAAGTCGTTGATCGCCTGGAGAAAGGACAAGACCCTGAACAGATCGAGAAGGAGATGCCTGATCTGCTGGGCGACGATTTGTCTGCGGGCGGCGACGCCGACGCCGGACTGTGACCCGGGGCTACTGCCTCCGGACAACGGGTAGGTTCTTGTCACGTTATGGCTGCGTTTGCCCGCTACGTGCTGGACATCCGTATTCACTTCATTGTTTGACAAACTTTGCGCGTATGATAGAATACGATGAGATTGATGTCAGTCACCGAAACTGTGGGGGATGTCCCGCCTCACATGCTAAGGTGCGTTAGGAGTCGGAAGTGGAACCGGAACTTGAAGAATTGAAGAGCGGCGCCCCTGGCCCGCAGGTCGTTGCGACCGAACCTGATCCCATCTCGATGGAGAATCTGGAGGAGGAGGCCCTGGATTTCGATGCTCCACGCCGGGGTCAGTTGCGTGAAGGCACAATCGTGCAGGTACGTGACGAGGGCCTGGTTGTGGACATTGGCGGCAAGCGTGATGGCTTTGTTCCTGCTTCGGATTTGACGGAGTTGGACGACCGTGATGAATTCGGCGTAGGTCAGGAAATCCCGGTCATGGTCACGCGTTCGCGCAATAATGATGGAAATGTAGAACTTTCCATCTCACAGGCGCGACTCCAAGAAGATTGGATAACTGCCGAGCAACTTAAGAACGATCAGGAAGTCTACGAGACCACTGTTTTGGATTCCAATCGCGGCGGTTTGACCGTCGAGTTTGGACGCTTGCGCGGCTTCGTGCCCATGTCACAGCTGATTGGCTTCTCTCGCATCCGGCAGGCGCCGGAACGTTATCGCCGTTTGCGCGCGATGGTCGGGAAGTCGATCATGCTCAAGGTCATCGAGGTCAATCGTGGCCGGCGCCGGCTGATCCTGTCCCAACAGGCAGCTGCCAAGGAGTGGCGCGCAGACCGTCGCCAACGTCTGCTGGAGGATTTGGAAGCCGGTCAGATTCGTAGTGGGCGTATCAGCCAGATCACAAGTTTCGGTCTGTTTGTGAACCTGGGAGGGCTGGACGGGCTTGTACACGTCTCGGAACTTTCTTGGGGACGTATCGAGAATCCCGAAGAAGTCTACCGGATTGGGCAGCGCATCAAGGTTAAGGTCTTGAGCATAGACCGCGACCGCCAGCGAATTGCGCTGAGCATCAAGGCCTTGACGC
This sequence comes from Anaerolineae bacterium, assembly GCA_016926915.1. Lineage (GTDB taxonomy): Bacteria > Chloroflexota > Anaerolineae > B4-G1 > SLSP01 > JAFGNR01. Next base: position 16,927 of record JAFGNR010000053.1, read on the forward strand.
CAGACCCATGGGAATCGGTCACGGAGCGGTACGATATTGGCAGCCTGGTTGAAGGCAAGGTGAGCCAGATTGCCGATTTCGGTATCTTTGTTGAGTTGGAACCCGGCATCGAAGGATTGCTACACAATTCGGAGCTTCTGGCTGCTGAACAACGTGATGAACTGCAATCCGGAGCCCGGGTTTTGGTCAAGGTCATTCGTATCGAGACAGATCGCCGTCGCATTGGCCTGAGTGCTCGCCAGGTGCGGCGTATTGAATGGGAAGAATGGTATACACAGAAGGCCGAGCGAGAAGCCGCTGAGGCGCTTAAGGAGCCGGATGCCGAGGACTTGCTTGGCGATGGAGATTTCGACGAAGAGTCCGAATTCGACGACGAAGACGTTGATTCTGGCGACGAAGAAATCGACTTTGATGAGCTGGAAGACGATGCTACTGATTCCGAGGAGTCTGATGACTTCTCAGATGATGAAGCCTGATCGTTGGGAGCTGGGATTACCAGATGGGCGCCAAAGAAGACAAGATTGTTGTTGAGGGCTCGATCGTTGAAGCGCTGCCGGGGACACAATTCCGTGTTCAGCTGGATACAGGGCACGAGGTTTTGGCATACCTATCTGGCAAGATGCGTAAATATTACATCCGCATTCTGTTAGGTGATAGGGTGCGTCTGGAACTCTCTCCCTACGACTTAACACGGGGGCGGATCGTCTACCGGTTCAAGCGACGTGTAGAGGGCGGCGCGGCGGAATAACTGCACCGGTCGATTTTGTGCTTGTGCAAACTCCCCCCAATCTGGGGGGAGTTTGCTATGTCACGAGAGCTCTCGCGACGACGTTTTCTTTTTCTCTGCGAGAAGGGCGACCCAGTCGCCTTTGGTGAATGTTTCGAGCTCGACGAGCCCGTGTTCCTCGAACGCTGCGACAACCTCTGCCCGTTGTTCCAACAGAATGCCGGAGACGATCAACTTGCCTTCTGGCGCCAGACGTTCGGCGAGACCCTGTTGGGCCATGTCGATGATGACCGGAGCCAGGATGTTGGCCATAATCAGATCATAGACCCCGGTCGCTGCAGCCAACGAACCTTCCTCGACTCGAATAGTATGTGACACGTGGTTGGCGCGGGTATTTTGGCGTGCAGTCGCTACGGCGTGTGCGTCGATATCCAGAGCATGAATGTGGACCGGCGCGATCTTGGCTGCCACGAGGGCGAGGATGCCGGTGCCGGTTCCCAAATCCAGGATGCGTCCGCCGGCCTGTAAGGGGATGCGCAACAGCGCGTCGAGACACAACTGGGTCGTGGGGTGCAGGCCCGTTCCGAAAGCCTGTCCTGGATCCATCTCTAGAATGATTTCCCCAGGTTGGGGAGCATATGCCCGCCAGGTCGGTTTGATGACCACGCGATTGCCCAGATGCAGTACGGGAAGGTGCTCCTTCCAAATGGCGGTCCAATCCTGCTCCTGTACCGGACGGAACTCGGGGGCCGGCATGGGCCAGATGTGATTTAGGTGCCAGAGCGCTTCCTCTACCTGGCGCTGGCGAATCGCGATGGTTTCATCGGCGACCAGGTAAGCCCGAACAGTAACCGTCTCGGCGGTATCGCCGGCCCCTAAGTCGATGGCGACGCCATTGGGGGCATAGCGACTCAATACCTCGGCAACGGCTTCGGCCGCCTCGGCAGCAACCGCCAGGCTAACCTCAATCCAGTTCATAGTGCTAGCACCTCTACTCATTGTGAAAGCTCCTGGTCACAGCCCTAAAGCTTCCTTGATGCGATCAACGAAGGTTTGCTTTTCCTCGACGATGGACTCGGTTCCCAGGCTTTTAGCCAGGGATTTGAACAAGTTGCGTTGTTCGTCCGAGACTTGGGTGGGAATTGCCACCTGGACGATGACGAGTTGATCACCGCGTCCATTACCGCGCAGGTGGGGAACGCCCAGTCCTCGCAAGCGTAACACGCTTCCGGGTTGTGTGCCCGGGGGAATGGTGACTTCGTGATCCCCTTCCAGGGTCGGCACTTTCACAACACTGCCCAACGTGGCTTGTGCTACATTGATCCGGAGTTCAACCATCACGTCGTTCTCGCGCCGTTTGAAGTAGGGATGGGGGCGCACCTGGATATTGACGTAAAGATCTCCCGGCGTCCCCCCACGTTCTCCCGGTTCCCCGGAGCCTGCCAGCCGGATACTGAGCCCATCATCAACGCCTGCGGGAATTCGCAGCGAGATGCGCCGGTTCCGGCGTATGATCCCGCTGCCATGGCAAGTGTGACAGGGGGTGCGAATGACTGTGCCTGAGCCGTTGCAAGTTGGGCATGGCATGATATTGACGAAAGAACCCAAAAACGTCTGTTGAACCCGCCGGACTTGTCCGGTTCCACCGCATTCGGTGCAGCGCTCGGCCTGTGTGCCGGGCTCTGCACCGTTACCGCCACAGGTATCGCATACCTCGCGCCGCTGGACGTCGATCGGTTTTTCAGTGCCGAAGGCCGCCTCTGCGAACGTGATTTCTACGGCTGTACGGAGGTCGCGTCCCCGTCGGGCAGAGGGACGCCCTTGCCCGAAACCAAACCCGCCTAGATTACCGAACACCTCGGCGAAAATGTCGAAAGGATCACGGAAATCGCTAAACCCTCCCATGTTGGGGGAGACCGTTCCAAAACGATCGTACATCTGGCGCTTTTCAGCATCCGAGAGTACCTCGTAGGCTTCGTTGATCTCTTTGAATCGTTCCTCGGCCTCCGGCTCGCTGCTCACATCCGGATGATATTTGCGCGCCAGTTTCCGGTATGCCTTCTTGATGTCATCCTGTGGTGCGTCTCGCGGAACTCCCAAGACACCGTAATAGTCTTTGTTTGCCATCCCCGCTCCGTTTTAGCGTTGTGTAGCCTTACGTGGATTCTCTGCCGGCCGATCTAGTTCTCAGCTGCCGAGTCTTGAGCCTCATTTGAGGCCGTGGCCTGGGTCTCATCTTCGGTCGCTGTAGTTGGTTTGGGTCTGGCGACGACAACCAGGGCCGGCCGCAGTACCCGATTACCCAGCAGATATCCGGTTTGAACTTCTGCAACAATCTGTCCGTCTTCGTACTCTTCCACTTCTTGCTGCACAACTGCCTGGTGGAAGTAGGGGTCGAAAACATCCCTCGGCTCCACAGGAATTGGCTTCACATCTTCCATCTCGAGGACTCTGCGGAGTTTTTGCTCGACGAGTTTGATGCCCGCAGGCCAGCTATGGTCTTGCAACTCCTCCGGCAGGTTGAGGAAAGCGCGTGCGAAGTCATCAATCACCGGTAGTAACCGGCTCAGCAGCAGCATATTGGCGGTGGTCGTCCATTCGGCCTTTTCGACGGTCATCCGCTTTCGGAAATTCTCGAAATTGGCCTGGGTGCGTTGCCACCCCTCCAGGCTTTTCCGGGCTTCCTCCTGTGCTTCGTCCAGTGCTTGCGAAAGCCCCGCAACTTTGGCTTCTAAACTTGCGATGGCCGCGTCGGGGAGGCTGGCGCCATCCGCCGTTTCGGTCTCCTGGTGATTTTCGACTTCTTCCGGTAAAGATTGGTTCTCAGAACCACCGGTCAGGTTCTCAGCCGGTTTTCGTTTGCTCTCTCTGGTTTTCACGATGTTATCACCTCACTTTGATATCGGCCAGACGGAGGCGTCAAGCCGCAGGCTTTTTCCGGAATCCACTGCTTCACGATACTTCAGTCAATCCTCGTCTGGTGGTATTTCTTGCAGCGCCGGGCGGTAGGTCTCATAGGCGAGATCGCTCAAGATTCCGGAGACGAAGCGCAGCACTGAAACTGTTCTACCATAAGCCATACGGATAGGCCCTACGACCCCCAAAGCCCCGGTGACGTAGTTGGCAATGCCATACCGTGTGAGAATGACGCTGCACGCACTGAGTGCGTTCCACCGGCCCTCGCCGCCGATTAAGATCCGCACGGCGCCAATACCGACGGAGGGGCTTAGCGCATCGGCAATCACGGCCTGGAGCAGGCTTTGTTCTTCAAGGACGCGGACCAGACGTGTGGAACGATCTTCAGCATCGGCGAACTCGGGTTGCATCAGAAGCTGGGAGATCCCGTGTTGGTAAAGGGTATCTCCTGTGATGTCTCGATTTTCTGCCATAAGGGATAGGATGACCTGCATGAAGTCGGCTTCGAGTGGGGTCAGGAGCGGTACACTCCGCTTGATCTCGTCGGCGGTCAGCCCGTTGCATAGTTGGTTGAATCTGTCTGCGATCTCACTGAGTATACCTTGATTGATCAATTCTGAAGCAACCAGCATCTGTTGCCTGACTGTACCCCCTTCGAGGACTAAAACGAGTAGGACTGTCTGCCCATAGGTGCTTAGCAACTCCAGGTGCCGGTAAATTGCGCTGATCGCAATGGGAGCAGTGACTAGCGCCGCGCCCTGTGTTCTGCTGGCCAGCACGGAAGCCGCCAGGGGCATCCATTCTTCGATATGGTTTCGTGCTTGATAGAACTGGTGAGCAATCGTGCGCTGTTCTGCCGGGGGAAGCGTTTGTTCTTCCATCAAGCGCTCTACGAAATACCGGAAGCCATCTTCGGTGGGCACTCGTCCCGCCGAAGTATGGGGTTGCGAAAGATACCCTAATTCTTCGAGTCTCGCCATTTCGTTGCGCACTGTGGCCGAACTGATGCTTAGGTGGTACTGCTCGACCAGCGCGCGCGAAGCAATCGGGGTAGCTACGCGCACGTTTTCGCGCACAATCAGGCCGAGCAACATCTCCTGCCTGGGCGTGAGCGGCGCTGCCGCGATCTCTTTATTCTCTTCCTCTACCATATCCGGCTCCGATTAGCAGTCGTGTGATGCGAGTGCTAAAACCTTACACTATGATACCACGAAGAACAGCTGTGTCAATATTTCGACGTCGGGCAAGGATTTGCTTGCTTTTTCTCTCGTGTTACAATGAAGCTATGGTTAGCAATACACATCCGCTTCTCCGCAGTCTCAATGCACAACAGTGTGAGGCCGTCACAGTTTCTGATGGTCCCGTTCTTGTGCTTGCCGGTCCAGGGTCCGGGAAGACGCGCGTCCTTACGCATCGCATTGCCTGGATGTTGACTGAACAACAAGTACCACCCTGGAGGGTGTTGGCGGTTACATTCACGAACAAGGCTGCGCGCGAGATGCGGGAGCGCATTGATGGGATGTTGGATTCTGCCGGCGGGCGCGATATCCTGATTGGCACCTTTCATGCCATGTGTGCGCGCATCTTGCGTCGCGAGGCCGACTGGATCGGGTTGCCCAAGGATTACTTGATCTTCGATACGGACGATCAGCTGGCGGTCATGAAGATGGTGGTCAAGGAGTTGGGGTTGGATGACAAACGGTACCGGCCCCGGGGACTGCTGAATGCGATCTCCGCAGCCAAGAACGAATTGATCCTGCCCCCGGACTATCCGGTCCGCACTTATCATGACGAGGTGGTGGCAAGAGCCTACGCACGTTACCAGGCTACATTGCGCAACAACAATGCCCTGGATTTCGACGATTTGTTGGTAGAACCGGTGCGTTTATTCCGTTCTCAACCCGAGGTTTTGGCAAAATACCGCGATCGATTCCGGTATCTTCTGGTTGACGAGTTTCAGGACACCAACATCGCGCAATATGTGCTGCTCCGTTTGTTGTCGCAGGATCATCGCAGTCTTTTCGTCGTGGCGGACGAAGATCAGTCGATTTATTCCTGGCGGGGCGCCGACTATCGCAATATTCAACGTTTGCATACGGATTACCCGGAGTTGGTGGAGATTTTGTTGGTGGAGAACTACCGGTCGACGCAGGTCATCCTGGATGCAGCGCGGGCGTTGATCTCCCATAACGTGGACCGCACACCCAAGGATCTCTTCACGCGTAAACAGGGCGGCGCCCCGCCCACGGTTCGTGAAGCGTATGATGAGGAAGAAGAGGGGTCACTTATCGCGCGTGAGGTGCAATCTTTACGGGGAACTCGATATGGGTATGGTGATATCGCCGTTATGTACCGGACCAACGCGCAATCGCGAGCGCTGGAGGAAGCGTTCATTCGCCAGGGAATCCCGTATCGTCTTATTGGCGCCACCCGATTCTATTCCCGTAAAGAAATCAAGGATGTGCTTGCCTTTCTGCGTCTCGTGCAGAATCCTGAAGACAGTGTAAGTTTCCAGCGGGTCGTCAACGTACCTGCCAGGGGCATCGGGGCGCGCACGCTTGCCAAAATTGCCGCGCAGGCTGAGCGCGATGGAAAGGGGCACTATCAAGCCTGTCTGGTGCTGCTAGCGCAAGGGGGATTGGGCTCGCGCACGAGCAATGCCGTACAAGGGTTCGTCGATCTTGTTCAGATGTGGCGCCCCTATCAGTCAGAAGCCACCGTTATGCAACTCTTGGATCGTATTCTGTCCGATACGGATTACGAATCCTACGTGAAGGATGGCACTCCCGAGGGAGATTCGCGTTGGGAGAATGTGATGGCGTTGCGGGCTGTTGTGGAAGAGGCGCCCCTGCTGTCGTTGGCCGATTTCCTCACCGAAGTCGCATTAGTCGCAGACATCGATGAGATCGAGGATCAGGTCGAGGCGGTGACATTGCTGACGCTTCACAGCGCGAAAGGTCTCGAGTATCCGGTGGTGTTCATCGCCGGGTTGGAAGAGGGGATGCTGCCACACAGCCGTGCTATTGAAGAGTCCCCACAGGCCGTGGCCGAGGAACGACGTTTGCTTTACGTCGGCATGACACGAGCCATGGAGCGTCTATACTTAAGCTATGCTTTTCGCCGGAATTGGTATGGAAACAACGAACCTGCAACGCATTCGAGGTTCCTGGATGATTTGCCGGATGATGTGGTAGGCGGCCGGCGTAGTCGCCGGCAGGTGCAGACGACGCACCAGAACTGGGGAGTACCTGCATGGCCTACCGGCCAGAGCGTGGGTGGACGGCCGGAACGCCAGCAGATCCAACGTAAGTTTCAGAGAGGCCAACGCGTCCGTCACCGCCGTTTTGGTGAAGGTGCTGTGCAGGACAGTCAGATCGAAGGCAACGATGAAATCGTCACCGTGCTTTTCTTTGACAATCGCGTGGGCGTCAAGCACTTTTTGGCCGGTGCAGCTCCTTTGGAGTCTGTATCAGAACACTGAGGACCGAGCTCAGTCCTTACTCGCCGGGAGCGCGTGTGCTTCAATGGCTGGGGCGCCGGCTCACCAGGTAGATAGGGGGCGTAGATGATGAGCAGAGCAAAATCGACGGTTTGGCTGGTTGCCTTGGGAGGTGTGCTGGGGGTGTTGGCCCTGGTGGGTATCCTGGCGATTTCGGGCAATGCGAATGCCCCGGCTATGGGAAATGATGGGGGCGGGAAAGTCCAGGCGGCGCCGCTTGTGGTGGACCACTGGCCGGTATCGTCTCATGCGCAGCAGGATGTGATTATCTGCACCTTGGCGACGACGACGACGGATTCATTGCCCAATATCAACAGTTTTGCCGATGCTGCGGCTATTGCATCGTATACGGGGTTGGCGCTCGCGGCGGGGGGCAAGGGACAGCAAATCGAACCGGAAGCTGACTATTTCCGGCTAGATAACGCCATCCCCGGCTGGGAATACCGGATTCAGGCGATTCCCGACGGTGTAGGTAACTATAACCTGGCTATGGTGGCCTATGATCTCAATCAACAGGCTATTCTCACCGATACAAACCCCTTTGATGGAAATTCGGCCTCGATCACGTTGGCGGCTGACAGCGTCGGCCCCTACTTTTTCAAGATCTACCAGTATAGTGCGCAGTGTAGCGGCGGCACGTACCGCCTCGTGGTCAGCAATATCGCTCCCAGCGCGACGCCTTCACCTTCTCCTACGCCCACGCCGGCAACGGCGACGCCGACCCCTGCGCCGACCTGGATCACCGGTTTCGATCAGTACGAACCTAACTTCGACTTCGATCATGCGACGACGATAGCTCCAGAGGTGACCTATAATCTGAATTTTGTCCCCTGGGGTGGGGCAGACATCGACAACGATTACTTCAAGCTATGGGTTAAGCCGGGGTTGTTTTTTACGTGTGAAACCTTCGATCTTGATCCTGGCGTCGATACCAATATCATCATATATGATGCCAACCGCAATGTGTTAGGGGGGAACGACGATCGGCAGCTTGGCGATTACAGCAGCCGGGTCTCTTATTATGCTACGTATGAAGGTTATCTTTATTTGTTGGTGGGGCATGGCAGCCGCTTGTCACTCCCCGACTCCAGGGAGAGCGATTATAAGCTGACCTGTTCCAAATCGGTGCCGGGTTCGCCTACACCTGTTAGAACAGCTACGCCTGAGGTGGGGAAAGATCCCACGCCTGCTCCTACCAACACGCCTGAACCCCCATCTTCACCGGTGGCGACGCCTACGCAGCAAGCTGTTGGGGGCGGCGCCGTGGATCTGATTTTCCGTCCCTTGACCACGCCTACGCCGGTGGCTCCGACCCCAACGCCCTCCGGATTCCGGACCTTCCGTCTACTCATCTACTACGATGCCAACAACGACGGCGCCTTGGGCGCCGGTGAGGGCGTGCCGGGCTTCTTTGTTCGGGTGCTGGAGCCGAACGGCAATGTAGAACTGGCTCGCGGTTACACAGATGACCAGGGACAGCTCTCGTTTACCGTTCCCACGCCCGGCGCCGTGCGCTTGCTGGTGCCGCTCCTGGGGCTGGACCGTTTTGTGGAACCTGCTACACCTGAGGTCAAGGTGCGTATCGCGCCTTTACCTCTGCCCGATATCATTCCCTGATCAGGAAAGGATCGATCATGTCTGAATTACCACACGATCCAGCGGTTATTCCCGAGACCTCCGATTCATCCTATACAGATCCGGCGCTTGCTCACGAAGACGCCGATTGGTTGGCGGTCCAGGAAGAGCAATCGATTTCTGAACCGGAGTCTCTTGACGAAGTTTCCCCGGTTAGTGGGGGGGCGGCGTCTATCAACCAGGCTGCCGACAGCGCTGCGGCGGCTGTTCCTGTTCAGCAGTTGCCGCCGGCCACATCTGCTCCTGTGGCTTCAGCTCCTGCCGGCGATAGGTCTCTGGAAGCCCCTCCCGTCGCGCGCGTGCTGCCCCCAACCTGGGCGATTTTGTTGATCGTGCTAGGGTTGTTGATCATTGTTGGGGCGGCCGTTGGCGCCTTGATGACGAATCGGAAGCCGACTTCCACCGGGGGGGCGGAATCCCTTGAGGTCGACAAGCTATCCACTTTCGATTCTCCCCCGGTAATCCCTGAGGGTTTGGCGGTTCTTCAGGAGAATGGAAACCCACTACCCGCTACGGTTCCCAGTGACATCAATATCCATGGCCGTCTATTCCCGGTGATTCCGGTTGCCATGGAAAACGGGCGTTGGCCGGTTCCGGCAGAGAACGGGGAGCGCGCGGTCTGGATCTACGGTACCGTCGTGAACTACGTGGTGGGGCTGCCGTATACGGCGACGACGCAATCCCTGCTCGCGGCATTGGACTCTACCGCCAAGATAACGCTAACCCTCAACAATGGAACGGCGCTGGTCTTCGGCTCGCTCCAGGCACAGCGGTTCCCGGTTGAAGAGACTACGATGCTATCACAACAACGTCCCGGGCTGACATTGGTACTTCTGGGCGGGCAGGAAGCTGACCGGTTGGTGATTCAGGCCCGGTATCTGCCTGAAGAAAGCCCTGTTACGGGAGGCCCACAGGCGCTGACCGGGCTCGAGGTGGAGGTCGTGGAATCAGGGATTGTGGCAAGTCAGGGCGCCACCCGCAGCTACATCGTTGAGTACAGCTTGACCAATGCCGGCGTTGAGAATGTGGACCCGGCACAGTTCGACATGATTCTTGAGGATGGGTTGGGACAGCGTTATCCGCTCAGCGCGGAGGCATCGGCATTGGGGCAACAGGGGCTGCTGACCGCACCTGTTCAACCCGGCGCTACGGTTGCGGGCAGCGCCGGATATCAGGTTCCCAGTGATCTCACACCTCCCTTGACATGGCTCTTCCGTCCCGACCCTGCCGGATCGGAATTCGGGCGTTTTTCGTTGCCTTATCAACCTCCCCTGCCGGCGCCCGCGCAACCGGCGGTTGAGCTGACCGGCGCTTTCTCCGATGGCCAACGGGGCGTCATCGTCATCAATGGGCTTATTCGCAACACGGGAGAATCGACCTTGCGTGTGGGGGTCGAAAATATCGTGATGACCTCCGGTGCTGGGTCGGCAGAACTGCGCGCGGTTACACCGACGTTGCCCTGGGAGATTGCCGGGGGGGGCGAGCAGCCTTTCGAGGCGCAATTCGGGCGACCTTCCGGCGTCAATTCCGTACTGCTCGACATCATGGGGTTCACATTCCAAATAGAGGGACTCCCCTAGCGCCTGGAGCGACTACGCGGCCGTGCATCAAGTGCACGGCCGCGTTTGGGTTCTTAATTGCCGGTGATGGACTAACCCATCATGACGAGTACGCCAAAGCGTCCTGTGCGTCCGGCTTCCGCCCGGTGGGAATACCATTCGTCAGTGTTTCCGGCTGTGTCCAGGCCGGAACGCGCTATCTGTTGCACGCCGGCAAGACGTAGCTGCGCCTCGACCGCCTTCGGAAGATCCAGAAACCATTGTCCCTCACGTTGTGGGGCTACTTGTGTTTCTGGAGCGAGCGTGGCGCTGATGGCTTCCACAACCTCCGGGCCAACCGCGTAGTGTTCCGGCCCAATCGCCGGCCCAATGCCGGCCCACAAATCCTCCGAAGCGGTATCGAATGCAGTCTGCATGGCCTGGATCGTGGCCGGAACGATACCGGCCACGACGCCCCGCCATCCCGCGTGGGCCAGACCGATGGCGCGATGGATGGGATCGTAGAATAGGACGGGAGCGCAATCCGCAAACCGCAGTAATAGGGCCACACCGGGTTCCTGACAGATCAGGGCGTCCGTTGCTGCGATAACGCTGCCTCCATCGGTGCGCCCTACGCGAGCGACGTGATTGCCGTGAACCTGGTATGGGCTGACAATCTGATCTCGTGTCACACCAAAGGCTTGGAACGCCCGGCGGTGATTCTCCACAACTGCATCGGGATCATCGCGGACGGTGCTGCCGAGGTTAAGTGAGGCGCAATGTCCTTCACTGACCCCGCCAATTCGTGTGAGCAATGCGTGCCGGAATTCCTGAGGGGGTTCTGTAAACTCGTACCAGACCAGGCCGTTGTGTTGGTGACGGAGGATCATTGTCTGTTGGCTGAAATTCCGTTACTTCTTGAAAAGGGTCTTCAAAATTAGACCAATCCACCCGAAAATCCATGCGCCCAGCAGCATCCCCGCCAGGGCGATTTTCTGTTCATCTTCGATGGACCGGATCGCGGTTCCTTCCGGTCCGATCTCGATATAGGCGAGGGGGCGCACATGTGCACCGCTGCCGCCGCCAACGCCGGATGAGGTCGTCGGTTCTTCCG
>JAFGNR010000283.1 GCA_016926915.1 Anaerolineae bacterium
AGAGATAAGCGCCGGAAATCGGCTCTCGTGTGCCCGGCCCTGTCCCCGGCGCCTCGCTGACAACCCCGTTTCAGCCACTCCGACAGGCCTCTGGAATTATCAACCATTTGTAAAGGCAGCACCCATCGTCCGGCGGAGGCAGAAAATCGGCGTAGGGATCGCCCTCGTTCTGGCCAATGGCCGCCGGCGGGTAAGCGTAGGGATATGCGGAGTAGGCCGCGGGCTGCTGGCCCACCACGATCACCGAGGGAGGCATTGCCTGCGCCGGATAGCCGGGCAGTGCTTGCATCGCGGGGTAGGCCGGCCGGCGCGCAGGCCCGGGCAGCCGCTGCCCCTGTAGGGCCGCGTACACCTGTGCCTGGCGCAGCATGTCTACGTACTGTTCTCGCTTCTGGCGCTTCTGCCACCAGGTCCAGCCAAAGGCCACGCCGGCGATGACCAGTACCAGGATGAGTAGCAGGATCACCAGAAACAACGTGATGCTCGTCGCCGCGCTCGTCATCGCCTGGCCGGCGGCGGCCGTCTGCGCGGCCTCTGCCGCACGCTGTGCGGCGATGGCCGTCTCCCGGGTCGCGCTGGCCTGAGCCAGCATCGACAGCGCCACCACCCCCACTACGGCCAATCCTCCCAGGATCAACAGGCCCACTGCCAGCCGCTTGCCCAGGCGGAGGAACAATATCCCAAACGCAGCCACTGCAACACCGATAAGAACGACCAGAATCTCGGTTTGTCCCATGTCGACACCTCCTGCTAATGCTTGATGTACGCCGCGTACTTGCCGGAAATGTATCGCCGCGGATCAGTTGGGTCCGGCTTGCCACCGGGCTGGTCGCCCGGTGCGCCTTTGCACCACGAACCATCCCCCAGCCTGTGGGAGTACCAGATGGCGCCGTCTCTCTCCCGCTTTTCCATCCGTGCACTGTGGATGGTGCAGATAGCGATTGATAAGCCAGCCGCCTTTTCTTCTTCTAGCTGCTCTTCTTGCTTTTCTTCTTTGGGCGAAATTTCCTTCGCCCCTGGGGTGAAATCCTCTTCAGCAGAGGGGGTGAAATCTTTTTCAGGGGTGAAACCTACTTCCCCCTCTTGTTCGCCATCAGGGGCGAAGTTTTCTTCACCCCCTGTGGATAACTCAAAGGCCAACATCGTCCGGCTAAAGTTGCCAAAATCATACACGGTCGTCTGCCCGCAGCGATAGTGCCGGATGAGCAGGCCGCGTTTCTCTAGGCCGGCGAATATCTGCTGCAGCCGGCGCACGGTAAGCCCCATCTGCCCGGCTACTGTGGCCACCGAGGGGCGGCACTCGCCTTCTGGAGATTCGAACTGATATCGCGCCAGGTGGATGATCGCGACGAACTCTACCCGGCTAATGCCGGCCTCGGCGTAATGGTCGAGGATAAAGTTTGGTATGTCGGTGCGTCCCTTGTCCAAAAGCGGGATGCCCCATCGAAAGGAGAAAGCGTCTTCTTTTTTCATAGCCATCTTCCCTCACAAGTCCGCCAGTGCGTCAAGCGCATCCGCTGCTTCCGCTGGCTCACTCCATTCATCGGCCTGCCTGTCAGCCAGGTCGATGGAAGTAACCCCGTTCAGTCTCCGCTCCAGGCTCTTGACAACTTGGTACACATCTCCCAGGGTTACCCCACCGCAAGCTAGTTCGGCCCGGATCGCGGCGCGAATGGCCGCGCTGGCATTTTCCTGTCGCTCCAGCCAACGGATAATATCTCGGTCAGTTTCACTGTCGAGCGTATAGGATCTGGTGATCTTCAGCGACTTCCCTCCTTGGTACTGCCGGGCAATAACTTCCGAGTACTACCGACTCGCCAGTCGTTGGGCGAAACGCCAGTAGCCTAGCGCGTTAGCAAAGACCGGGTCCTCGACCATGCGAGCGTGACGAAAGTGCCGTCGGATGACCGGTCCCAAGAGCAACGCCCCACCCCCACTGATCAGGATCGCGTCAAGGCCGGCACCACCGTTCCACAGATGTGTCGCCTCCGATAGCACCTGTTGGGCCAAAGGCTCCAACACATCCTCGACCACATCGGTGAGGTTAACCGGCTCGCCATAGTACCGCACCTGCCGCGCGACGATGGCGTCGATCACTTGATGGTCGCGCAGGTCGAGATTGGGGCAGTGGTTCGAGAGCCAGTCCCGCACAGCTCGCACTGCGTTCCAGGCCCCAACGTTCACGCCGGCCGTCTCCCGCCCGATCTCGGAGAGATGATTCACCGAAAGCAAGTTGGTGGTTTTGCCGCCCACGTCTATAACACCAACCGTGCCGGTGGCGAGAGCTTGATCGACGATGCGTCCGCGATCATCCAGCGTCACCGAGAGTAATGCACCAAAGGGCTGAGGAATAACATGACATTCGATGATCTTGAAGGTTTGCGCACGCTGGTTCTCGCGTTGGGTTCGATGGTCACCTAAGAGGCGATCTCGTATCACCTGCCGATCACCATAGAAGGCTACCGGTAAGCCAGTGACTACACGCAATTCGGCTGCCGTGGCGGCGGTCAATTCGGTCAGAGAGGCTAGAACCAGATGATACCATTCGGCGCTCTCGATCCAGCCGCGGTCCTCACGCCGGTTAAGGAAGCGGCTCTGAGAAACCGCGCCTTCACCCACCTGAACGTGATCGGGGCAAACGAGCACGACGGACGAGTTGCCGTTGAGGCTGAAGCGAGCTTTGTCGGGCGTGCCGACGACGGAGGGAAAAGTGATGCGGCGTTTGCCGCTGATGGTCTTTGTCGCGCTGTATCCAATGTCCAGGCCGATGTTCATGCCTCACCTCCAGATTTCGCCTGGCTTTGACGGCCTCGGCCGCGCTCGGCCAGATCGTCCCGCCAGGGATTGTGCCGCTGGTCGCCCAGAGCGTCCATCCCACGCTTGTACGCCATCAGGCTCTCCTGGTTGATCAGCCAGTCGCGGCCTACCTTGCGGGCTTCGACTTGCCCCTGGCTTGCCAGCCGGCGTAAGTAGGCAGAGGTGTAGTTCGTCAGAGATCGCGCCTGATATGTTGTGAGCCATCCCTCGGTTATCGGTTCAGTCATAACGTACCTCCAATTGAGTTTTTGATCACCCTATAAATACAAGGCAGCCCCTCGCCATGAATTGACGAGGGGCTGCCTTCGTGCTACTATATAGGCAACCTCTGCGCCGCTCAGCCGGCGTGGAGGCCAGGCCCTCGGTTGGTGCCGCTAACACCACCTTGGGCCGTCTTTTTGAAATACTTCGTTTCTTTACAACCTGAGTATACTACAAAAACAGGGGGCTGTCAAGCCCCCTGGAAATCCCTCGATAGCGATTAGTCCTTAGTGCTTCTTTTTCGCGCGCCTACTCGCCACGGATCGTGCTTCTCTTCTCCCAAACGTTCCATCTCTTGGGCATAAGATTCAAGACTCCTACGATGCACCATCCACGCCCGCCCGAATTTCTTACTCCTTACACGACCCTCTCTTACCAGGCGGCGAATATGGTTGAGTGAATACCCCGATACCTCGGCTGCTTCCGCAGTAGTTATCCACTCGGTTTGAGATGTCTCGACCATAGCCCATCACCGCCAAGTTCCATGGAAACGCGAAAACCCGCAACAGTTATTCTGTCGCGGGTTTTCCCATGATGTCACCTGCGGGAGCGACGGG
>JAFGNR010000005.1 GCA_016926915.1 Anaerolineae bacterium
CCACCGCAGCAGCCGCAACGTGCACCTCTGCCGCCGGCCGAGTGGGATTCACCATTCCCGCCGCCGCGTGTGGATGCACACCCACAGTCCGTATGCCCATCCTGTGGTACTCCGCTGCGCGAAGGGGCGCGATTCTGTGCGAAGTGCGGCGCTTCCCTGGCCGGACCTGCCAAGAAGTTCTGCCGTTACTGCGGTGCGGAATTGCGGTCTGGGAGCCGGTTCTGTCCCAAATGCGGTCACGAAGCACATTCGTAACCAATGGAACGGGAGCACGCGCCGGCTCAGATGGCTGGCGCGTGCTTAACAACACGCCCTTGTTTCCGTGCTGTGTTGTCAAGACGCTGGCGTTGTTTCAGGCCCTGTGGGTGCTTTTACCTTGAATACCATGCATATTTGATGTTCGTGCAGCTCTTGCGAATCTATGGTATTGGTACTTGTCAGGTTCGAAATCCATGCTATGATAATAGTGACCACGGAACAGGGTTGGATATTCCGCTAGACTGGATGCAAAACCCCGAAAGAGTTTTTCCGAGGCTAAATTCAGTTCATTCACCAAGGAGTTGAAATCAGGATGAATATTTACGTTGGCAATTTGTCGTACCAGGCAACCGAGGATGATCTGCAAAAGCTATTTGAAGCCTATGGTCAGGTTAAGTCCGTCGCGGTGATCAAGGACAAGTTCACCGGACGCTCTCGGGGATTTGCATTTGTCGAGATGGCAAACAAGTCAGAGGCGGTCGCCGCCATACAGGCGCTCAATGAGAAGGAATTCATGGGGCGCAATCTGCGGATCAACGAGGCGCAACCTCGGGAAAACCGTGGCGGCGGCGGGTATGGTAACCGTGATCGCGGCGGCGGCGGCGGCGGCGGGTATGGCGGCCGCGACCGGGATCGCGGTGGGTACGGTAGTCGAGATCGGGGTTATAACGATCGGGATCGCTACTAAACCGGAATTCTATATGCTGGGGCCACCGGATTGCGATAAGCAACGGTGGCCTCTTCTCATTTTTCGGGGGGACAAGCGCGCGCTTATGTCAGGATAGCACGTCGTGTGCGTTGTCCAGCAGCACGATCCAGCCGTCATCCCACCGCACCACTCCTTGCCGGCGCAATTTGACCAGCGCGCGGTTGATGCTTTCGCGACTGGCGCCTACCAATGCCGCCAGTTCTTGCTGGGTCATGGGCGGCATGATACGTATACCATCCTCGACGCGTGTGCCGGACCACTCGGCTAATCTTTGGAGCCGGCGCAGCAGACGTTCCGGTACCGGCAGGGAGGCCAGTCCTTCGGCTTCCTCCGTGGTGTGGCGAAGACGGGCGCTCATCGCGCGCAGCAAACTGAGTGAAAGGGCCGGGGATCGCTGCAGGCACCGCATCAGCGTTTCCTGATCCAATTCCAGGGTTTCGGTCGGGATCACGGCGACTACACTTGCCGAGCGGGGTAAGTTTTCGAAAAGCGCCATTTCACCGATCAACTCGCCGGGACCCAGGAGTCGCATGGCCAGTTCGTGGCCTTCGTCGCTGGCGACAAAGACTTTGACCCGTCCGCGTGTAATCAGGTGGCAGGTAATGCCTGGTTCTCCCTGGTCATAGATGCGTTGACCTTCCTGAAAGACCCGGCGGTGTGCTGCCATGGCAAGAATGTGAAGGTCATGATCGGTCAGACCCTTTAATAACGGGATTGCTTGTAGAAATCGCACGAGTTCTTGGGTATCCATCGGCAATCGTCTTCTATTCTCATAGGCTTGGGCAACGGGCGCCGTCGCCGAGAACCATTGTAGCCGACCTTGCGTCATCTGCAACCTCCTCATTGCTCTACCAACTGCCGGTCAATGTTGCTCGCAAGCTTGCACCAATGATGACTGCCAGAGTCACGCTCAAGAGCAACTCTGCCCAGTGGGTGTCGACATGCACGAAGACGACAACGCCGTTACCCTGTACCCGGTGCGGCTGTATGCGACCGGGCAGCACTACTAGTGGAATCAGATAGATGTATCCGGAGAGTACCAATGTTGCAATTAGAACCCGATCTACCATGGGACGGAGTTTCTCCCGGGCTTCCAGCGGCGGCGCTGCCTGCAATCCCCACATACCCCGGACGACGAAGCGTAGGACCACCCGGGCAGGGTGGAGCAATGAAACCACGCCGGTCAGGGTTGCCAGGCCTACCGGCTCGACGATGCGTCCATTGATCCAGGTCAGCGTTCCCAGGCGTGGCGCTCCGGTCGCCACGACGAGAGCCGCGATGATGACCAGATGGAGTAGCTGATCCACTATGAATGAGAGCAACTCTGCCAGGGGGGAGCGCGGTTTCAATACACGCGCGCGCACGAAGTCGATGCCCGTGTGACTCAGGCCGATCGCGAGCGCATAGGGCCACCAGGCCGGTAATACCATTGCGACACAGGCCAATGTGAGGAGCAGTACTACCGCACCGTGCACGAGTACCCCCAAGGTTGTCCGGGCCTTCCAGCGCGCCAGCCAGTCAAATTGCAGAACGTAATCACCTACAAGGTGTGCAAGCAGTAGCAGAATGAACATCGGGATCCTCTTTCGAAATAGGGATCAGCGACACTAGGTTGGGCGGTTAGCCTCTGCCCCAGACCACTTCTCAGCATACTCATAGAATACCTGGCTCACTCTCAGGATACTGTCTCCGGCGTTGACCCGCAATGACGTACGTCACACATCCCCTGCAACATTTCCCAAAACTACGCGTATAACTATAATGGGAGATGCGGGTTACAACCGCTAAGCTAACACATATCATAAGGAGCATCAGATGCGCAGTCACGAAGTCGATTACCAGATCTTTGGCGACGATCTTCAGTTTGTTGAGGTAGAGCTGGATCCCCAGGAGACCGTCATCGCCGAGGCCGGCATGATGATGTATATGGAGGATGGGATCACTTTTGTTACCCGGATGGGCGATGGATCCAAGCCCCAATCGGGGTTCATGGATAAGATGCTCAGCGTCGGTAAGCGCGTGTTGACCGGCGAGTCGATTTTCATGACTCACTTCACCAACTCCGGTGCGGGCAAGCGGCACGTGGCATTTGGCGCGCCATATCCCGGCAAGATCATTGCAATCGATCTGGATGAGGCGCATGGCGAGCTTATCTGCCAGAAGGACTCCTTTCTGGCGGCTGCCTTGGGCACAGAATTGAGCATTGCGTTCAACAAGAAACTGGGCGCCGGCCTGTTTGGCGGCGAGGGTTTCATTCTCCAGCGTCTGCGGGGCGATGGCATGGTCTTCATTCATGCCGGTGGTACGATCGTCGAGAAGCGTCTTCATGGTGAAAAGATCATGGTGGATACGGGCTGTATTGTGGCCTTCGAATCCACGATCAACTACGACATTCAGCGCGCCGGCAATCTCAAATCGATGGTTTTTGGCGGCGAGGGTTTGTTCTTGGCGACGCTGCAAGGTCAGGGGCGTGTCTGGCTGCAATCGTTGCCCTTCTCACGTCTTGCCGATCGCATCTTGCAGTTTGCGCCATCCCAGGGTGGACAGACTCAGGGTGAGGGCTCGGTGATCAAAGGACTGTCCGGCTTCCTGGAGCGCTAGACGACGCTCTGCTCGCCTTTTCTGCGGCTCGATCTACGCGATCGAGCCGCTTTTGGTTTTTGGGGGTAGTGTGCATCCTTATACCCTGTGCTATACTTGGCGGCGTGAGGCTACTTTGTCCAAGTAAGGAGTCGTGATGCCTGTTTTCGAGACTGTCATCTGGAACAATGCGCTTCGGGCCTGGCTGGCTGCTTTGCTGGTCACGCTGTTTACGGCCGCCGGCTTGATTGTGATAACCCGCTTGCTGTTGCGCCGTCTTACCAAAATTGCAGCCAAGACAGAGATCGGCATCGATGATCTATTTGTGGACTTGTTGCGGGCCAGCCGCGCCTATTTCTACTGGTCGGCGGCGGTTTACGTGGGATCGCTGGTGTTGTCTTTGCCCCAGCTGCTCACCAACTGGCTGCGTGTTCTCGCCATGGGCATTTTTCTCCTCCAATTGGGGTTCTGGGGGACGGTTGCCATTCAACACATTGTTACCCAGGAGGCGAAGAAGCGGGCCTTGGAGGATGCATCGGCGGCGACGACGGTCAACGCCTTTGGCGTAGTCGCCCGCGTTGTGCTCTGGGGCGTGATTGTGTTGTTGATTCTGGATAACTTGCCGCATGTGGAGATTACGACGCTTCTGGCGAGCCTGGGTATTGGCGGAATTGCGGTGGCCCTGGCAGTGCAGAACATTCTCGGAGATCTATTTGCTTCGCTTTCCATCGCGCTCGATCGCCCCTTTGTTATCGGCGATTTCATCACCGTGGGCGATTTCATGGGCACTGTTGAGAAAATCGGGCTCAAGAGCACGCGGGTGCGCAGCATTTCGGGCGAACAACTGATTTTCTCCAACACCGACTTGCTCGATAGTCGCATCCGCAACTACAAACGGATGGCGGAGCGGCGCGTTGTTTTCTCCATTGGAGTAGGCGTCGATACGCCTGCGGAGGTTTTGGAGAGGATTCCAGGCGTGTTACATGAAATCGTCGAGTCGCAGCCTCAGGCGAGATTCTCCCGAGCTCACTTCAAGGACTTCGGCGACTTTACGTTCAACTACGAAGTGGTTTACATCGCGACCACGGCGGATTACAATGTCTTCATGGATGTTCAGCAGGCCATCAACCTGGCAATCTTGAAGCGTTTCCATGAGGAGAGGATCGCTCTGCCTTACCCCACGCAGAGCGTCTTGGTGCGAACGGATGGCGCAACGACGGTATAGCCGTAAGAGCAAGCAGTCATACCGTCTGGGTTTTGCCATTTCGTGATGGTGATGTCTTCTTGTCAAGCGCGTGTGGCAAGAGACTGGAGTGCTGATGGTGAAGATCGAATATTACTGGAAGCGGGCCGTGATCGCGCTCCTTTTGACGCTGGCAGCGGGATGTTCCGGGAATGCTGGCGAGTTGCCGGCGACTGAGGAGCGTCTCGTGATGACGACCGATGGCGGCGTCGAAGTGATCATGCTGCCTACGGCGACCCTGGAACCCTTTTCCATGACTGTAGAGGCCGCTGGAGAGCCGGTGAGTGAGCCGATTCCCGGTCCCGTTGCGCCGGCGCCTCAGGAGCCGGCGCAACCGTTGCCTACGCACACGGTTCAGGGCGGCGATACGCTGTTGGCTCTGGCCTTACGCTATGATCTGCCTATGGCAGCTTTGCAGCTGCAGAACGACATGGGAGCCTCAACCGTGGTGCAGGCAGGGCAGGTGCTTGAGATCCCGCCGGCGACTGCATGGGCCGGCGCTTCCCCCTATTGGCGGGTGTACGAAGTTGCTCCCGGCGAAACCTTGTCGGAGATTGCCAAGGCCTATGGCTTGAGCGTGGGCGACATCGAGTCTGCCAACGGCATCAGCGCTGCGAATCCTATCACGGTCGGGCAGTTGTTAGTGTTGCCGCTGGAATCTTTGGTGGACCCTGCCACGCCCGAGCCGCCGCCGGCGCCGACCGCTACGCCCACGCCCATTATCCTGCCGACGCCAACCGCGACACCCCTTTCACAGGCGGCTGACGCGCCGACATCGGCCCCGGCGCCGCCGCCTGCTGATGTGGCGGCGTGGCCTTACGAGGTGGTGCGTCTCATGAACGACGTCCGCGCGCAGCATGGTTTGCCGCCGTTGGCCTACAACGAGACGCTGGCGCAGGCAGCTCAGGCTCACGCCAACGATTGCGTGCAGCGCGGCTATTGCAGCCACACCGGTTCGGATGGGGCCGATATCAAGACGCGCATCGTGCGGGCAGGCTACGATCCGGCGAGTTGGGCCGAGTGCTGGGCACAGCAAAAGACGCCGCAGGGCGCCATCGACGTCTGGATGGATGAAATCCCGCCCAACGATCCCCACCGGCGCACCTTGCTCACCACCTGGCTCACGGAGATTGGCGTCGGGGTGGCGAAGACCAGTTGGGGGTATTACTTCATCGCAGATTTCGGCAAGCCGAAGTAAGCCGGGGAAGCGCGATAAAGGGGTAGGAGGGTGTATGTTCCGTGCAAAATTTTTAGTGTGGATACTGCTGGTGGCGTCAGCGGCTTGTGTGCTTACGCCGTCGCCTTCGGGTCCATGCACAATCCATGCGGATGCGAATGTCGCCGTCTACCAACGTCCCAGTACGGTTGCGTCGGTGTTTGGAACCTTGATGCCCGGCGACACCTATCCGGCGCTTGTCCGCACTGTCGAGGGATGGTTCGGTTTTGATCCTGGTGTGGCCCAGGCGGCGAACACCGGCGTGTTCCGCTATCGCTGGATAGAAAAGGGAGTGGCAGGACTACAACTGGAGGGCGACTGTGAGGCGCTGCCGGTCGTCGTAGGGCCGCCTCCGGGCGTCTGTTTCGATATGCCCATGGAGAGCGTCTTGGTCTACGCCGCGCCTGACCTCACAACTACGGTTGTGGCGACGCTGGTTGTGGAAGACTACGCTGCTATTGTGGGGAGGACCGGCGACGGGGCCTGGTACAAGGTCGATCTGGAACCGGGGAATACCGGCCTGGCGGTCGTTGGATGGATCGAGGGCTGGACAATCAACATGAACGGTCCCTGTGATGCCTTGCCTGTGCTGACGCCATAACGTCTGGGCTGTTGCGGTGTCCGGGCCGCTTGGCGGCCCGGGTTACATTTCTACAGTTGGGAAGTTGCCGCTCCCTAGTTTTCGAAGGCGGCGATTTGACTATCTGCGCGTTCGTGGTATAGTACCCAAGACGGTGTTGAAGTAGGTTTTGGAAGTACAAGAAAAGACTGCCCAGACTTGCGGAAGCTGGGCGGTTTTTTATGTCCGATCCGTACTGCTTCGCTAGATTCACAATATCGAGGAGAAATAAAGATGTCTGAGAAAGAAACCGGAACGGTCAAGTGGTTCAACGATACTAAGGGATTTGGGTTCATTTCCCGCGAAAAGGGTGAAGACGTGTTTGTCCATCACTCAGCCATTGTGGGCATGGGATTCAAGACCTTGCGCGAGAACCAGCGCGTTGAGTTCTCTGTCGAGCAGGGCCCCAAGGGTTTGCGGGCCGTTGATGTTGTTGCCCTTTAGGCAAACCTGGATGGCTCCTTGCTGCATCTAACCTGAAGAAGCAGTAGGATTGCCGCATTTACAACGAGCACCCCGCGCGACTGTTCCGCAAGTCGCGCGGGGTTTTGTATGCCCTAATAATCCCGATGCCGGGGTGGACAATCGAATCTTGGAAAAGCGCGTATCCGTCCGTATAATAGCTATACATGAAGCGGCAGGTCGGCCATTTCCCGGGTAAATCTCTGACTCCACTGCAAAATGGGGGAATTCAGCGCTGAGACTGCCGAGAGCGCCGAGAAGACTTTAATTTTCTGACGATATGCGGCGCCATTCTTAAAGAATTTTGAGTTTACCTGGGCGTTCTTTGCCGGTGGTCATAAGACCTTAGACTGGTAGTAGGAGAGAGCGTGATCGATTTTGTCAAAGGTTTGGTTCTCAATGGGCAATTCTACGAGGAAGCAGTCAGACCGCTGCTCTCACGTCACTTCGAGGGGCTACTATACTCTGCCGCCTTGATTGGACCGGGATCCGACGTGCTGGGGTACGATACGCCCCAGTCGATGGATCATGACTGGGGACCGAGGTTGCTGCTGTTCCTGGCAGAGGCCGATTATCCGGGGCATCGCGACGCCATCGACCGGATGCTCCGCGCGCAGCTGCCCTCCGAATTCCATGGATTTCCCACCAGTTATGGGGTGCACGCCGACGGCGCGGCGATCCTCGGAAGCCACAGTGATACGTCGGGCGTCAATCACAAGATCGAAATCCATACCATACCAGATTATTTCCGGTCGTGGTTGCACTTCGATCCTGAAGGCGAAATTCGTGCTATCGATTGGGCCGGCGCACCGCAGCAGCACTTGTTGAGCTTGATCTCGGGCCGCGTCTTCTACGATGGGTTGGGGCGGCTTGTGTCCGCGCGCGAGAGGTTGCGCTTTTATCCGCGAGATGTCTGGATCTACGTGCTGGCGGCACAGTGGCGGCGGATCGCGCAGATGGAGGCATTCGTAGGACGGTGTGGTCAGGTGGAGGATGAGATCGGATCGCGTCTGGTGAGTGCGACCCTGGTGCGTGATTTGATGCGCCTGTGTTTCCTGATGGAGCGACATTATTCTCCCTATACCAAATGGTTCGGAACCGCGTTTGCGCAGTTGGCCTGCGCCGGCGACTTGCTTCCCATCCTGATGCAGGTGCTCCAGGCTGCGGATTGGCGGGCGCGGGAGGTTCCGCTGTCCGAAGCGTACACCTACGTGGCGCGGTTGCACAACGCTTTGGGACTCACGGACCCTCTCGACGTTCGGGTCTCACCATTTTACGAGCGCCCTTTCATGGTGATTCACGGCGACCGGTTCGTTGCGGCGCTCCGGGCTGCGATTTGCGACCCGGATGTTCTTGCTCTCCCGGCGTATCTGGGTGCAGTTGATCAGTTCCTGGATTCGACGGACGCGTTCAACTACACGGTGCAAAGACCGTTCTTGACGCAAGAGCATGGAGTCGCAGGGAAAGAATGAAGAAAACACATGCCCAGAGTGTGTCTCGCTGGTCTCTATGTAGCGGGTTTGAAGGGTTCCCCCCTTGCTTTGGATGGCTTCTCTGAAAAATCGCCGGTAACTCCTCTCATGCAGGGCTTTATCATTCCCTTGTGTCTATCCGTGAGCCTCTGCGCAGCTGGATGGCGAATGATAAGACGCTGCTGCTTCATGCCCTTGTGTAGTCTTCTTTGGATTCTGTGTTATAATACCCAGGTCAAAGTCAGAACCTAAAGGAAGCACGTCGCCGGGCCTTACCGATGGGGAAGGCTCGGTTTTTCATGTCAGGAGCACAGTGTGGAAGCATCATTTGTAGATTTGGGGCTGGATCGCGGGCTGGTGGCTGCGATTACTGATCTGGGGTATGAAGTTCCGACGCCGATTCAGGCTGGGGCAATCCCCATTCTGTTGGACGGACGCGACGTTCTGGGACAGGCGCAGACCGGCACAGGCAAGACGGCGGCCTTTGCCTTGCCGATGTTGCAGGGATTGGCGCCTGAGCGCGGAAAAGTACAGGGCCTGGTCGTCACGCCGACCCGAGAACTGGCCATCCAGGTGGCGAAGGCTATTTACAGCTACAGCCAACATGATGACGTGCGCGTCATCCCGGTTTATGGCGGGCAGTCCTATAGCCGCCAGATTGGACGTCTTGAACGCGGTGTGGACATTGTTGTGGGGACGCCGGGACGCATGCTGGATCTGATTCGCCGTGGCGTCCTCGATCTCAGTGGGGTGCACTACCTCGTGCTGGATGAAGCCGACGAAATGTTGAGCATGGGTTTCATCGAAGACATCGAAGCCATTCTCACCGAGACGCCGGCCTCACGCCAGACAGCTTTATTCTCGGCTACATTGCCTGACGCGGTCCGTGCTCTGGCCGATCGCTACATGCGTTCACCTGAGGCGATTATTGTCAATCCTACCCAGCTCACCGTCGAGAACATCGAGCAGCGTTGTTACCTGGTGCACGAGTCCGACAAACTTGCGGCGCTAGCTTTGCTGCTCGAAACTGAGGATGTGACGAGCACGTTGATCTTTGTCCGCACCAAGGTCGGCGCTGCGGACCTGGTCGATGCCCTGGTCGAACGGGGTTTCCAGGCTGAAGCGCTTCACGGGGATATGAACCAACCAGCGCGTGAGACTGTCATGGCGCGCTTCCGGCGGGAGCACGTCGCGATTCTTGTCGCCACGGACGTCGCTGCCCGTGGACTCGACATCGATGGCATCTCTCACGTCATTAACTACGATCTACCCTATGAGGCAGAATACTACGTGCACCGGATTGGGCGGACGGGCCGCGCCGGCAGGACCGGAACCGCGCTCTCTCTTGTCACACCGCAGGAGCGATGGCGCATCTCCAAGATCCAGCGTTACACTCGATCGACGATTGCTTATGCCAAATTGCCCACGGTTGCGCAGGTGACCTGCCGCCGTGATGCGCAGTTTCTCGACAAGTTGGCCGATCAGATGGCGCTCGACGCATTTGAACGCGAGCGCGATCTGGTGCTGAAACTGATCAAAGCCGGTTGTGATCCAGTGGACATTGCGGCCGCGACCATGCAACTGGCGCGCGCCGGTGAACAGCAACGTCCGGTGGTGGAGGTTGCGGAAGTTCAATTGCCGTCCCGCCATCGCGGCGCCCAGCACGGCCGGCGCGAGAGAACGCCCCGCCGTCCTCAGTCGCACGGGCAGCGTCGGGGGCAGGAAGCCGGCATGGTTCGCCTGTCACTGAATGTGGGCGCAGCCCAGGGTGTGCGCCCCAGCGAAATCGTCGGCGGCATTGCGGGGATGTCGCGTATTCCGGGCAAGGCGATCGGCGCCATCGATATTCAGCACCACTACGCGCTGGTCGACGTGGCAGAACAGCACGCAGACCACGTGTTGCGCAAGATGAAGGGCTGGAAGCTGCGCGGGCGCGTCGTGGAGCTACAGCGCGCGGAATAACGCCAGAGGGAGCTTTCAGGGAACCGGTGTGATGCTATAATTCGGTGCGTTGGTTTTGCTGAAATAGACTCTATCATAGATCCGGCACGATGGACGCATCCGAGATTCGATACCGGCTGACCCAGGCACTCGAGGCATTGCGGAAGTCCGACAAAGCCTCTGCACGGGCGCACATCCGCGATGTGCTGGCCGAGCATGCAGACAACGCCCGCGCGTGGCAGCTGGCTTACCTGGCTTCGGATACCAGTAAGCAGCGCCTTTACTGTATCGAGCGTTGGCTCGACCTTGAGCCAGACAGCGAGAGGGCCCGGGCGGCGTATGCTGAAGAAGGGGATGTTTTACCCAGGGTGGCTGCTCCAGCGGTGGAAACCACATCTGCTCCACCGCCCCAGAAACTGAAAGTTTCCGATATTCTCTTTGCCCCATTCGCACTCTTGCTCCAGTTGCCGTCCATCATCTGGCTGGCGCTGCTGGTCATCGCCGGGATTTCTTTAGGCGCCGTTTACACGCGCGCGAATACCGATTTCTACGGCCTGGCGGCGCCCGATTTCGGCTCTTTTTCCCTGGTTGCAGATTGTAGGGAAAGCCCGTCTGGCGACCCATGCTGGCAAGTCGTTTTCGAAAGAGGGCGCGACTCAGTTTTCTCCGGCACAGTCCGCCACGTTTCCCCGATTCGGCTCGCTTCCTTTCCCATGCTCACCCATGATGTCTTGGTTACGTCAGGGGACTTCGCAGATCCTTCCCTGGTGACGGTCAATGTGCGAAACCACCACTTCTACTGGCGTTCACAATTTCCCGAGAGGCCGGATGGCGCCATCAACTTGCTGCATACGGCGCCTGCGGATGACACCCTTTACCGCCAACTGTTGGAACTCCGCAGCGGCGACACTGTTGTGATAACGGGGCGGGAGATCTTGACCATCAGTCGCTATGGGGAAGACGGCGACTTCCAGGGGAAATGGCAGGATTCCGGTTGTAATACGCTCGTTGTCACCTCTGTCGAACTGCAAACAGAGGCGCAGTGACAGGGTGCGCCCTGTACTGCGCCTCCGAGAACCTCATCACACAGTACTACTGTTTTTCCCACCACAGCTTGACGAGCGCGTTTCCGGCGCCCTCGTAATACTCCACGTATACGATGTGCGCGCCGGCCGTCAGGGTTTGCTCTTGGCAGGTAGCCGTCTCTCCGCTGGATGCATGCCACTCGTCGATAACCAGTTTACTATCTATCCATACTCTGGCGCCATCGTCCGCCATGAGGCAAAACCGGTAGGCGCCGGCAGCGAAATTGACGTTGCGGGTCCAGCGGGCGCTGAAACTCTCTGCCGGTAGACCGGCATCGGGAGCGCCGCCATGCCATTCGAAATCGATCCAGGGTTCGAGTCTGGTGATCCTGGGCGGCCCTTCCAGGTTGGCATTTGGATAATACAGCCCCAGCCACAAGCCGTCTTCGTCCGGCTTGGGTTCGTGATCGGGAGGTTCCGGTGCATCGCCTAGACGTTTGAATGAGAACTGGATCTTGGCGAAGTCGATTTCTTCGAAATACTCGACGGTTACGGGGAACTTGCCCGCCGGCAGGGTTACGTCGACTTCGAATGTCGTCTCGGGTTGAATCCGCCACTCGTCGATGATCAGGTTGCTATTGACCCATACGCGAACGCCATCATCGGCGGCGACCGTGAAGCGGTAGACGCCCCCTTTGAAGTTGATCGTTTTCGACCACCGCACCGAGAATGCATCGCAGCAGAGACGTTTATCGGGCGAGGACAGTCCCCAATCGAAGTTGATCTCCTTTGTGTCTTGTGTGAAGACAGGCCCCCCGGTGGGATCCTTGCCCTTGAAGTATTCGCCGCGCCACGCGGTTGTCGTAGGTCCAGGGACAGGCTGTGGAAGCGGAACTGGGGGCGTAGGCGGGATCAGGCCGGGGATCACCAGCCGTTGGCCTACGTAGAGAAGATTGGTGTTGTAGAGGTTGTTCGCCTGTGCAACAGCCCACGTGCTTACGCCGTACCGCTGGGCGATCAGGCTAAGGGTCTCGCCACGTTGCACGATGTGGACGCCGCCGGGGGCCGGAACGGGGGTGGGACAGGTTCCGGCGCCGGGAATGACCAGGCGTTGCCCCACATAAATGTGATTTGTGTTGGCAATCCCGTTGACTTGCGCCAGCGTCCACATACTGACGCCATATCTCAGCGAGATGCGATAAAGATTCTCTCCTGGCTGTACGACATGAATGCCGTCGCAAGTAAGACCGGTTTTGGCAGCCACGGGCACGACGGTCAAAGAAAGCAATACTACGAGCGTCAGTGAAACGAGGATTCTGCGCATCGAAACGCCTCCTTCCGTAAAGGGTAAAGGAACCGACATTTTTATGATATACGAGATTTTGGATGGGGTCAAGAAGGATTGGGATAAAAAACGCGCCGCTAGTGTAGCGGCGCGCGTGGCTCGAAAACCGGGTTCAGTTTTGTGTGGGAAGCGCTTCCTCGGCAATGCGAATCTGTTCCAGGACCAGCATGTTGAAGGCTTCAGGCGCGATTGCATCCTGCCCCAGCTCCCCACCGTATTGACCGCGCAGGAAAGGCGCCACCGCGCCTTCACAATCCCCGTAGCTCAAGGGAGTCTTGGCGCCATCGACGAAGTGGAAAATGACGAAGTATTGAGCCGGACAGTCGGCCCGGGGACCAATCTCCAGCTCGCCGTGAAGAGATTCGAGGATTGCTTCTACAGTAGCAGGGTCGCTGATGTATGCCAGGCCGACCAGGTCGGTCTGCGCCATACCACTCTCGGCTTGAGAAACCACGTTCTTGACGAGTTCTACGGCCACGGCCAGATCCAGTCCCAGGTATTGCGACACGTTTAAGGTTTCTGGCTGCGAAACCTGTGCCTCCAGCTGGGCCTCGAGGGCTCTGATGAAAGCGGCGGGCGGTGTGAAGTCTTCACCCGCCAGGGTTTCCAGGTCGCCGCGTAGCATTGAAAGATCTTCGCTGCTGCATCCGATTTCCAGCGTCGTGACGGCGCCGCCCTTCAACTGGAACTGTATCCGGTATGAGGGTATGCAGGATGTCTTTGGCTGCGCTGGAATTGCCGCGTCCAGGGTTTCCACCAGTCGCTGAATAACCTCCGGATTGAGAATCGTTCGTCGTAGTGTGTAGGCAGCATCGTTGTCGAGTTCGTAAATGCTGATCGCCGCAGTGTCCCGGAGCCCGCCTGTTTCCACCACATTGACCGGGAGAGGAGTGGTTTCCGGGGTAGCGGTCTGTGGTTCGGTTGGATTACATCCTGCCAGAAGCAAGCTTGCCGCGAGCAAGCCGGCCAGTATTGTGATCAAGCCCCAGGGGCGCCTGGTTGCGCGGGTATCTATCACGTCGCTTCGCCTCCCCATCCGTCTCAAGATTCGAACGTTCATTATCTCGCAAAGATTCTGATTTGCAAGTGAATATCGACTCTATTACAAAAAAGGGGAAGTCACCGCAGAGACTGCCGAGATCGCGAAGAAGACTTTGATTCCCTGGGGATATCAGGTTTCAAAAC
This sequence comes from Anaerolineae bacterium, assembly GCA_016926915.1. Taxonomy (GTDB): domain Bacteria; phylum Chloroflexota; class Anaerolineae; order B4-G1; family SLSP01; genus JAFGNR01. The sequence goes on from JAFGNR010000005.1 coordinate 14,056, forward strand.
TGCGGTCTCAGCGACATGGCAGATTGCTTTTCCCCACGATGCCGCAGCCAGAACCACCCCCGATCCTACAAGCACAACGTTTTTTAGAATGTATTGGCCTTCGAGCGTAGGGGCATACGGAATGCGCGTAAAGGTCTCTTGTGGAAAGAAGAAAAGCGGCGTCGCCGTGCCGGCAAGATGCGCAAACATCAGGAGTAGGGTCAGGCGAGGCCATACCCCGGTGATGAAAGCGATTCCTAAGGCAACTTCCCAGATCGTCAATAGAAAAAGGGCAACGCCGTCCGGCAGCAGGCCGAAGGTCAGTATCTGTATGGTGCGGATCGCCAAATCCTGGGCGGGACTTAAACCCGGAAAGAATTTGAGCACGCCAAACCAGAAATAGACCACGCCGATGCTGATACGCAATACGGTGAGGCTGTGGTTAAGAAGCCAGTTTGCAACGGAAACTTCGATGTTTTTGGGTTGCCTTCTTGGGTTCGACATCATAGTTGTTGGAATCTCTCCATGTCAGAGGTCTTTTTGATAAGCTCAGGGATGCACATTGACCAGGACGCCCACGTTCGCCCATTCGAAAAGCCAGGCCGCTTGTTCATTGGGTTGGTTGATGCAGCCGTGACTCATGGGGTTCCCGAAATTGCCATGCCACCAGACGCCGTGAAGACCATACCCTTCGTAGAAATACATCACATAGGGGACATCTTCCAAGAAATAGTCATCGCCCTCCATATCGTCGTAGCGGAGTTTGATCCAAATGCGAAACTGTCCTTCAGGCGTGGGCGTTCCGGGCAACCCGGTGGAAACCAGATAGGAGTTCACCGCGACGCCGTTTTCGTAAGCGGTCAACCGTTGCTCTGAAAGATCCACGTTGATCCAGCGCGGCTCATTGATCTGCTCGGCGGTCGCTGGGGCCGGGATGATGTCTGGCGAGATAGCAAGCAACGGAAGCGGGACGTCCACTTCGGGAACTGCAGCGGCGTCGAAAGCGGCGACGTGTGCGCGGGAGATCCAGGCTTCGCGGCCCTGGTACCAGATGCGCCACCAGTCGCTAAACACGCCGGTGATGCGCGCTTCCTCACCCCGGGCGAGACTTCCCAGTTTCTCTGTGGTAGCGCTCGGACCTGAACGAACATTGACGAGGGAGGCGCCCACGGTGAGGCGTGGGGGTGGGGCAGGTTGGTAATTTGCCGGTTTCACCGGCCCCACTTCCCACTCAAGCAGTGGGTGCGGTCCGGAGATCAGCAAAGTAGGCCCAGCTGCTGTCGCCAACGCGGGGCGTACGACTAGCGTCTGTAGACCGAGTGTGATCAGGGCCACGATGATCCATCTGGCGGCAACTTCTGCCGGTCGTGCCCGGTTGCGTTGTGCCTCTGTGACGAGGGGCCTGGAATCCATGCTGTTTCTCTTCCTTCATGCCGGTTAATGCTTCCCTATACTGATAGTATACTCTATTTGTTATATAAAGTCAATACTTATATGACTTATATAACAAATCCTGTTCATCCTGTAAATCCTGTCAAAGACATTCGGATCACTTGGTTTTTTCCAAAGGGCGCAGCGCCAGCATTGGGAAATAGGGCGCTACGTCGCGCCAGTCTGTCGTCTCGGGATCGATGGCTTCCCCGGCCCAGCGCGACCAGATTTTGACGGCATTGGGGTTAATCCGCGTGATTTCTGCCAACGCGCGGGCCGCCTCTTCTACCGGGATGGGGTCGGCCACTGCGTCGAAGCGCCGCCGCCCCACGTGAACCTGCACGCGCGGATGGGCGCGGGCATTCCGGTACCAATCGGTCCGGCCTGCCCATCCCGCCATGACCTGGTACGCGCCGGTCGCCGCGTCGTAGCCGTATTCCAGGGGCGTGCGCCGTTGCAGCCCGGATTTACGACCCGTGGTGGTGAGAATGAGTATGTGTTTGCCGATGAGGGGGCCAAGTCCCAACCGGTAGAGCCAGAGGGGAGCTTTGAACAGCCGGCGGAGCCAGGGGCCGGGGCCCTGGTATGGGACGACGCGGCTCATGAAGAAGTTCTCGACCGCCAGATAGGCGCGTTGCCGCAGGGAGACGCGATTCGAGGGACTGGGTTTTTGTTCGTTCATCGTGTTTGTACTCCGATTGGATTGTACCCTCCGTTCGATTTTTGTCACACCTGTACTCAGCCGTGTGCACCCGTGAGTCTCTGCGCCGCCAGGTGTAGAATCCGGACACTGGCGAATTGGGTTCGTAGTAGCGACTGGAGTCGCTCAGGATGTCGAAGAACGACTGATGTCGTTACTCCGAACCCATATCAGGTAACGCGCGTTGTCGATCGCTGTATTCCGGGGTACAATGGGGCTTGAGATGAACAGGGTAAAGCGCTTTCCTATGTATCGTTCCTCATCGTTACACATTGAATCATGAATCGTATTGAGCTTACGCCTGAACAGCGTTCGGTTGTGGCCGCAGGGCCGCAAGCCAAACTCTTCCTTACCGGTCCGGCTGGGACCGGCAAGACGACGGCGGGTGTGGCGCGCATGAACTACTTGTTGGAAACCGGCGTGCCGGCCGACCGCATACTCGTCATCGCGCCCCAACGCACGTTGGCGCTGCCTTACGACACGGCGCGCAGGGCGCCGCAGCGCCCTGCGGGCGGCCAGGTCAACATTGCCACGGTGGGCGGCCTGGCGCGCCGGATGATCGATCTTTTCTGGCC
>JAFGNR010000284.1 GCA_016926915.1 Anaerolineae bacterium
GCCGGGCCGTCGGTGCCGAACGCTACGTGCACGCCCGCCGCGAGCATCCTGGCGAGCGGCGGCATCGCCATGGCCAGCTTCTGGTAGGTTTTGGGCGCGTGCGCCACGTAGGCGCCCGATTCTGCGAGGAGGACGAGGTCATCCTCGGCGGCGGCATTGCAGTGCGCGACCAGCGTTGGCGCGGGAAGGTCCAGCAGGCCGAGATCCGCCACGTGCGCCACCGGCGTCTTGCCGTAGCGCGCCAGGCTGTTAGCGACCTGCTCCTGCGACTCGCTCAGGTGGAAATGGGCGCCAATTCCTAGCCGGTGGGCTTCGTTCACGAAGCGGCGCAGCACTTCGGGCGGGCACATATAGGGCGAGTGCGGCCCCAGAGTTGTGTGAATGCGTCCCTCGGCGGCGTTCTGCCACGTCTCCACGAAGGCGAGGGTATCCTCGAAGGCGACGCCGCCGACTTCGGCGCCGGGCGCGTTGCCGAAGTAGCACCAGGCCAGCAATGCCTTCGCGCCGCTGTCTTCCACAGCGCGGGCGGCCTGATCCATCCAGAAGTAATGATCGGCGAATCCGATGGTCCCGCTGCGCAACATCTCGGCGATGGCCAACGACACGCCCCAGTAGACATCCTCCGCTTCCATTGCGGATTCCGCGACCCAGATCTTCTCGTTCAGCCACCGGTCGAAGGGCAGGTCTTCGGCCCAACCCCGTTCCAGCGTCATGGCGGCGTGGGTGTGCGCGTTGAAGAAGGCGGGCAGGGCGACTTTGTCGCGCCCGTCGATCACCTCATCGGCTTCGAAGTCCGCCGGAGTCTCGCCGATGGCGGCGATGCGCTCGCCGTCCAGCGCCAGAGCGACGTTCTTGAGGAGTGCGCCGTCATCATCCAGGGTCAACACAGTCACATTTTTGATCAAAGTTTTCATGGGACTCCTTTGGGAATGGCGAATTGGCGAATGCTGAATAGCAAATTCGCCATTCAGCATTCGCTATTCGCCATTGTTATGTGGTCTTCCACCACAGACCCGTGCACTCCGGCAGGATGACGGGGCCTTCGCCTTCGCATTTCTCCAGCATGGCCTCGCCAAAGAAGAAGGTGACGCGCTCCCGGGCCTCTTCACGGTCTGCAAAGCGGTAGTCGGTGCGAATCCAGGTGGAGGCGAACCCGGCCCCATCGAGGAACGTGAAGTAGTCCAGCAGGTCTTCGGGCGGCGATGGCGTGGTAAAGCCGGTGCCCATGGTTTCCAGGATGAGCAGGGCGCCGCCCGGACGGACTACGCGGGCCATTTCGTCGAGCGCCCGGTTCAGCTCGCGCTGCCAGACGTCCGGATACCAAACGACGGTGTAGACGATGCTCCATCCGGAGATGGCGAGGTCGGCCGTATTGTCGTTCAGCGGCAGTGCGCGATGGTCCGCCACGGCCGCAGTCCAGTTGCGCAGCCCGCTGGCGCGTAAACGGTCGCGGGTAATCGCCAGCATGTGCGGAGAAAGGTCCAGCGCCGTCATGGAGCGGGCCGTGGGCGCCAGTAGGCAGGCGAGTCGCCCGGTGCCCGCGCCCAGATCGACAATGTCAAGACCCGCCGTGGGCAATATCGCTTGGAGCGCCGCCGGGAGCCGTTCCTGGTAATCCTCGTGGGAGACCAGGGCTTCGTAGCGGACGGCCTCTTCGTTGTAGATTTCTTCGTAGTGGTCGGTCATGGTGTATACCTCCGGGCGACGCGGCGATCGACGCCGTACATGGCCAGGATATTTTGGGTAGGGACGTCGTTTTGGATATAGTGCGCGGCGGCGAGCACGTACCCGCCGCCAACTCCTAGAGTGTCAATAAGGCGGCGAACTTCGGCGCGGACTTCGTCCGGGTTGCCGTGGGGCAGTGTGTATTGCAGATCGACGCCGCCGTGAAAGGCCAGCCGGTCGCCGAAATCGGCTTTGAGGCGGGCGGGGTCCATGCCCCTGGCCTGCGGCTGTAGTGGATTGAGTACGTCGATGCCCAGGTCATCCAGCAGCGAGGGGATCAAGGGCGCGATGGCCCCGCACGAATGGTACATGATCTTGACGTGCGGGTCGGCGGCGCGAATGGCGGCGTTGAGGCGTTGGTGGCGCGGCGCCATGAATTTCCGCCACATGCGCGGCGAGATCATCAGCCCGTGTTGGTGCGCCACGTCGTCCCACGTGTAAGCCATGTTGATGCGCCCCCCACCCGCTTCCAACACGCGCGTCACGTTGGCAATGTAGAGATCGGTCATCCGGTCCATGATGGCGCAGGCGATGTCGGGCTGCTCTACCAGGTCGATCAGGAAGCGGTCGAGGCCGCGCAGGCCCCACGAGCGCTCGAAGATGCCGCCGACGTCGTAACAGATGAAGTAGTCGTCATCTTCGTTGAGACGGGCTAGGTCGCCGGGGAGGTTGCCGACATCCCAGTACTCGGTTCGCGACCAGTCCCAGGCGTGGACGTCCGCAGCGGTTTGTGCCTCGGCCAACGGATACCCGGCATATTCGTTATAGCTGCCGAAGTCGTGGAACACGACCTTGCGCCAGGCGCCGAAAGCATCGACCTCAACGCCGCCGGGCCGCGTGCGTTCGGGACCAACGTAGGTTGGTCTGACCCAGCGCACATCGACGCGCAGGCGTTTCAACACGGCTTCCTGCGAGATGCCGCCGAATTCGCGGGTCAGCCGGGTCCAGACTTCCGGAACGGCCCAGAGATCGACCGGCACGCGGTCGGGTTCGCGCCGTTCGAGGGCCATGCGGACACGCTCTCGGGGGGCGAGGTTGCCGGGTCCGGGATCGGGCCAGGTTGCAAGCAAGTGAGCCAGGTCAGGATCTGTCATGATGTCTCCTCTGTAATAGCCATCAGCGATCAGTCTGCAGTAGCTGCGCTTTCCATAGCGCGTAGCTTGTTCCTATGTAGCATGGGTACTTGTTACGTGTTTTCAGGCCGCGTCCCAGAGAGCGGCCAAATCCTGTTCTTTGGCTACTGCGCGGCGGATGAGCGCCGGGCCTTTTTCTTGGGCCAGCGCCGCCAGTTCGGCCTCATCCAGGGTTTGGAGTTGATGGTCGCGGACCACAACCTCCCCGTGGACGATGACGGTGTGCACATCGCGCCCGTGGCAGGTGTAGACGATGTTGTTGTGCAGGTCGTAGTTGGGGACGGCGTGGAGGCGGTCGAAATCGAGCATAATCAGATCGGCCAGATAGCCGGGAACCAGTGCGCCCAGTTGGTCGCCCATGCCGATGGCGGCCGCCGCATTCACAGTCGCCATCTCCAGGATTTTGCCGGCGGGCATCGCGGTATGGTCGCCGGTCAGCTGCTTCTGGGAAGCGCCGGCGATCCGTAGCTCGCTCACCAGGTTCATCTCGTTGTTGCCGCAGACGCAATCCGTGCCGATGAGCACGTCGGCGCCGCGCTGCACCATCTCCCAGGCGCGGGCCGGTTGTCCTCCCAGCGCGTGGCCCATGGGGCAGTAGAGGGGATGCGCCCCGGATTCCGCCAGGAGGTCGATTTCGCTGTCCTTGATGTGGATACAGTGTGCGGCCAGGACGTCTGCGCCTAAGAAGTCGATATCGTCCAGGTATTCGACGCAGCCCATGCCGTACTGTTCTTCGATGTAGCTGCGCTCGAGAGTGCTCTGGGCCAGGTGCAGGTGCAGGCCAACGCCTTCTTCGCTGGCGACGTCGCGCAGACGGAGCAGCCAGTCGCGCGCCACGGTGTCGCTGGCATGCGGCGCCAGCCAGGGGGTGATCAACGGGTGTTGCCCTTTCCAGCGCCGCACGTAATCAATGCCTTCTTCCAATTCCCGCTCGCCCGTGATCGGTCCCAACCGGCTCATGATTGTGTGGCCCATCACGCCGCGCAGGCCCAGCTCGATGGCAGCCTTGGTGACCTGCTCCATGTGGAAGTAGTGGTCGACGACGGTGGTGCTCCCGCCCTTGAGCGCCTCGGCGCCGCCGATGAGCGCGCCCACATAGCAGTCCTCCGCCGTCAACGATTTCTCGACGGGCCACATCACGCGGTAGAGGCCGTCGGGCACGGCAAGCGTGATTCCTTTCTGTAAACTCATGGCAATGTGTGTATGGGCATTGATAAGCCCGGGCAGCACGACCTTGCCGGCGCCGTCGATGACTTCGGCCTTGGGGAAGGCCGCCGCGAGGTCAGCGGTCGGCCCTAGCTGTACGATCCGCTCGCCATTCAGGGCAATGGCGGCTTCGGAGAGAATCTCTCGGTCGGCGTTCATGGTGACGATGGTGGCGTTGGTGATCAACACATCGGCTTTCATGGTATCCTCCTTACGAAAATGGCGAATGTGCGAATAGGCGAATAGCGAATGGCGAAACGTGTGGTTACTTCCTGGGAACGAAGCGCCCTCCTAGACGATCGACGTCCGAATCCGGGTCGCCGGAGATAAAGGCGCGCATGCTCGGCAGGGCCACGAGGACAATGGTGATTTCCACCAGGATGTCGACGAGGGGCCGGGGAATGGGCGTGTACCAGGTGACCTTCATCGCGCCGGCTTCCAGACCGCCAAAGAAGAGGCTGGCAAGCAAGGATCCGATGAAGCTTTGTTGTCCGATTAGTGCGATGACCAGGCCCTTGTTGCCTATCTCCAACGTACCTAACCGGTACCCGCGCCAGATACCCAGGATTTCCACGGCGCCGGCCATGGCAGCAATCGCACCGCTCAGCAACATCCCTACGAAGAAGTAGCGCCCGGCGCGGATGCCGCCGAACTCGGCGAAGGACGGGTTGAGTTTGGTCATTCGCAGCTCATAACCCAGTGTGCTGTAGCGCATCCAGATTGCCAGGAACAGCACCAGACCGAGGGCGAAGAAGATACCGGTGTTCGCCTTGGTTCCGGCGCCCAGAGCGCCTCCGGTCAGTTCGCTGAACTGGAGGAACTGCGCGGATTCCCGAATGCCGCTGCTGCTGGCGCCGAAGCGCGCCGCCCGGACCGCCGGGAAGAGGTTGATGAAGAAACTCATCAGGTGGGGAATCAGCAGGTTGGCAATCATGCCGGTGATGACCTCGTTGACGCCGGAAAGTCTCTTAAAAATCGCGGGGATGAAGGCTGCGGCTGCGCCCCCGACCCCACACAACGCCATGATGGCCAGGATGTGCAGCGGTTTGGGCATGGCGGGTAGGGCATATCCGGCAATAGCTGCAATCGAAGCGCCCACGGTGAATTGGCCGGCCAATCCCATGTTGATGGCGCCTGCGCGGAAGGCCATGGCCGCGGCCGCCGACGTGAGAATCAGGGGGGTGGCCCGCTGAACGGCGATCATCAGGCCCAGCTCGTCGAACAAGGTTTCCTTGAGGACCAGGGAGTAGACCTCCAGCGGGTTCTCCCCTGCCCACAGGACGAGGAGGGAGCCTACAATGAAGCTCAGGCCCACGAAGGGGAGCAGCTGAAGCAAGTAGGCCCCCAGTTTTGCGACATTGTCTTTCACCGGCGCGTCCGGCGCAGAGAGGGTAGCGATTTTGTTCATAGGTCAGGGACGGTTGAGCGCCTCCAAAAACAGCCGTTCGAATCGCGCGCGATCTGCCGCCAGGGCCACGCGCACGTCAGCGCCGTCGCCAGCAACCACTGTTTGCCCGCTCGTAGGGCCTTCGGTTTCGATGATCGTGAGGGAGCGGGTTTCGAGGGTGACGACGCTTTCATCGGCCACGACCGCGGCCGCCAGCGGATCCCAGAAGTAATAGCCGCCCGAAGAGATGAAGCCGCGATTCTGGATCAGTAGATCGAAGACGAACGTCGCCTCGGGGGTAGTGTGTCTGGCTGCTAACTTCTCGTAGAAATCGCGGGTGACCGGGGCGTCGTTGGTGGCATCCAGCGGGACGAAGGTCAGCGGCGCGCCGGAGGCCAACGTGAGCGCCGCCGCGTGGGGATCGACGTAGAGATTCCATTCGGCGACGCTGTTGCCGATGGCGCGATCGTGGATATTGCCGCCCACTTCCACGGCGCCCCCCATGACGTAGATCATGGCGATGTCGTCCGCCAGCGCCGGCGCCTGTTGCAGCGCTTCCCCGACATTGGTGAGCGGCCCTAACGTGAGCAGGGTGATCTCGCCGGGCGCATCACGAATAATCGAGATCAGTAACTCGACTGCGGATTCCGGCGAGACTTCCTCTGCGCTTTCTGGAAGTGTGAGGCCATAGAGGGTGTCCACTGCGGCGCGCCAACCGGAGGGGAAGACGTGCTCCCCTTGGGTCGGCGTTTCGCTGCCACACGCGACCGGAATCTCCCGTTCCCCCGCCAGAGCAATCAACTCCAGGGCATGCCGGGTTCCGGGACCACAATGGGCTTCTCCTGCGCCGGTGACGGTAATGGCTTCGACGACGATGTCAGGGCGTTGCAGCAGGAACAGAATCGCCATCCAGTCGTCGGCCGCCATATCGGTATCGATAATCACCCGGCGCGGCTCCCCGGTCGGGATGGGCGTCGAGGCGGCGTCGTTGCCGTCAGCGGCTGAGCGACCGCAGCCCGATAGGATTAGCGCGATTGCGCACAGGGTAAACATCAAGCGCCGTTTCATGGTTGCTACCTTTCGACCCGTCACGTTCAGAATTCTGCGCGGCGGGCAATGGCGATAAGCTGCTCGTTGGCTTTTCGCAGTACTTTTTCCTCGTCGATCTGCGTCAGGCGCCGGTCGCGCATGAGGACGACGCCATCGACGATGACATCTTGCACATCCTGGGGGGTCGCGCTCATCACGAGCGTTCGCAACAGGTTGTGCGTGGGATAGAGGTGCGGCGCGGTGCTGTCCACCAGGATCAGGTCAGCCTTCTTGCCCACGTCCAGGGCGCCGATGTCACGTTCGAGTCGCACTGCACGCGCGCCGCCTGCAGTGGCCATGCGCAGGGCATCTTCGACCGGAAGGACGGTAGCGTCGTTGATCGGCAGGCCGCGGCTGGCTTGGATGGCGCTCTTGAGCAGCCGCATTTCTGCGAAGAGATCGATCTTGCCGCCGGAGGCGCCGTCGCTGCCCAACCCGATGGGAGAACCCAGGGCGAGGAAGAGCGGCGTTTTGGGAAAGCCGTGGGAGTTGAGGTTGGAACGCGGGCAGTGCACGGGCGTCGCGCCGCGCTCGACCGCCAACTGTACCTCGCGATCCGAAAGCACGACGCTGTGCGCCGCCAGGACGTCCGGACCCAGGAAGCCCAGGCTGTCGAGCCACGCCGCCGGGCGCTTCCCATAGTTCACCATGCAATGCTCCACCTCTTTCAGGTGTTCAGCCAGGTGGATGTGCAGACCGGCGTCCCGCTGCCGGGCGCTGGCAGCAATACCTTCTACCAGGGCGGGCGTCGACGTCATCACCTGGCGTAGGGAAAACCAGATGTGAATCCGGTCATTGGCCTTGCCATGCCAGGCGTCGAACAGCGCCTCAGTTTTGGCGATGGCGCCCGCTGTGGTGTCTTTCATGGTATCCGGCACGAAAGTCGCCGAATCCATGGTGGATCGCGCAATACAGGCCCGCAGTCCCAACGCCTCGACGGCGCGGGCAGCGGAAGCCATGTGGCGACCGCCGGCGTCGGCAAAGCAGGTGATGCCGGCCTTGATCATCTCCACACCGCTGAGCAGGGTGCTCCAATAGACATCCTCCGGCTCCAGGGCGCTCTCATAAGGCACCAGGAAGTTCACCCAGATCATGGGCGGTTCATCCGTGATGCGCCCCCGCAGGAGCTGTTGGCAGACGTGGGTATGGGCGTCAATCAAGCCCGGCAGCGCTACCTTTCCGGCGCCATCGATCGTGGTCGCCGGCCGGTAGGTTTCTTCCAGGAGGGTCGAGCGGTTGATCGCGACAATGCGCCCCTGATGGATGGCGATGGCGGTATCTCTATACAACGCCATGTCGGGTTTGAGTACCGTGACCTGTTTGATCAGCAGGTCGCACGGGCGCTTCTCGTTCATGGTAACTCCTGTTCTCGCCCACGGGCGATGCGAACAAAGCAACGTTCTATTTCACGAACGTTTCCCACCACGCGAGAAGCCGGTCGGCGTGGTGTCCCGGAACCAGCACGAGATGGTTGCCCAGCGGGGCATGCAGCAGGTCCGTGACGTGTCCCAGGCTCAGCTGGACCCGGGCCTGCGTGCGGCAGAGGTTTTCGGCCTCGCCGGCCTCCAGGAGCTCGCCTTCGGCCAGCCACAGGGCGCGCATCTCTTTGCCGCCGATACGCAGCAAGGTGACGGGGCCAGAGGGCAATATCCCCTGGATGCCGACGCCCAGGCTCGATTCGAAGTGGGAGCGCAGCCGGTAACTCTCGACTATCCGGCGCGGCACGGTGCAATGGGCCAGCCAGAAAGCGTTTTCTGTTTCGTCGAACTGGGCCGGATTGGCCATCCACGGAATCTTGTCCAGCAGCTTGTAAGCCCACAACAGGCCAACGGTGCTGACGAGGTCGCCTTCGCAGCCGGCGATGATGCCTTCATCCGTCAGCTGGGCCAGGCCGAAGCATCCCGTCGTCTTCAGATTGAGCACCAGGTCGAAGCAGCGTAGCGTGAGGGCATCCAGCGCGCGGTCGTCCACGACCTTGCGCAGCGCCTTATACACCCGGACGACCTCCACCAGCTCGGCGTTGGAAGGCTCCCGAGTTTCGCTGGCGGCCTGTTGCAGCTCAGCGACGAGCGCGGTCACTGCGTCGTCGACCTCAATCCCGGCTAACCGCGCCTCGAGCTCTGCCATGGGAACAGGTACGACCTCCGGTCCCCAGCTTTTCTTGACGGCGGCGGCGCCCGGCATGCTGGCGACCAGCCAGTCCGAGGGATCGCCTACCAGGCCGATGCGCGCCTGTTGTAGCTGTTCGTGAACCGCGAGATCGTGGACGGCAGCGATGATCTGTTGCAGTCCCGCTTCATCGTCTGGCCCTTGGAGGTAGAAGATACGGCCCGTGGCGCCATCCTGTTGCAGACGTCCCAGAACTTCCAGGGCGGCAGGGACGGAATTGTGGCTGGGATGTGCGATTAGGAAGACCGGTTCGTCCGGTACGTGTTGCTGGCGCGCCTCGTGCAGCTTGAGCACCACGTTCTCCGTGCCGCCGGTGGCAATGAGCATGAAAAGCGGCGCGGGATGATCCAGCTGCGTTTCCGTCAAGGGGGCGCCTCCCAGCGTCTGCAACGCATCCACGTAGCCATCGGTGATGGCGTGCACTATCTCTGCGGTGATCAGGAAATCAGGGGCAACGGTCAGGACTCCAAAACGGCTATTCATAGCGACTCCTTTCTATCCAATTCATGCAGAATCCGGACGGTCTCGCATGCCATCCGGCACATATGTTCCAGGTTATCTTGGCTGTGATCGAAATCCGCCTGCGGGTCGAATTCGCCGGTATCCCCCGTGACCTTCAATACGTTATCGAGAACGACAGCCATGCCGCCGGCGCGCAGGCCCCAGACGCGGGCCAGGACGAAGATGATGCTGGCTTCCATTTCGGCCCCGACCACGTTGAGGCGCTTCAGATCCTGGAAGTGCTCCTTCCAGTTCGATTGCCAGTAGTCGTTGAATGAGGATCCCGGCTGCGGGTGGCAAGCGTAGAAGGTGTCGGCAGAGCGCGTGGTTCCCACGTGGAAAGGCAGGCCCAAAGTCTTCCCTGCCTCGATACACGCCTGCACCACCTCGTGGTGCGCCACAGCTGGAAACTCGAGCGGGGCGTAGAGATGCGAGGCGCCATCGTACCGCATCGCCGAATCGAAGACGACGACGTCGCCGTTGTGGACGTAGTCCTGGAAGGTGCCGCAGGTGCCGACCCGCAGGAAAGTGTGCGCCCCGACCCGCGCCAGCTCCTCCAGGGCAATTGCTGTCGAGGGGCAGCCGATCCCCGTGCTGGTGCACGAGATCGGCGCGCCTTTGTAGGCGCCTGTATAGGTGGTGTACTCGCGGTTCTCGGCGATTTTCTCTGCCTCGTCCCACAGGGCCGCGATGAAGGGTACCCGACCTGGGTCCCCCGGCAACAAGACGTAGGGCGCGACGTCGCCTGGTTTCAGCTTCACGTGATACTGCAACATGCTAACTCCTTTCGTCGCACCGACAACCATTCCATTAGCGCTGGGCGCGTTCCCGGAGCACGCTGTAGGCGCGTTCTGGATCGGTTTCTTCTCTCAACAGGCTTTCGGTCTGGCAGGAGATGCGCTCCACCAGCGCCTCGTAGGTGAACGGGATGTGATGGTAGGTCAGGACTTCCCGGCCCAACTCGCTGAGAATACCGGCATGCACCCTGCCAATGCCGAGGTGGATCATCAGCAGCGCCGCCGCGCGCCCGACGATTTTGTCGCGGACCGCGAGGTCTTCCGGTTCGTAGGCCGCGGTTGCCAGGAAACCTTCCAGATCGAACAGCGGGTGCAGCCATTTTCCATCGCTATGGAAAACAAGGTCCGCGTCGTGATAAACTTCGAGGGCATGGGGCATGTTCAGGCGCCCAGCAGTGCTGCGACTTCGTGACGGTACGGCATCGCCGGAGCGGTTCCCACCTTGGTCACTTGCAGCGCGGCGGCGGCGTTGGCGAACGCCACGGCTGTTCCCAGGGGCATGCCCTCTGCCAGCGCGACGGCTAGCGCGCCGTTGAAGGCATCTCCCGCTCCCGTGGTATCCACCACGTCGACTTTCTGGCCCGGTACGTGCTGTACTTGCTCGTGATCGACAATCAGGGCGCCATTGGCGCCCAGTGTGATGATCACGACGCCAACCCCCGTGGCCAGCAGCTTGCGGGCGGCATCTTCAGCCTCGGCAAGGTTGGTGATCCGGCGCCCCGTGATGATCTCGGCCTCGGTTTCGTTGGGCGTGAGGACATCTACTTGCTTGAGCAGCGCGTCGCTCAAGGGCTGGCCCGGCGCCGGGTTCAACAGTACGGTCACGCCGGCTTCGTGGGCGATATGAACGGCGCGTTCGACCGTTTCCATGGGTGATTCCAACTCGACCAGGAGGATGTCGGCGCTCTCGATGGCTTCGCGGGCGGCATCGACGTCTTCAGGAGTGAGCAGCTCGTTGACGCCAGCGGCGACAACGATCATATTTTCCCCTTCATCGTCGACGATAATGAAGGCGACGCCGGTATGGGAGGCGTCCGTGCGCAGAATGTAGCCGGGATCGATGCCTTCGTTGCGCAGATTGGCCTCGGCTTTGTCGCCCAGGTCGTCCAGGCCCAGTTTGACCACCATAGTCACAGCGGCATCCAGGCGCGCCGCTGCAACGGCTTGGTTGGCGCCCTTGCCGCCGGGACCGGTATGGTAAGGGCCGCCGAGAATGGTCTCGCCCTTGATGGGCATGCGTGGTGTGCGTACCACAAGATCGGTGTTGAAACTACCGACCACTGTGATTTTCGGACGCTGGGTCATAGTTCCTCCTCTATTATACTGGACAAGATTTACCGGATTGATATGAAGTGCGATCGGCTTGATTACCGCGATCTGTTGACGGTGCGCCTTCAAGTTCAGGTTCGAATGCCGGGATAAATGTTTGGCGGTCGACATCGACCAGCCCCATGTCGGTGGGCCGGAAGCGCGGCACGACCGGCAACGGCAGCGATGTGACCAGGCTGATGGGGTGTTCGGCGACGCCCAGTTCGCGCGCCGCGTGTTCGTAGGCTGCGAAGGCGCGTGCCAACTCGTCGATGGGTACGTCGGCCAGCAGGCCCGCTATGGGCAGCGGCGCCAACGCACGTATCTCCCCGCTTGCAACCGCGACGTACCCGCCGCCGCGCGCGATTAGTGTGTTGGCCGCGAGCGCCATGTCCGCCGGATTGCGGCCCACGACCACCAGGTTGTGCGAATCGTGGGCATAAGTCGTGGCGAGCGCTCCCGCCTGCAAGCCTGAGCCTGCCAGCAGGACGAAAGACCGGTTGGCGTTGTGTCCATGCCGGTGCCAGACAGCGACCAGGGCCAGATCAGGCGCCGGTTCCCACTGCACGATCCCGTTTTCGACGTCCAGGAGGCGCCTCTCGAGTGGGCCGCGTCCCCGTTGTGTGAGTACCCAGGCGTTGATGCGGCCCGCCGGACTGCGCAGCACGAAATCGTCGACAGTCAGCGGCGGAAGTTTGACGGAATTCTGCACCGACTCCGGCAAGGCATGAGTGGAGACCGAGGGCGCAATCATCGCGCCATCGCGGGCCACGATGCGTCCTGAGGTCAGGGTCAGGTGGACGTCAAACGTTTCCAGATCGCGCAGCACCAGAATGTCGGCGAGATAGCCTGGGGCGATAGCGCCCAGGTCGTAGCGTCGCAAACGCCGGGCTGGAGCCAGGCTGGCGGCGCGTACCGCATCGACCGGCGCCATCCCCAAGGCGATGGCGCGCCGCACGCCGCGATCCAGGTGTCCTTCCGCCAGCAGGTCGCTGGGGGGCACATCGTCGGTCACGAAGACCATGCCTTCCAGGCGCCCGCGTTCCTTCCATAGAGCGACGGCTTCCGGGATATTGTCGCGGTGCGGAGCGCAGCAAACTTCCATCACCATGCCCAGGCGAACGCGGTCCAACATCTGCTGTGCTGTCATGTATCCGTGGTCGGATTCGATGTGTGCAGCCAGGTAAGCATTCAGATCGCGGTCATCCTCAAATCGCACGTGCCCGGTGAGAATCACGCCGCGCTCGCGCCCCAATTTGACGATGTCAGTGATGCGGGGCGCTTGGCGTACCACGCCCCAATAATCCATCACTTCGGCTAATCCGAGGGTGTTGGGGTCATTGAGTAGCTGATCGACGTCGGCAGCCGTGAAGGCGGCGCCGGCGGTTTCCAGCCCCGGAACGGAGGGCACACATGTGGGAACGAAGGTGAAGACCCGGAGCGGCAGGCCCTCCGAGGCGCGTCGCATGTAGGCCACGCCTTCGATTCCCAGGACGTTGGCCATTTCGTGGGGATCCTGGGCCACCGTGGTCACGCCGCGCGGCGTCACAGCGTCGGCGAAGCGGGCCGGGGTACCGTGGCTGCTCTCGATGTGCATGTGGCTGTCGATAAGGCCCGGACTGAGCCACATCCCGGCAGCATCGATGATGGTCTTGCCCTCGCAGCGACCGCCCGTGCATCTGGGATTCGTGACGTAGGCGATGGTATCTTCACAGATTCCAACGGTCGCGGGGTACACGTCGCGGCTCAGCACGTTGAGCAGCTGCCCGTTGTGAATTACCAGGTCGGCCGGCTCTTCGCCACGGGCCACCCGCAAGAGACGATGATAATCGGCCATACTCATTTCCTCTCCCGATGTCAGCTCTCATCCACCCAGATCGGAATTACGCGTTGCGCGTTGACGTCCACCAACCCCAGGTCCGTAACGCTGTAATCGGGGATGACGGGCAGGGCCAACGCAATGATGGGGCTGATGGGGTTCTTTTCCGGCAGCCCCAGCTTCCTGAGCGCAGCATTGAGCGCTTCCATCTGGGGAACCAGGGTTTCCACCGGCTCGGCGCTCATCAAACCGGCGATCGGCAGGGGCAGCAGGGCCGCAATCTGGCCCGCACGCGCGCAACAGATGCCCCCGCCGCTGTCGGCAAGGGCGTTGGCGGCGAGCGCCATGTCGGCAACGTCGCGCCCGACCACCAGGAGGTTGTGAGAATCGTGCGCCACCGTCGTTGCGACGGCGCCGGCCCAGATTCCGATTCCCTTGACCAAAACCAGGCTATGGTTCTGCGTGCGCCCGTGCCGCTCGATGACCGACGCTAGGCAGAGATCGGGCGCGTCCGAAATATCGACGCTGCCATCGCGCGCCGGGAGGGTTACGGTTTCCAGGCGCCGGCCGTAATCCGGCCCAATGGTCATCACGCGCGCGGTTGCAGTTTCTTTGCCCGGCGGTGCACGCAGAATGAAATCCTCCGGTGTGGGGCGCGAGGGCAGATGCACGGTGTTTTCTTTCTCAACGGCGAACGCAGTGTTGGGAAGTGCGATGACCAGGTTCCCCTTTTCTGCGACCAACTGCCCGTCGACGAAGACCTCATCGACGGTGAAAGTATTGAGGTCGGTCACCAGCAGTAAGTCGGCGCGTTTCCCCGGCGCGATGGCGCCGAGTTCGTGCTGGCGCGTGCGCAGCGCCGCGTGCCAGGTGGCTGCGCGGATGGCATCGATGGCGGGAATACCGGCGGCAATGGCGCTGCGCACCACGCGGTCCAAGTGTCCCTTGTGCAAGAGATCGTCAGGATGGACGTCGTCGGTGCACATGACCAGATTCGGCGGGACGGTTCCCAGATCCCTGGTAATCCGCGCCAGGATGGAGATGCTTTCGCTGAAACTGGAGACCTTGGCCTCGACGGTCATGCCCAGGCGCAGTTTTTCCAGCAGCTCGTCGTAGGTGGAGCCTTCGTGATCCGAAATAGGTCCGCCCACCATGTAGGCGGACAGATCACGACCGCGCAGCGCCGGGCAATGCCCGCTGATGATGACGTCGCGTTGGAAGGCCGCGTCGACGATCTCCCGCATCCGGTCGTTCTGCTGGACGACGCCGACGTAGTCCATGACTTCTGCCAGTCCCACGACCCGTTCCCAACCGAGCATGGTTGCGACCTCTTTTGCCCCGAAATTCGCGCCGGCCGTCTCCAGTTGGGGAACGGCGGGGACGCATGAGGGAGCCTGCACGAAGACCTTCAGCGGCAGGTCTTCCGAGGCCTCCAGCATATAGCGCACGCCGCGCAACCCGAGGACGTTGCCGATTTCGTGGGGATCGATCATGACGGTGGTGGTGCCGTGCGGTAAGACGGCGGCCGCGAAGTTCCTGGGGTTGACCATGCTACTTTCGATGTGGATGTGGGTATCGATCAAACCCGGAACGGCATAGCGACTTTGTCCGTCCCATTTCTTCTTGGGCGCCGGTCCTGTCCAGGAACCTGGCCCGGCGAAGACAATATAGGCGCCGGAAATACCTATATCGATCTGATAGATCTCCCGGGTGTAGAGATTCACCAGCCGGACGTTTTCGATCAACAAGTCCAGGGGCTGATCCCCGCGCGCTGCTGCCACTCGGTGCGAACGTGCTTCCATGTTAGACCACTCCTTCCCTCAATCTCCGCTCGAGAGGAGCGAAGAAGAGTTGATTGAATACACCAGAGATGATGACCGCTACCGAAGCCAGATAGAGGGGGAACCGGTAATCACCTTGGGCGAAAAACGCTCCGGTGACCGGCGCCGCGATAGCGTTGCCGATCCAATAGGCTGTATTGAGCCATGCTGAGACTACGGGAGCCTCACTGTCGCCGACATTCATGGCGAAGGCGAACGCGATGGGTTGAATCATGAAGAAGAGGGCATTCTGTCCCCAGAAAGTGAAGGTGCCCCACCATGGGTTTGCTGTGAGTGCGAACCCGATCAGGAAAACTGGGATGAACATACGCATGAACGTGATCAACCCGATGGGGCTTCTGGCCCGGGTCGCCAGGCGAGGGATAATCAAGGTTCCCAAAATAGCGGGAATGACGGCGAGCGCGGAGACGGCGCCGTAGAACTCGCGAGTTGTCCCCAGGTGGTAGATGAAGAAAAGGTTCATAAAAGGCCCCACGATGCCGAGACCGATACCGACGAAGAGCGCCACGACTCCTTGTTGAAGTGCCAGGCGGTTGGCCTGCCAAAGATAGTCACGCAGCTGGGGGCGTTTCTGCGTGACGACAGACGTGCTCGCCAACGCGCGGGTGGGCAGCATCGCAAGTAGGGCAATTCCACCGGCAACGTAGAGGGTATAGCGATAGGCCAGGGTGAGATTTGGGGTGAGCGACTGGAAGAGGTTGGGCAAGAAGCTGGCGAAAAGCGACCCCAGCGAGAGCGACAGACTGAACAGAATACTGTTGACGCTGAAGACACGGGTTCGGGCATCGGTTCCCGTGTTGGCGGCGAGGAAGGGTAGGCGGATGACGAAACTGCCCGACAGGGCCAGGCCGTCGACAAAGGCAGCGAGGGCAATCAAGGGCACATTGGGCGTTGCCGCCTGGACCAACTTGGCCACACCGGAGAGGGCAAAGGTCAGCAAGAAGGCCCGTTTGAAGCCGATGACCTCCCCCAACAAGCTGATGGGAATCGAGATGATCGCCTGGGCAAAGGGGGCGGCGCTTAGAATCGCCCCTAGCACGTCAGACCCAATGCCCATTGAGAGGATATAGAGATTGAAGATCACCAGGAAAATGCCTTGGGCGATGCCGTTTAGCGTGATTGCTGCGAAAAGCAGCCAGCAGTTGCGGTTGAAGCTCCGTAAACTGTCCAGATACCTGAGGATGCGTTGGAAAGCGACGTTCATAGTGTCTCCGTGTGCTCGATCTCGGTTGGCGTTTCCTGTTCGTCCTCACCACCCCAGCGGGATCGCGAACCGATGAACACCTGTGTCAGGATACCGGTGATGAGGGCCGCCGCGGTCGAAAGATAAAATGGCAAGACGTAGTTGGAATCTGCTAACAGCGAACCGGTGACCAGGGCGGCAAGGGCTTGCCCCAGCCAGAATGTGATCTCCAACCAGGCAGAGACGGCAGATTTCGCCCGTTCCGCTGCCTTTTTCATCACAAAGGCAAACCACAAAGACTGTGACATACTGAACAGGCCCCGGTAGGCCCAAAAACCGCCGGCGCCCAACCAGGGTACCGTGGTGAGGGCCATGAGCAGCGTTGTGATGGGAATCATATATCGCGACGCCACGACCGTGCGCGCGGTGCCGAACCGGGAGGCCAATGCAGGGCCTAGCAGCGCGGCTATCGTGGTCGGGATGAACAGCAACGCTGCTACGGTGCCGTAATACTCGCGGCCCACCCCCAGATGGTAGATGAAATAGAGGTTCATGAACGGGTAGACCAGTCCCAGGGTCACCCCGATGAAGAGCTCCACGGCCGCCGAACGCACGGTGAATCCATCGATGCCCCATAAGTACGGATGGAGGCTGATTTTCCCTTTCCTGGGGTGGGTCGGGGGGGGCGTGATGAACAAGATGGGAACGACGGCCAACAGCAGCAGGGCGCCGCAGACGTAAAGGGTGTACCGGTATTGCAATGTGAGATCATCTGTCAACCAGCGCATGGCATTGGGCAGAAAGCCGCCCAATAATGACCCGAGGGCCATTGTGAGACCGAATATCAGGGTATCAAGGCTGAAGACGTGGGTGCGCTCTGATCCCGATACATTGGCCGCCAGGAAGGGCAACCGCACCACGAAGTTACCGGAGAGCGCCAGACCGCTCACAAAAGCCGCCACGGCAATCACGGTTGTGTTTGGCGTGGCTACCTGAACCAGATGGGCGATGCCTGCAATGCCGTAGATGGCTGTGAACGCGACCCTGTGACCCAGAAGTTCGCCGATGAACCCGATGGGAATCGAGGCCAGGGCATGGGCAAACGGCCCGGCGCTCAGAATCCGTCCCAGACTATCCGGTTCGATGCCGAGGGAGAGGATGTAGAGGTTGAAATCCACACTAAAGATTCCCTGCGCGAGGCCACCCAGGATTGAACTGATCAACAGCAGCCGGATGTTCCTGTTGAATTTCCGAATCTGTAAGTAGTAATCGTGAATACCTCGATTGACACGTCTCATGATTCCCATTTTCGTTGTGACCTCTGCCGTAGCGGTACATATGTCGTAAAGGGCAGCCAGCGGACAGGGGCGCGGTGGCGGTTGCAGTGTGATCCTGCCCTGTCCGCTGGCGGTAGAAGAGGAAGTACGTTGATTATTCCGAATCCCAGGAGAGAAGCTGTGCTACGACCTCATCGAAGTCGTCTACGATCCTGCCGCATTCCTCAATGACGCCCTCAACGAACAAGTTGATGCCGAATCCATGCTTTGCCTTGCGTGTCCCCCGGAAATCGGTCATGAATCCAATGACTCCTTTCTTCGTCGGGTCTTCTCGCAGCAATCCATAGAAGATGCCGATCTCACAGGCGGTTCCATCATCGACCTGGGCGCCGTCTAACAGCGCTACAACGGCGTTGGCGGTGGACAATCCCTCGTAGTCTTTCTGGAAGATGATTTCCGGCGTCACCGGCGGGAGATCCAATTGCTCTCGCGTGACCTTTCCTTTTCGCAGCAAGGTATTGATATGTTGGGCTACGTCACGGCTTTCGACCCCGGTGCGATCCAGTAGTCCCATTCCGACGACAACGTCTATCATCTCGGACGTTACATGGAGCGTGAAGTTCTCGTGGGGCACGAACACCTCGATGCCGTGCTCCCGCAGAATACGCGCGTGCTCCGAGATGAAATGTTGCACGTAAGGGGTGAACAGGGGGCCGGCAAAATAGACCTTCATGCGGCTGCCTCCTCTTCTTGTAGTACGCCCTCGTCGCTCAATGCTTGTTTCCACGCCTTGAGATGTTCCAGGGCTTCCTCTACGGTCTTGCAGATCACGCCAACTTCGCGCAGGCAGCCGAGGACGAAACTGTTTAGTCCTTTGCCTTCTCCGGCTTCTCCGGTGCGGAAATCGTTGTGCAGTGCTACAATACCCTTCTTCGCCGGATCGGTCTTCATCAACGCGTAGAAGATGCCAATTTCCGCCGCCGTACCGTCATCTACCTCAGTGCCATTGACGATGGCTAACATGGCGTGGGCTTCGCTGATGCCTTTGAAGTCGTTGTCGAAGCACCGTTTGGCGCGGCTGCGGGTGTCATCGGGAAGCTCCACCTTTGGGCTTTCGTGTGGTACGAAAGGATCGATGCCGTTTTCGCGCAGTACTTGCGCGCTTTTCGAGATGTACTCTCGTTCGTACGGCGTGAAGAGCGGTCCTGCGAAGTAGATTTTCATGGAATGCTCCTGTGTGGGTCTCTTGATTCAGACTGCGATGTCTCGCAGAATCGCCCGCATTAGTTTGATGAACCTCGGTTTGGCGCGGTTGGCAACTTCGACGACTTCTTCGTGGGTCAAGATGCCGCGTGGCCCGGCTTTGGGGTCCCTGGCGACGTCGGTGATGCACGAAATCCCCAAGGTCTTCATACCGGCGTGCGTGGCAGCCATGACTTCGGGAACCGTGGACATGCCTACGGCATCGGTTCGCAACAGTCGGTAGATCTCGCTCTCGGCGCGGGACGTGTAGGCCGGACCGGTGACGGCCAGATAGACCCCCTTCTGCAGGTGAATCCCTTCGGACTCTGCCGCTCGCAACGCTACTTCGACTAACTCCCAGGGGTAGGCCAGCGCCATGCTGGGGAATCGCACGCCCAGTTCGGGATCGTTGGGGCCGATCAACGGATTATTGAACATCCAGTTGATGTGATCCACGATCACCATCAGATCTCCTGCGCGGAAGGCGCGGTTGACGCCTCCGGCAGCGTTTGTGGCGATCAGAATTTTTGCGCCCAGGGTCCGCATTACCCATACCGGGAAAGCCAGTTGTTGCATCGTGTAGCCTTCGTAGTAGTGGAAGCGTCCCTTCATCCCGATGACGCGTTTGCCCTCCAGATGTCCTATGACGAGTTCGCCCGCGTGTCCGGCTACGGTGGAAACCGGAAAATGGGGAATCTCCGCGTAGGGAATCACCGTAGGGTCCTGGATTTCGTCGGCCAGGGCGCCCAGGCCGGAGCCGAGGATCAGGCCGATTTGCGGCGCCAGACTGCAGCGTGTACGGATGAACTCGGCGGCCTCCCGGCGTTTACTCTCCCATTCCAGAGTTGGTGGGTTCATTAGGTTTCCTCCTTACTGCACCAATAGTGTGTCTAACACCAGTTTGCGGTACCGGTCGTTGTCGATCTCGGTGACGACGTTGACGTTAGGCGCCGGGGCGTCGTCGAAAAGCTTGCGATACCAGCGGCGGTCTGCCAGGGTCATGCCGCGCGTGTGGGTCCCGTTGAGTTCGATCATGACGTGGTACGGGGTCGCCTGGGCAATGTCGGGATCGAGGGCTACCCCCATGGCTGCGAGATCGGGCGGCATCGTGGGGCGCACTTCACCGACGATTGCCTGCCACGCTTCCATACGCTGGCGCAGGAGTCTTCCGACCATATCGCACCAGGGTGTGCCCGCCTGCTCGAACTGCGCCACGTCCTCGGCCTTGATGCTGCCGCCTTGCATAATAGGGCCAAGCCCTACCATAGTCTTGGGGATGGCGCTGCGGAAAACGATGTCCGCTGCTTCCGGATCGACGATCACGTTGAACTCTGCCGCCGCCGTGACGTTGCCGCCGTTGATACCGCCCGCCATCATCACCAGCGATGCAATATGGTGTTCCAACGCCGGCGCCTTTGCCAGGGCCAGCGCCACATTGGTCAATGGCCCCAGTGTGATCAGGTGGACCGGTTCCCCGGAATTCATGAAGGTCTCGATCAGAAAATCGACCGCGTGGGTAGTCTCGGCAGTACGTTCCGGGTCTGGAAATCCGACGTCCCCCAACCCATCGGAACCATGGGCGTTTTCAGCCGTATCCCAGGCGCCCATGAGCGGGCGGGACGCGCCCGGATAGACGGGAACCTCTCTCTGTGCATGCTCCACGACGACCAGGGTGTTCCGCACGACCTTTTCCAGGGTGACGTTGCCCGCCGTGGTCGTGATGCCCAATACATCGAACGCCGGTGAGCGCATGCCCAGAATCAGGGCCATCGCATCATCTACACCGGTATCACAGTCGATGACGACTTTTCTCTTCTCCACGTGGTCTCTCCTTACGCGCCATCCGCCAACGCGATGGCCTTCATGGCTTCAATGGCGATGCGAATCTCGTTTTCCTCTCCCTGTTGGAAGGCTTCCTCACACCAGACCGGCTTGGTCTCCGTTGCTGTCCCGTCGCAGGCGTAGAGCGCGCCCGCGCGCCAGCCGCGCAGGGCGGCCAGCACGAAGATGGTATCGCTCTCCATCTCGCCGGAGACAATGCCGGAGGCCGCAAGCACCTCGCGAAACTTGGGATCTCCCCGTGGCGCGTAGAAAGCATCGCCTGCCGAACCCAGGCCGACATGGGCCTTGAGGCCAAGTCGCTCGGCGGCATCCACCAATGCCCGGGTGATGAAGTAATTGGGCACTGCCGGGAATTCGATCGGGAGGTAGTTGTTGGCGGTGCCCCCGGCGCGAAAGGTGCCGGCGCCAATGATGACGTCCCCGCAATCGACGTAAGGTTGCATGGTGCCGCACGAACCTACGCGGATGAAAGTGTCCGCGCCCATGTGTCCCAACTCTTCCAGGCAGATCGCGGTGGTCGGCCCCCCCATGCCGGTCGATGACACCGTCATGAAGATGCCAGCGACGGTTCCCGAGTAAACGCGATATCCCCGACTCTCACTGACGATGTGGACGTCGTCGAAATGAGCGGCGATTTTCTTGGCCCGCGAGTGGCTGCCTGGCGTAAAGACGTAGCGCGAGATTTCGTTTGGGTCACAGCGAATATGGAATTCCATGATCTTACCTCCTCACTTGGCCGGCATCTCGGCGTCGGCCAGCGCAATGCGCGTCATTGCTGCGATGGCAATGCGGATTTCCTGTTCCTCTCCCCTGCGGAAAGCTTCCTCGCCCCACGCCGGTTTGATTTCCTGAGAGGTGCCGTCGCTAGCGAAAATCGCGCCGGCCCGCCACCCCCGGAAGTTCGAGACGACGAACAGGGTATCGCTTTCCATCTCGATGGAGAGCACGCCGGCTTGCTTGAACTTCGCTGCCAGGCCCGGATCGAGCGGCGCATAGAATGCGTCGCCTGCCCAACCGATGCCGACGTGAACCGGAATCTCCAGCGCATTCGCCGTTTCGATCAGCGCAGTGAGCATCTGGAAATTCGGCGCTGCCGGGAATGCGGGTGGGAGATAGCGATGGGCGGTTGCCCCGGCGCGGACGATGCCGGTGGGGATGATGAGATCGCCTACGGCGATGAAATCCTGGAAGGCGCCGCAGGATCCCACCCGGATGAAAGTATCGGCGCCCATGTGGCCCAACTCCTCGATTCCCATGGCCACCTGCGGCCCTCCGATACCGGTGGAGGTCACGGTCATGGGGATTCCCCTGACGGCGCCGGTGTAGACCATGTAGCCACGGCTATCGCTGACTAATCGGGGCTTGTCGAAGTGTTCCGCGATTTTCTTCGCGCGCTCATGATCGCCGGGGACGAAAACGTACCGGGCAATGTCCTTGGGATCGCACTGTATGTGGAACTCCATACTCTTTACCTCCTGGTGGTTAATGACCTCGTACAAGGTTGGAATACCTCTCTGGTTTTTAGAAGTGATATCAACCCTGCTTTGTTACAACGGCCGGACAAGTTTCGCGAAATAAGGCGGCGCAGAATTGAGATCCGCGCCGCCTTGTCATTTACTCATGGTTATTGTTGTTTCCCATGGCGTGCATGCGTGCACGTTTCTTGCGTAGGGTAAAGACTGTCAGGGCTATCAGCGTGACCAGATAGGGCAGCATACTTATGAAGTAGACGGGGATCAGGCGCTCGCCTTGCAAGCGCCACCCGATAGTATCCACGAAGCCGAACAGGAAGCTGGCCAACATGACGCCGACCGGTTCGCCGCCGCCAAAGGTGTTGACTGCCATCCCGATGAACCCGCGCCCTGCCGACATTTGATCGGTGAACATCTGCAAGTGGCCCAGTGAGAGATAGACGCCTCCCAGCGAGGCGAACACTCCGCTGGCCATCACGGCGCCAAAGCGGATCCGCTCGACATTGATTCCCAGGGTCTCGGCGGCTTCTGGATTCTCGCCCACCGCGCGCAGGTGCAGCCCCCACGGCGTGCGATAGAGGAAGATCGCAGTGAGACCTACCAGAATCCACGTCAGGTAGATAATGAAGGTGTAGCCGCTGAGCAACGGGCCGATGATGGGAATGTCCTTGAGGAGCGGTATCTCGATGGGATCGAACCCCGCGATCCTGGGGTCGGCAAAAGCGCCAGCTGTGCCGAAGACTACACGCGTAAGAAAGATTGTCGCCGCGACGGCGAAGATGTTGATCGCAATTCCCATCACGATGATGTTTGCCTTGAACTTGAGAGAGAACAAGGCGAACAATCCGCCGATCACGAAGCCGCTCAACATGGCGGCCACCAGCCCGGCAATCGCGCTCTCGAAGAAGTAGCTGCCTGCCACGCCAAACCAGGCGCCGAACAGCATGATACCTTCCCCGGCGATGTTCAGAATGCCAGCGCGCGATGTGATCAATGCACACAATCCGGCCAGGATGACGGGGGTTGCCAGACGGAGCATGCCTTGGAGGTTGGCGATGTTGAACACGTAGCGCTGTAATACATCCCAGATTTGAGCAAAGGTCGTAGTATCCATGACGCTGTTAAACCTCCGACTCCTCGGTGGTTCGCCGGACCAGTTCCTGCCCCCCACCAAGCTTGATCTCTTTCACGAAGTTCCACATCCCTTCTGCTGCCATGAAAAAGATGATCAGCCCAACGATGATATCGATGAGCTGTCGTGGAATACCGGTGGCCCACTGCAAACCGAGCGCGCCGGCCTCCATACTGCCGTAGAACAATGCGGCTATGGCCGACCCGATGATCGTTCTCCCTCCCAATAGCGCTGCAAGGTTCCCCCGAAAGCCGAACCCGATGGCGAACAGATCTTTGTACTCGCGCCAGACCCCTAGAATCTCGACGATCCCCCCGAGGCCGGCAATGCCTCCGCTGGCCAACATGCCGCCGATGAAGGTGCGATCGAGGTCAATGCCGCCAAACTCGGAGAATGGGAAGGACAGCCCTACCATCCGCCATTCGTACCCGATCGTCGTGCGTTTGAAGATGTAGTAGAGGACGCCCACGAGCACAATGGCGATCAGAATGCCGACGTGCGCTTGGGTGCCCTTGCCCCACCTGCCGGTGAGTTCCACGAATTGCGCCAGCCGGGCCGTGGGCTGCACCGGGGGGGTTTCCGGGGTTGTGGGACTTGCACGCATAGGGTAGTTGGTCAGGAAGGAGATCAAGAACGTCGCGATATAGTTGGTCATGATGGTCGTGATGATCTCACTGACGCCCAGTTTCTGTCGCATGATCGTGGGGAAGTAAGCCCAAATTGCGCCGCCGACGAACCCGGCCAGTAAAGTCAGGGGCAGGTGGATGATCATGGGCAATTTCACCGCATAGCCGACCAGCGTCCCAAAAATGGCTCCGATGAAGAACTGCCCCTCGACGCCGACGTTGAAGACGCCGGTGCGAAACGCAATGGTAGAAGCGACGGCGGTGAAGATCAGCGGCGTTGCGCGCTGGATTGAGGTGAA
>JAFGNR010000285.1 GCA_016926915.1 Anaerolineae bacterium
ACCGGCGGCCTCGAGGGCCTCGCGGAAGCGGGTCTCATCCTGAATCCAGCGCGGCTCATCCTTCGTGGGGAGCACAATACCAACGGCTAGTTTCTCGGCAGGTTGGACAGGTTCTGCCGTTTCGGCGGGCTCGGTGGCTTCTGGCGTGGTCGCGCCGCCACAGGCTGACAGCAACATGGCGGCCAAGACGATCATGGTCAGAGCCAACAACAGATTCTTCTTGAACATTTCATCCTCCTAAAGCGTTTATGGGGAAATTGGTTTTACTACTGAGAGCCTCTTATAATGATTCGTTTCCCTGGTCACCCCCTTAGTTGGTATGGCGTAGGCGTTAGAGCAGAATTTAGGCAAGGTATTGGTAAGAATACTGGACCTTACCCTTGATGTAGATGCTCTTCAATAATACATCAAACCACAAAAGTATGAAAGACACAACCGCCTTTCCCCCTATCGTTCGTAGAAATTCCCCTCAAACATATTGGGGGAAATCCCCTAACTGGGGGCGAGCGGTTCGACGGATACCAGAGGAGGGGGATGCGCCCACATTGCATCCCCCTCCTCTGGCCTGTGGGCGTTCAAGATGCCAGCAAGGCAGCCGCGCGCCGGGCGATGTCTGCGGGCGTCATGCCGAATTTCTCCTGGAGTATCGGGTAAGGGGCCGAGGCGCCGAAGTGGTTGATTCCCATGGTCGCGCCACTGCATCCCACGTAGCGCTCCCAACCCGTGGTGACGCCGGCTTCGATTGACAGCCGTTTGGTGATGTGTTTCGGAAGCACTGCCTCTTTGTAGTCCTCGGGTTGCACTTCGAAAAGCTCCCACGAGGGAAGGCTCACGACTTGCGCGCCGATTCCTTGTCCGGCCAGGATTTCCTGGGCGGCCAGAGCGCCGGACACTTCCGATCCTGTCGCGATTAGCAGAATATCCGGTTCACCCAACGGCGATCCCCTGACCACGTAGCCTCCCCGGGCCACTCCTTCCATAGCCGCGCAGGGTTCCGAGTAGATGGGGAGTTTTTGCCGGGAGAGCGCCAACGCGACGGGGCCGGGGTGTTGCAGCGCTACCTTCCAGGCAGCTACGGTCTCATTTGCGTCGCCCGGACGGATGACCGTCATACCGGGGATCAACCGCAGCGACATCACGTGTTCGACCGGTTCGTGGGTAGGACCGTCCTCGCCAACGTAAACCGAATCGTGGGTCCAGACGTAGATCACGGGCAGGCCCATCAGGGCGGCAAGGCGCACGGCCGGCCGCATGAAGTCGGAGAAAACCATGAAAGTGCCGCCATAGACGTGAAGGCCCGGATAGGTCGCCATGCCGTTGAGTATGCCTGCCATGCCCAGCTCGCGCACGCCAAAACGGAAGTTGCGGCCTTCGGGCGTCGCTTTCTGGAACTCTTTGTAACCCTTGAGATAGGTCTTGTTCGAAGGCTCCAGATCCGCCGAACCGCCCATCAGCTCCGGGATCGCGGCTGCAAGGGCATTCAATGTCTTGCCCGAGGCCGCGCGTGTAGCCATCGGGCCGTCATCCGGCGTGAAGGTGGGCAGTGCGGTCTGCCAGCCTTCCGGCAATTCACCGGAAAGCAGCCGCTTGAACTCGGTGGCGGCTTCCGGATAGGCGGCAGTGTACCGGTCCAGAAGGTTGTTCCACTTATCCTCTAGAGTCTGCCCCTCGCCGGCGCGCCGGCGATAGGAGGCAATGACATCGTCCGGCGCCCAAAAAGGTTCCTCGGAGGGCCAGCCCAGGTTCTGTCTGGTCAATCCGACCTCTTTGTCTCCCAGTGGTGAGCCGTGCGCAGTTTCGCTATCTTGCTTGTTCGGGCTACCAAAGGCAATGTGGGTGTGGCAGATGATCAGATGCGGTTTACCGGGGGTGGTTTTGGCGGTCTCGAGCGCTGTGTTGATGGCGTTGCTGTCGTGTCCGTCGATCTCCTGGACGTGCCAGCCGTAGGCCGCAAAACGTTTGGCAACGTCTTCGGTGAAGGTAATATCGGTATTTCCTTCAATGGAGATTTCGTTGTCGTCATAGAGGTAGATGAGATTATCCAATCCCAGGTGTCCTGCCAGGGATGCGGCTTCGTGGGTTGCGCCTTCCATCATCTCGCCATCCGAGACGATGGCGTAGATTCTGTGGTCGTAGATGGGGAAATCGGGCCGGTTGAAGCGGGCTGCCAGGTGTTTTTGGGCGATGGCCATACCTACGCCATTGGTGAACCCCTGGCCCAGGGGACCGGTCGTGGTCTCGATGCCCAGATGCGGCTCGTATTCGGGATGGCCGGGTGTCTTGCTGCCCCATTGGCGGAACTGTTTGAGGTCGTCCAGCGACATGGGAAAGCCGGTCAGGTAGAGTAGGCTGTACAATAACATAGAACCGTGACCAGCAGAGAGCACGAAGCGGTCGCGGTTGGCCCATTGAGGGTTCTGGGGATTGACGTTCAGGTGGCGGGTCCAAAGAATGTAGGCCACGTCGGCCATGCCCATGGGCATGCCGGGATGCCCGGAGTTGGCATTCTGAACGCTATCCATAGCCAGGATACGCAGTGTATTGATAGCTAATTGGTCGAAATCGCTTTTCGGCATGGCGCCTCCTTATACGAAATGCGAATAGCGAATCACCGGAGGGTGAATTCGCGCCACTGATTGAAACTCACTTATGATCGGGATCTCCGGATGATTTGCGAACGCGGGGATGGAAGGCCCGGATGCCGGAGGTTTGGCTCATGACCGGCTGTCGTCCGGGTCCCGCGTTCCCATGCGCATCCGTTACGATGGCTCGCAACCGGGTTGCGGGCATCTGCACGCGCGCGTTGGTGACAACCATGATCTCGGTTCCCGGTAGCGCGGGCACTTCGGATTCCCATCCCTCTTGTTCCAATGACGTGAAGCTGATCTTGGCCCGCGTTGAATCTGCTTGAATGAAGAACTTTAGGTGTCCTAGCGGGCGGTTTTCACCACGGAGTTCCTGCACCACCGTCGCGATGAAAGCGAGGACGGCTGCGCGGCCTTGCCCTTCCGGTACGGTAAAGGTGACAGCCTCGTCGAGCCACGACATCTGGGCGGCGCCCTTCATGTACCGCCGGTAATCAACGTCGAGCGGGCCGTCGCGCAACAGAGGCTTCGGGGATTCCAGCAGCGTCAGCCAGCGGGCCGGGCCTTCGGGTAATAGTGAATTCTGTCCCAGCATCACCCGTCCGGGAAATCGTTGTTGTGCCAGGCTCATGACTTCGGCAACGGCGGCGCCATCCTGTAGATCTATCTTGTTTACCACGATGATCTGCGATTCTTCTAGCTGCTGATCGAAGATGTAGAGAATCTCTTCGGTGAAGGGCAAATCTTGGCCTTTCAAGCGACGGCTCAACAAGCGGATGTCGGCGAAGACCGAGTAGGTAATGGCCTCCAGCGCCAGATCGCTGGCTTCCAGCAAGGGTTTGACGACCGGGCCGACTAGATCGACGCACGAGCCGACGGATTCGGCGAAGATCACGTCCGGCTGCGCATCGGTCTGCAGCTGGGCGATCCGGTCTTGAAAATCCCCGTAGTTACAACGGAAACAGCCGCCGGGGACCTCGACCGTGGGGATTTGTGCGCCCCGGAAGAAAGCTGTGTCCACCAGGTGACGCCCTTTGTCGTTGGTCACTACGCCGACGCGCAGGCTGCGCCCGTGGGACGA
The DNA here is from genome assembly GCA_016926915.1 of Anaerolineae bacterium. Taxonomy (GTDB): domain Bacteria; phylum Chloroflexota; class Anaerolineae; order B4-G1; family SLSP01; genus JAFGNR01. The sequence continues at coordinate 3,667 of JAFGNR010000285.1, forward strand.
GGGGCGCGCCATGAGCAGTTTTGCGGCGCTTACAATGGCCGTCGTTTTGCCGCTCCCTAGAAATCCTCCGACGATGTGCAATTTCATGGTCTGTTTCCTTGAGCCTCAGGTGTTGTGGGCGTCACGTAGCGGTGGTGCGCGATAATTCGAATAGGGCGCCTGCAAGGTAGGCTACTTCCGGTATTTTTCAATGGCCTCCAGCAGTTCCCGGTTTCCGGGAATGATCGATGAGAACTGCAGTTCCCCGTTGATGTAGATGCTGGGCAGGTTCGCGACGCCTAGTTTCTTGACCCGCGCGACGTTTTCGCGGGTTGTGAACTTGTATTCTACCATATCGGCGGCGTCTCCAAGCTCTGCGGCCGCGCGCTGCGCGGCGCCCAGCATATAACCACACGCTGCGCAGGTCGATGAATCGAGGGTGAAGACTTCGATCAGGGGCTTGTCGAGATGGGCGTAGTCGGGCAGCGCGATGTCAATGTCGATCTCTGTAGCCTGATAATGGGCCAGCATGTGCCGGGCGCCGCGCGGGTCGCGAACGGCTTGCAGCACCCCCACCGTATTCTCGATGGGCACGTCATAGGGCATGTCGCATCCGGGGGC
>JAFGNR010000054.1 GCA_016926915.1 Anaerolineae bacterium
CCCCTGTTTATCTGCATAAAGCGATGCAGGGACTGGGGATGTAAACGGGCCAAGCGGATTGTCGGCGTGCATGTAATACGTTCCGGTCAACGGTTCAATGCCCTGTTGTACCTGCTTCTGTGAGAAAACCGAGTCCGTAACGCAGAACAGCAGATAGTGCTTTCCTGCCAGCGACACCCACTGCGGGACTTCCAGGTATGCGAAATCTCCGGGAGTGGTAAGCGGAGGTAGAATCTCCCAGTGAACCAGGTCTTGGGATCGCCCATGCCCAATCACTCCCCGCCCATCGGGCGATCCGCTTTTGCAACGTGCTGTGATGAACATGTGAAATTCATCTGACTGGGGGTGTCTGAACACATAAGGATCACGCCAGGCTTGGTCGGGCCAAATATTCTGATCTAGCACCTCATACCAGCGAGGGTCGGCGCACAGGATAGGATTGTGGGGGTGTTTCTCCCAATTGATCAGGTCTTGTGAAGTGGCTAACCCAATGCGTTGCACAAGCCCTTTTTCGGCATGGGAAGTTCCAGTATAGAAGAGATACCACAATCCCTCGTGCTGGATAATGCTTCCGGTCCAGGTGGTGAAATCGTCAAATGCGGCGTAGCCTGTGGGACTTGGATGGAGAGCATCTGGCAAAACAGTCCAGTTTTTCAAATCCCGAGAGACTGCATGGCCAATCGAGGTATGCCAGTGGCGTAGTTCCTCTTTTCCTAGCGAGCGTGATGCTTGTAGGTAGAACAGGTGATAGTCTGGGCCGTCTTGTGCGAACCAGAAATCCCAAAGCCATTGATCGGGCAAATGTAATGTCATTGAAAACTCTTTGTTTGAACAAGGCGCCAAGTATCACATACCTGGCACCTTCACAGGAGGCGAAACCGGCGTCATGCCTTACGAACAAACCGACGATTACGCCTAGCCCTTCACGCCACTGGTCGCCACGCTCTGGACAAACCATTTCTGGAATGCCAGGAAGACGCCCAGGGTGGGCAAAGTCATCAGTGTGGCGAAGGCAAACCGGTCGCCCCACCAGAATGGCGCCTGACCATACAGCGTATTCATAGCCAACGGTAAAGGCATGAACTCCGGCCCCCGGGTAACCATGAGGGGCCACAACAGCATACCCCATTTGAAGATGAACTGCAGAATCGCGACGGTGGCAAACACGGGACGTGAGAGCGGCACGATGATCTGCCAGTACATGCGGAAGCGGCCGGCGCCATCTACCAGGGCGGCTTCTTCCAGGTCCTTGGGGAGACCAATGAAGAATTGGTAGAACAGGAAGATAGAGAAGGCATCCGCGACAAAGGGGATGATCTGCACGTGATAGGAGTTCAGCCAGCCGAAAGAGTTGGTCACTTTGAGCAGCGGCACGGCAATGGCCTCGAAAGGAATGATCATCAAGGCGACGACGAAGCTCAGCACCAGGTTGCGGCCTTTCCACTGCATACGCGCCAATGAGTAGGCAATGAGGCTGTTCACGACCAACCCTACTAGAATGATCGATGTGACCACGAAGATGGAGTTGAAGAACGCTCTGCCAAAATCCACACGGCTGAAAACATCCTGGTAGTTTTGTAGAGAGATCGACCTTGGAATGAACATGAAGATAGAACCCATGTCTTTTGCGATTTGGACTTCATCTGCCTGGAGAGAGAGCACCATCATGGCAATGGTGGGAAATAGGAAGAAAAAGCCCAAGGCCGCCAAAGCGATGTAGCCGAGCGTGGTCGCCACACGCTTCTGCCATTTGAGACTCGAACGCATGGAAGTTATTGTTGACATGTCAATCTACCGACCTTTCTTCACTAAGCACAGTACGTTGGATCAAAGAAATTCCCAGCACGATCACGAAGAAGATCACCGTGATAGCAGATGCGTACCCGATCTTTCCCTGTTCGAAGCCCATGACCTTGGTATAGAAAATCATGGTCTGTGTTGTGTTCTGGGGCCCGCCTCGGGTCAGCACCTCCACTTGCGAATAGAGTTGGAAGGCCAGGATCGTCGTCGAGAGAACGACAAAGATCGTAGTGTTGCGGAGCTGGGGAAGGGTGACGTTGAAGAACTGTTGAATCCTGTTTGCGCCATCAATCTGCGCTGCCTCATACAAAGAAAACGGGATTTCCTGCAATCCGGCGAGGAAGATCACCATCTGAAAACCAACGCCTTGCCATATCGACAACAGCATGATTGCCGGAAAGGCCAGTTTGGGATTCCCTAACCAATCCTGTGGTCCTAGTAGACCGAATGTGATGATGTTCATGAATCGATTGATCGTGCCGTTAGGACTGGATTCATAGAGAAAGGCCCACACTACCGATACGACGACCATGGTGATGGCTACCGGGCTGAAGTAAATGGTGCGGAATATGTTGACGAATTTGAGTTTCTGGTTGATGAGCACGGCCAACAGCAAGGCCAGCGTCGTCTGTATCGGTACTACCACGCCTACGAAGGTGAAGTTGTTGAGCAAGGCGCGGAGAAATCGTTTATCCGCCAGTAGACGCGTGAAGTTGCGTAAGGCCACGAACTTCGTAGGATTGGGACCTGGCACCAGTCGTTGATCGGTGAAAGCGTAGATAAAGGCCATCACGAACGGTAGAACGACGAATAACAGAAGGAGGATCAGGGCCGGTGAAGTGAAGAGCCAGGCGATTGCGCCCTCATCTTTACGCCAACCGCCTGACTTTGTACTTGATTGTGTAGCCATTAGCGGGACTCCTTTACATATTAGGGATAGCCACGAGACAAGGTGAAGGGAGGCGCCCGGACAGAGCGCTGCCGAGCGCCTCCGCGGTAAACAGTAGCTTACTTGTAGCCGTCGTTATCTGCGATATCCTGATCAATGTTGCTTGCTGCATCGGTCAGGGCTTGTTGTACGTCGCCGCCATTGACGATGGTGTCGACGGCAAATGCAAACTCATTGGTAATCGTGGCGTATGCCGGTGTGATGGGGCGTGGCACCGCCACACCGCTTTCCAACTGCTGAATGAAGATGTTGAGAGCGCCGTCTTTACCGAAGAGGTCTTCCCGCAAGGCTAGCGCCGACTTGCGCGCCGGGATTGCGCCGTTGCCATCGGTCATGCGGATGATTTCCTCGGGACGTAGCAGGAATTCAAGGAAGGCCCAGGCGCCATCGGGAGTTTCGCAAGAGCTGGTAATGCCCCAGTTCCAGGAACCCATCCCCGTCGCGGGGGCGGCCCCAAAGTCCGGCATGGGGATGAGAACCAGATCGTCGCCCAGTTCATCCTTGTGGGTGTTGTACATCCAGTGGCCGACCCAGACCAGGGCTGCAGTCTTGGAGCCGTAGAAGTCGTCGTCGGTGGTCTGTCCGGGATTGACCCAGCCACTGTCTACCCACCGCTGTAGCGCTTCCATCGCGGCCAAGGATTCCGGGCCATCCAGTGTGCCGGTCGCCAGCTGGTAGTCGCTGCGGTCGATGAGATCGCCGCCAAAGCCTTGTAGGATAGGACTGAAGCCGTACGTGTACCATTCGCCGCGTCCATAGTTGAAGTGCATATCCAGCGGATATTCGACTTCGGGCAGCGCTTTGAGTTTTGCCAGGGCATCCTCGAACTCTTCCAGAGTCCAGGCATCTGCAATGCTGGTCGGAATACGGACACCAGCAGCATCCAGGTAGGCTTTGTTGCCATAGATGGCAAGACCGGAGTCGAACTGTCCCAAACTGTAGAGTTCACCCTTGTAGGCGCCCTGCGCCACGATGGAGGGGAGGAAGTCGTTCAGTAACACGGGCGATACATACTCATCCAGGGGACGCAAGTACCCTGACCACGCGAAGTTGTAGAGTAAGGGGCCGTCGAAGTCGAGTAGGCAGGGCAGATCACCCGCCAAAGCGGCCGCGTTAACCTGATCGGTGTAGGAACCATCAGGCAGTTCTACCAGTTCAACTTCGTAGAAATCCTGGATGGAGTTGAATTCAGCCGCCGAAGCGTTGATGGCTTCCCGCTCAGATCCCTGACCGGCGTGAATCCAGACCTGGACATTGATAGGTTCGGCGGGGGGCGCCAGGGCTTCGGGGGCGCCAAAACCGTAGCCGTCATTGTCCTCGATGTCCATGTCAATATTGACGGCCGCATCCGTCAGCGCCTGCTTGACATCGCCGCCATTCACGATGGTGTCGACGGCAAACGCGAACTCGTTGGTAATCGTAGCATAAGCGGGTGTGATGGGGCGCGGGATCGCTACGCCGCCCTCCAGCTGCTGGATGAAGATCTCAAGGTCGCCGCCTGCACCAAACAGTTCCGATCGCAATTCCAACGCGGACTTCCGCGCGGGGATGGCTCCATTGCCGTCGGTCATTAAGACGATGTTCTCGGACTGGATCATGTATTCCAGGAAGGCCCAGGCGCCATCGGGAGTTTCGCAGGAGCTGGTAATGCCCCAGTTCCAGGAACCCATCCCCGTCGCTGGCCCGGCCCCGAAGTCTGGCACCGGGATGAGTACCAGATCGTCCCCGAGTTCATTCTTGTGGGTGTTGTACATCCAGTGGCCGACCCAGACCAGCGCTGCCGTCTTGGAGCCATAGAAGTCATCATCCGTGGTCTGACCAGGGTTGACCCAGCCATTCTCAACCCACAGTTGCAGGTGGCGCATTGCTTCCACTGACTCAGGGCCGTCTAGCGTACCGCCGGCTTTCAGATAGGTCTCACGGTCGATAAGATCGCCGCCAAAGCCTTGCAAGATAGGGCTGAAGCCGTATGTATACCATTCACCACGTCCGTAGTTGAAGTGCATATCCAGCGGATATTCGACTTCGGGGAGCGCTTTGAGCTTCGCCAGGGCATCCTCGAACTCTTCAAGGGTCCAGGCATCATCGATACTGGTGGGGATGCGGACGCCGGCGGCTTCGAGATAGCTCTTGTTGCCGTAGAGCGCCAGACCGGAATCGAATTGTCCCAGGCTGTAGAGTTTTTCGTCATAGGTGCCTTGTGCGATGATTGACGGCAAGAAATCGGCGATCGTATTGGGATCGACGTATTCACCGATGGAGCGCAAGTATCCGGCCCACGCGAAGTTGTAGAGTAGGGGGCCGTCGAAGTCGAGCAAGCAGGGCAGATCACCCGACAATGCGGCGGCGTTCACCTGGTCAGTGTAGGAACCATCGGGCAGCTCGATGAGGTCAACGACGTAGGCATCTTGCGAGCTGTTGAAGCCTTCGGCCATGGCGACCATGACTTCACGCTCAGAGCCTTGGCCTGCGTGCATCCACACGGACACTTCCACCGCTTCTGCGGGCGCAACTTCGCCGCCGTCGCCTGCCGGCGGTTCTGTTGGTTGCTCCGTGGGCGGTTCGGTTGCGCCACACGCACTGATTACCATCGCGAGGATGGCTAACAACGCCAGTGTAATCCATAGAAAACGTTTCTTCGACATGGTTTCTCCTCCCTGAATCGAGAATGTACTGAACTTACGATCTGTGCTTGTGGAGAGTTCTTACTTATTCTGGTCGGTTCACCTCCTCGAAAACTGTGACTGGTACCTGTTTCAGACGCCTGGATTGACTCGTGGTTCGCTATGACGTGTTAGGAGCATCTGGCGGAACTGCGCTGCATCTTGGGTTACTTGGCTGGGGAGGCGCCGTGGTGTGGCGTGGTGTTAGCTGTGGTGGTAGGACTTCGCACACCGGGTTTACCTCCTCATGATCCAATTTCTCAAGCAACAATTGAATGCCAATTTCCCCAGACTTGAAAAGCTGCTGCCGCATTGTGGTCAGCCCCACGATGTCGGCGACTTCAATGTCGTCATATCCGATGACCGACACGTCCTCCGGAACTCGCAACTCCAATTCCCGGGCGGCTTCCAGCACGCCAATAGCCTGTGTGTCGCTGGCGGCAAAGATAGCCGTGGGACGGTTCGGAAGAGTGAGGAGTTCCTTTGCCGACGCCCGCGCTTCTTTACGCCCGTGGTCATTTTCCCGATAGTATGCGGCGTCCGGTTTGATGCCGGCTGTTTCAAGTGCTTGCTGATACCCCAGGTGGCGATCCCGACTCGAGATGAAATTGAATGGGGTATCCACCCGATCTCCGATGAACCCGATCTTGCGATGCCCCAGTTGAATCAAGTACTCGGTCGCCTGACGTCCTCCCCAAACATCCATGCCCCGCACACAGTGATGCATGGTGAGTTTCTCGTGGTAGGCATCGACGAGCGTAACTGGAAGTTCCGCCTCCGCCAACCGGCGTGCCTCTTCATCGGTGGGGCAGATGGAGATAATGAGCAATGCATCCACCTGACTGGGGGTAGGGATGGTTTCAAGGCAGGTTCTGCGCTGTTCCGGCGTACTCACATTGTGAATGATCAGATCATAGTTGCTCTCAGCCAGGACATTGACCACTCCGTTGAGCCGGGCGGCAGCTGCCGGTCGGGTGAAGAAAGGGATGATGACTTTGATCGAAAGGGTGCGTCCTATCGAGAGCCGTTGCGCGGATAGATTCGGCGTGTAGTTCAATGTCTGGGCAACTTGTAGGATGTGCTTGCGGGTTTCTTCATTGACCAGCTCACTGCCGCGCATGGCCCGCGATACGGTGCCTGGGGACACTTTCGCCGCCTGGGCCACATCTCGAATCGTAACGCTCTGTTTTCTTCTTGTCATCACAGACTCTACTGTAACCGGTCGAATACCTTGTAATAATAGGACGTTTCGTTAACTGCAACCGGTTTAATAATATCATAATGTTAGTACAATGTCAAGAAGGAAACGGCGATTTTAGGAATTTGGGGGAGAAAATGGGGAAATTATTAAGATTGGGAGGATCCCTTCCCGGAAAACAGGCTGGCTTCGGGAAGGGATCTGCGCGAGGTCAGGGCATTCATGTGCGCCGGAGAAGTCCCGTGAGGACGGCGCCCAGTCCGGCAATCAGGCACAACGGCAACAGGACGAACCAGCCGGCGAAGGGAACCAACGCGCCCAGTTCCAGAACTGCCAGGCCAGCCACGAATTGCCCAAGGGGGGGGAGTGGGGATTCGCGCCAGGCTGCCAGTTGTGCTCCGATGCGTTTTCCGATCACGGCGAGTCCCAGCGCGCTGAATACGATTAATAGGGCCATGATCACGAGAGCCAGCGGCGTCAGGATTTCCACGTTCAGTGTGACGAGCAATATGGCCGCCGCGAAGACCAGATTGACGGCGCCAACCCCGAACGCGCGCCAGGGTGCGCGTTCTAGCGCCTGGTCGGCCTTTTCGATGACCCCCGGGAGCAGCGAGGCTGCGGCGAGCACCAAGGCGGGCAGGGCGATCAAGAGCAGCCCGGCGCCTGCGACCAGCGCCAAGGCGTCGCCAAGCCCGAGGGCGTCCCCCGGCGTTTGGGCTGCCGTGAGTGCGGCGCCGGTCACGGCTGACAGTAACGCGACAATCGATTTGGGTTTTGACATCGGAATCTCCTTCGTGTGGGATTCAGGTGTGTGTAGATTCGTTGAGCAGCCAGCGATTTGTGAACCACCAGACGATTCCCAGGACCAGGGCAACGGCAATCCAACCGGCCAGCGGCGCCCCTGGCGCCGTGGGTGTGGGGATGATCCGCTGCAGGTCGCGCACCGGCGAGAGCAGGTTGCGGAGATCGCTTTCCAGGCCATGTAGGGAGGCCAGCCATAGGGTAAACTGTCCTAGCAGATTCCCGTTCCAGGTATGGAGGCGACGGCCAAGATCGACCCAACGCTCCCATGAACCTGCCATCAACACCACCGCCAGGAGCGCTTCGAGGGCCAGCCACAACAGGCGACGGCTGCCGAGAATGGGGCGTGTTTCCGGTTCCGCGCCAGGTAAGGGGACCGTCGTAGTGACATCCAGGGCGGTGAAAAAGGCATTCCATTGGATTAGCCGCTCGCGGCACGCCGGGCACTGCATGAGGTGCTGCGCTGCGGTCAATCGGGTGGTGCGATCCAATTCCCCATCCAGGAACAGGGTGAGGGTTTCGTCGTCAAGATGTGCGTTCATGTGATGCCAGGCTCCAAGCGTTCTTTCAAGCGTTTGCGGGCTCGGAAGAGCCAGCTTTTGACGTCGCTGACCGGGACATGCAGCCGATTGGCGATTTCCTGGTAACTGAGTCCTTCTCCATGCCGCAGCGCCAGCACACGGCGATAATGATCCGGCAGGGCGTTGATCTCGGTGTACAGGCGTTCGTGGGTCTCGCGGGTCAGGATCTGGGCTTCCGGGCCCGGAAGCGGCGCCGGTATTGGAAGCGGGTCCTCTTCTGTTCCCTGCCAGCTGATGGTATCGCGCCGTTGGCGCAACCGGTTCAGGCTTAGATTTGTCACAATTCGATAGAGCCAGGGACCGAAAGGACGCGTCTCGTCGAAACGGTCCAAGGCGCGATAGGCCCGGATCAACGCATCTTGTACCACGTCTTCTGCCTCCTGCGGTGTGCCAACAATGCGTTGGGCCACCCGCAATGCTATCCCCTCGTGGCGGCGCACCAGCCTGCCGAAGGCTACCTCATCGCCAGCCTTGGCGCTGGTGATGTCGCGGGTTTCCGAACCGTCGGCGTCGCTGTTCATGCTAGTGTTCTCTGATGTTAGTACACCGGATCAGGTTGGAAGTTGCGCCGGATTCTGCCAGGGGGCGATTTTCCGCAGGAAAAAGAAGACCGCGTCATGCTTACGTGACGACGTTACGTTTTCTATTCACAAAGTCTCTCCCGGAGTTGTTGTGCGAACCGGCGAGCGCGCCCCGGCGCATCACCGACGTAAGATCGCACATCCAGGGCTGTTGCAATCTGTCCCGACGACAGGTAGCCCCGAATACGAGAATCATTGGCCACGAGAACCGGCAAGGGGTTGGGGGCGCCTTGTTCGACTGCGCTCCAGGCCTCGAGGGCCAGCGTGCGCAGTACCTCGTGCATTTCCTGGCGGCTCGCCCCGGCCTTGACCAACCGCATCAAGAGCGGCTCGATGCCGGCAAAAGGGCCGTGCACGTCGAGCGTGCGGCCTACGGCTACTTCGTTGATTTGGAGTCCGGCGACCAGCTGTGTTGTGACCAGGAGTAGTTCGTCGGCAGCAAGGAATCCTTCGGGAAGGATAATACGGCGATTGGCCGAATCATCCAGCGTGCGTTCCAACAAAGAGTGCGCCGCATTGTCCCAGGCTACCCGTGGAAGCTGGGCGAGGTACCGCGCGAGGCTGTTGATTTTCTCGGCCCGAATGGGATTGCGTTTGAAAGGCATGGCCGACGAGCCGACTTGCCTGGCGCCAAATGGTTCCGACCATTCTCCCAGGAGTGGATTCTGCAGAACTCTCAAATCCATGGCAAAGCGGTGGAGGGTGCTGGCCAATCCGGCAAGTGTGCTCAATACAACCCAATCTTGTCGCCGGGGATAGGTTTGGTTGGCCAGGGGCCACGCCGCCAGCTCTAGTGCTGCCAGCACCTCCCGCTCGAAGGCCGAAGTTTTAGCATGTCCTCCCAGCAATTCGGCGTAGGATGCAGACGTCCCAACAGCGCCCTTGAATCCTTTGCCGCGCATGGCGTCTCGCGTGCGCTTCAGGTCTTCGTAATCTTCGAGTAAATCCTGACCGTAGGCCGCCAGCCGGTAGCCGATCGTGGTCGGTTCTGCCGGTTGCAGATGCGTGAATCCGATGCAGGGGGTCGCTGCCCACGCTTCGATTTGATCCGCCAGACCCAACAGGAGCGTCGTCAGGCGTTGCCTCACGAGATCCAGAGCCTGCCGGATTTGGAGCGCTTTGGCATTGTCCTTCACGTCCATCGATGTGGCGCCCAGATGGATGATACCCCCGCCGGTCGGACACTGTGCGGCAAACACAGCGACCTCGGCCATAAGGTCGTGATGGAGCTCTGCCTCTACTTCCAACGAGCGTTCAAGATCGATCTGCCCTGCGTGAGCGACCAGGTCGTCGAGTTGGTCTTTGGAAACAAGGCCATACTGATGTTGTACACGCGCCAGCGCCACCCAGATCTGGCGCCAGAGACGGCGCGTGGTGTGCTCACTCCAGATTGTTCTCATGGCGGGCGACCCATAGCGCCATGCAAATGGCGAAAGATAAGGATCCGGTGATGACATGCCTGCCTCCTGTCCGGCGCCTTGCGGCGTCCTTGGAATCCAACCGCATTGTAACGCGGCTTTGTCGGAAAGCCAATATTTCATAACAAACCAGGTTAGAGAATAGTTGACCTCCATACCCGTTTGGATTATACTGGAAGCATGGCGTAGTATGCTTTTCTGGCTTGCGCGGGAGTGTCTATCGTGTTGGATGCGGAGGAGGAGATGCCAGATTCCAAGGCTTTCCCCAGGTTGGACGGACTCGACGCGGGAGATCACGTGCTGTCGCTCTGTGATTCCGAAACTGCATGCCGGGCGGATTTTGTGGCCTTTGTCGCCGGAGGACTTCGGCGAGATGAACCGGTCGTTGCCATCGTCTCCCAGGTCCTCTCAACCCACCTCATGCCCGACATGCAGCTATATGACTTCGATCTTGATAATCTTTCCGCCCAGCAACGTTTTGTGATGGTGGATGAGGCGTTGATTAAACACCGCATCAGTGAAGAAGGCGCTTTCGGGTTGGTTTCGTTGCTTCGGCTGCTGCTTGACGGCATCCCCCAATCGCTGGACCGGCTCACGCGGATTTTCATCGACGCGCGGGTGTTCTTGGTTGAAGATATGCCAATCCGAGAGCTGGGAAGATATGAAGATCATTTGCATACTCTCCTGGCAGGCCGTCAGGCAGTGCTATTTTGCCAATATCAGCGCACTATGTTTACGCCAGAAGTGCTGTTACATATCTTGAACCGGCATCCTAGTATTGTGATAGGCGCCAAACATCATGCCAATCCTTACTATGTGCCTGCGGATATTGAGGACTATGGCGCGCAGCTTCTCGAAAGCCGTCTGGCTGCCATCCTTGATCATGGGGATGGGATCCAATCTGACGATGACATGCAGTCATTGTTGGACGTGTTGCATCGCCGAAACGTACAGTTACGTACCGCCGCCGAGGTATCGCGCGCGGTCAGCCGAATTCTGGACCCCCGAAACTTGATTCAGCGGACGGTTGAATTGGTGCGCGAGAGTTTTGGCTTCTACTATGTGGGTGTTTTCCTGGTGGATGCTGAAAGACGGTTCGCAGTGCTGCAGGCCGGAACCGGTGAAGCGGGACGTCGCATGTTGCAGCGGGGGTACTCGCTCCCCCTGGATGAGAGCTCGATGGTAGGTTGGACTGTCGTGCATGGTGAACCACGCATCGCGTTGGATGTGGGCAAAGACGCTGTGCACTTGATCAATCCCCACCTTCTCGAGACCCGCTCGGAGATGGCGTTGCCTTTGATTAGCCGGGGGCGCAACATCGGCGCCTTGACGATTCAGAGCTCAGTAGCCAATGCCTTCTCCACGGGCGATATCGCGGTATTGCAGACCATCGCCGACCAGCTTTCCGTCGCTATCGAGAATGCGCGTCTGTTCGAATCGGCGCAGGTGGAGATTGCCGCCCGGCGCGCGGCAGAGACCGCCCTGTTGCGACGTAATCAAGAATTGGCATTGTTGAATAAGGCGGGACGCGCGCTGATTTCGACCTTGAATCTCGATCAGTTTCTCGCCACGGTATTGAGCGATGTTCATGAGCTGCTGAGGGTGGAGTCATCTTCGGTCTGGTTGGTCGATCTGGACACCGGGGAGCTGGTCTGTCGCCAGGCCAGCGGCCCTCAGAGTGAGGTTGTGAAAGGCTGGCGTCTGCAAGAGGGGCAGGGCCTCGGCGGGTGGGTCGCCCAGCATGGTAGAAGCGTGGTATCCGGCGACGTCACCGGCGATCCGCGATTCTTCTCCGAAGTCAGTACCAGTATCGGCATGGATCTCCATTCGATTTTGACGGTGCCCCTGTGGGTCAAGCAGAAAGTGATCGGTGTGCTCCAGGTTGTGGCGATGGAAGTCAACCGGTTCGACGCTGCAGACGTGACGCTGTTGGAGTCTGTCGCGGCAACCGTCGCCATGGTCATCGAGAATACCCGGCTGTATGAACAAGCACGGCACGATGCGGAGACCAAGTCAATTCTCCTGAGTGAAGTCAACCATCGCGTCAAGAACAACCTGATGGCCATTGTTGGATTGCTCTACGCCGAACGCCGGCATGCAGAGAACTCTGCCCGCGGCCTCTACCAGGCTATCATTGATGATTTGATCATTCGTCTGCAAGGTCTGGCGACGGTGCATACGCTACTGTCGGATGTGGAGTGGGCGCCGTTGCGACTCTCGGATCTGGTCACGCAAATCGTGACCTCCACTTTGAAAACCTTGACCCATGGGAAGCTGATTACCGTTGCGGTTGTCCCCTGCTCTGTCCACGTGCTGCCTGATCAGGCGCACAATCTAGCCTTGGTGGTCAGCGAGTTGGTGACCAATACCTTGCGCCATGCAGTGCGTGAAGAACATGTGACACAGGTGTCTGTGGACATTCGTAAGGATAGGGGGTTTGTGTACTTTGAGTTTCGTGACGATGGCCCGGGATTTCCGGATGAAGTATTACGCGACGAGTGCCAGAGCGTTGGCCTTAGCGTGATTCGAAATATCGTACACCGCAATTTGAAGGGTACGGTACAGCTCACGAATGATAGGGGGGCTGTTATCACTGTGATCTTCCCTGATGAAGTTCGCACCTAGGAGTTATGCCGGCGATGCAGACCCAAACAGTTCGTGTTTTGATTGCTGAAGACGATTATCTGGTGAGTATGATGGTGCGGGGATTGTTGGAGAGCCTCGGTCATGTGATTGCTGGGGAAGCCTCTGATGGCCATGAAGCGGTCGAACTGACGGCTTCATTGCGACCAGACGTCGTGCTGATGGACTTGAGTATGCCGCATCTCGACGGGATTGAAGCCACGCGGTTGATCCACCAGGTTTGTCCCACGCCCATTGTCATGCTCACGGCTTACGATGCCCGTGAGTTAGTTGCCCGGGCCGGAGATGTGGGGGTGGGGGCCTATCTTGTTAAGCCGCCAAGCCGTCCTGACCTGGAGCGCGCGATTATCATCGCTCGCGCCCGTTTCGACGATATGATGGCTTTGCGCCGCTTGAATGCGGACCTGCAGGCCCGCAATGAAGAGTTGGATGCCTTTTCGCAAATTGTGGCTCATGACCTTCAGAACCCTCTGAATCTGTTGTTAGGATATTCGGAAGGCTTGCGCATGTATGGCGTTGACATGACCCAGGCAGAATTGGAAGATTCTCTCAAGTCTATGACTCGCACGGTCTACAAGATGCGTAACATTGTCGATGAACTCCTGGTGTTGGCGCAGGTGCGCAAGAAGGATGTCAGGTTACAGCTGTTGGAATTGGCCTCTATTGTCCACGAGGCCAAAGAGCGGCTTCGTGATCTGATTGCGGAGAGCGGCGCAGAAGTTTCGCTTCCGGCAAACTGGCCCGAAGCCCTCGGATATGCTCCCTGGGTTGAGGAAATTTGGGTCAACTATCTGAGTAACGCTCTGAAATATGGCGGCAAGCCGCCCAAGATCACCATCTGGTGGCATCTGGAAGGGAAATTCGCGCGGTTCTTTGTGTGCGATAATGGGCCAGGGTTGACACAGGAAGAACAGGCGCAGCTATTCAAGCCGTTCGAGCGCCTGAATACCGTTCGCGCGCGCGGGCATGGACTGGGCCTTTCTATTGTGCGGTTGATTGCCGAGAAACTCGGTGGGTCGGTGGCTGTCGAGAGTACGCCCGGCCACGGCAGCGAGTTCAGTTTCACGCTGCCGCGCCCGACCTCTTGAGGGGGCTCTCACTGTTCGAACGGCAGCACGATGGCGATGGTTGGAGGGCGGCCAGCGTTTGAAACCTGGATCTGACCCCTGTGGGCTGTGATGATCTCTCGCGCAAGCAGCAGGCCCGGCGGTGGTGTGACGTTGGTTTCCTGGGGAGTGACAGCCGGTATTAGATTCTCGATCAAGAGCGTGTAGGATGTCGAGGTTTCCGGCAGTTTGATGGCGATCTGTATCGCAACGTCCGTTCTGACGCCGTTTAGGGCCACGGCCTGCGCTGGCGGCGTCGCCTCTATGATGGCTTCCAGGAGGTTTTCGACCGCGATTTGAAGCAGGAGCGGATCCCCTAAAATGGTTCCGATTTGGGGTTGGATATCGCAGTCCAGTCCCAGACCGTGTTCTTCCGCGTGGTGACGGAGGCTGCCGATAATCGGTGGGAGCCAGGATTCGACGGCGAGGGGCTGCATCCGCAAATCGCGGGACTGCAATTGGTTCCACGCTGTGAAGTCGCGCGTAGTTCTTCTGAGGAAGCGCGCCTGTTCCTGTATCATCCTGGCGGCTTGTGATTGTGAAGTGTTGAGCGGCCCCAGCTCGCCGTTTGCCAATAGATCGGCGTAACCCTCTAACAAGGTCACGGGATCGCGCAATACGGTCGCAGTGCGTCTGAGCCACAGGGCGTCCCCGGTCCCGGCAGCCCGTGTTTCGACGGGTATTATTTCTGATGTAGGGGCTGTATTGCAGCATCGCCTGGTGTTTTCTAGCGTGGTCCCCAGATAGCCCCCTGCCGCGTCGAGCGCGTCGAGCATCTGGGGGGAAATGTTTTTGGATTGCGTGTGGCCAACGAGCAGCCAGCCTTGGACATGTTGCGCGTAACGAATAGGGATCTGGATGATCGTCGCTGGCGCTGCCGTCATCTGTCTGAACACCACCGGTTGTGACGCTGCCGACGTCGGGATATCGGTGTCGATCGTGCGCCGGGCCAGCGTTTCTGCCAGTGCGGCATTGCCGGCCTGTGCTATAGCTATCAACTGTCCGTCCGGCTCCCGGGCCAGAAGCCCGCAGCCGCTCTCCCAACCAAAATGCGCCAGTATAGTCTGGAGAACGCACGCCGTGGCATCGCCGGCGGTCTGTAATGGCAGCAGGTTTTCGGCGAGCTCTCTCAGGAAGGCGCGCGCGGTGCGATCCTGCTGGCGTTCCCGTGTCGCTTGGGCATATCCGAGTTCGTTGATGATGCGATCGGCGGCAGTCCTCAACAGCTGGATTTCTAGGGGCTGGAAGTGGCGTGTGGACTGGCTGGCAACCATCAACAGGCCGGCGGGTTTCTGCTCCCTTGTCAAGGGCAACATGACAACCGAATGGGGCTCAGTTGTCGAAAGCGTGCACGCGGTGGGCCATAACAGATCGCCGCACGTATCGATAACGGTCAAGGCGCCGTGCTGGAGCGTCTCCCAAATCGTGGGATTGGCCCTGGGGTCTTGTCGCATTTCCTGGGGCTCTGGCGCCAACCCATGATGCGCCTGCAACACCAGGTCTTGCGTGTCGTCCTCGATGAAACTGATCGTCACCGCTGCGATGTTCATCGCTTCGGCGATGGCTTGCGCGATCTTGTGGAGTAGGGCGTTTTGCGCCTCATCGAAGCGCATCCCGTTCGTGACAAGGTGGAACGCTGCTAGGTGGCGGGTGTGTTGCCGGAGTTCGGCTTCGGTCTGGAGCTGCTCCAGGGCTGTGGTCGCGATGCCGCCCAGCCCGTGCAGCTGGCGCCAGGTATCTTCACTATGAGGGCGATCGATCAAGACAAGCAGCACACCTTTGAACCTATCGGCGGTCCCCAGTGGCGTGAGGAGTGCTGCGAGGTCTGCGTGGGGAGTTCCCGGATACGGATCGTTTTTCCAGGCCCCCAAGTCATCGAGCGCGATACGGGCGCCGGCGGCCTCTGATCTCCTGAAAATCGTTACCAGGCCGCTGTTGCGTTTGACTGTTGCGGATAACAGGCCTGCCAGGGCGTGGCTTTCGTGAGGATGCGCCGCTTTGTCGATCAACCTTACCAGCTCGACGTCCTCGGTGCGATAGCAGGCTGCATAACGCGCTCCTGGAATGTCGGAGACGAGCCGCTGCGCGATAGCTTCAAGCCGCGCCAGCGGCGCTAAATCCGCCAGATCTGCTATCAGCTGCCAGGGGTCGGCATATCCACGTTTGCGATCCACCTCAGGTGTTGCCATGGCTTCCCCCTCACTAAAGTGTTATTCGTAGCGCAAGGCATCGATAGGGTTGAGGGCTGCGGCCCGTTGCGCCGGGTAGATGCCGAAGAACAGGCCCACCGCGGCCGAAAACATCGTTGCCAGCAAGACAGAGCTGGACGTGAGAACGGACCTGAATCCCTGGTCTTCCAACAACAACGACACGATGGCCGAGCCACTGGCTCCCAGGATGATGCCCAGAACGCCGCCGGCGGTCGAGAGCAGCATCGCCTCGATCAAAAACTGCCAGAGAATGTCTCGCCGCCGCGCACCGACGGCCTTGCGTAATCCGATTTCTCGGGTGCGTTCGGTCACGGAGACCAACATGATGTTCATGATGCCGATGCCGCCAACCAGCAGGCTGATGCCGGCAATGGCGCCCAAGAAGACGGTGATGACGCTGGTGATCTGCTCGAAGGCGCCAATGAGATCCGATTGACTGATGACCGAGAAATCGTCAGGTTCGCCTGGTTCGATGTCGTGACGCTGCCGCAGAATTTCTGTAACTTCGACGATGGCCGCGTCCATACGATCGCCGTTGATGGCTTTGACGTAGATCACGTTGACCCGTGGTTCGCCCCTGGGGGTCCGTCTGGGGAACAGGCGTCCCAGCGCCGTACTCAGGGGCACAAAGACCTGGTCATCTTCGGATCCGAATTGACTGCCGCCTCGTTCTTCCATCACGCCGATCAACCGGAAAGGGATGCCGTTGATGCGGACGAATTCACCGATCGGCTCGGGATTATCCGGGAAGAGTGCATCGACGACCAGCGTCCCGGCGACCAGAACGCGCGCCTGGGATTGCTCCTCGACAGGAGTGATGAACTGTCCTGCCGCTGCGTACCACTCACGGACCTCGACGTAATCGGCCGTGACGCCTTGAACGGTGACAACTTTCTCCCGTCCGGGAACGGAAAGCCGCCCTGTCCCCTGGATCACGCCCGTGGCGCGTAGTACATCAGGGGCCTGTGTGGGATCCAGAATGGCTTCGACATCGCCAGTGGTCAGGTAGGCGGGTTTGTCCAACTCTACCTGAAACGATCCCGGTATCACGAAGAAGATGTTGCTTCCGATTGCCTGGAATTGTTCCGTGATATAGGTTTGCACGCCTTCGCCGACGGAGAGGAGGGTAATTACGGCGCCGACGCCGATGATGATACCCAACATGGTTAGGACTGCGCGCAGTTTGTTGGCGGCGAGGGCTTTCAGGGCCAGTCTCAGGCTTTCCAGAACTTTCATGCCGATAAATCCTCTATGGCCTGGTCTGTGGCCGCCAGGGCAGCGATGGGCTCATCGATTTGTTCCACCCGCGCGACCCGTCCGTCGAAAAGGTGGATAACGCGATTGGCGTGGCGTGCAATGTGCGGATCGTGGGTGACCAGGACGACGGTAATGCCTTGTCTGCGATTGAGCCGTTGCAGGATCGCCATGACTTCTTGCCCGGACTTGCTGTCCAGGTTGCCGGTGGGTTCATCTGCAAGGATAATCGAAGGGTTGTTGACCAGAGAGCGCGCGATGGCGACGCGCTGCTGTTGCCCGCCGGAAAGCTCGTTGGGTAAATGGTGCATACGATCCCCCAGGCCGACCGCTCGCAAGACCTGTTCTGCCCGTTCTTTCCGCAGCCGGGGGCTTGCGCCGGCATAGATGAGGGGCAATTGCACGTTTTCCAGCGCAGAGGTGCGGGCGAGCAGATTGAAGCTTTGGAAGACGAAGCCCACCCGGCGGTTACGCACAGCCGCCAGGTCGTCGTCGCCCATGGTGCTGACGTCTTCGTTGTCGAGATAGTACTTGCCCGATGTGGGTTGGTCGAGACAGCCCAGAATGTTCATGAGCGTGGACTTTCCCGATCCCGATGGCCCCATAATTGCAACGGCCTCTCCACGGACTACCTGGATGGAAACTCCTCGCAGTGCATGGACTTCTTGCGTTCCCATCTGGTAGACCTTGGTAAGGTCTCGTGTTTCGATGACGGAAGATTGGGCTGCGGCGTTGTTGTGGGTGTTCATCTGGTAGCCTGTGATCTCGCCGTGCTAGGGCCGTCCTGAGGGTGGACCGGTTAGCTCAAACAGGTTACGTTCCTCGGTAACGAGGGCTACGGTTGCGCCTTCTTCAAGGCCGGAGATGATCTGGGTGAAGATCTCGTTGCGCTCGCCAATGGCGACTTGGACCTGTCTCAAGGTTTCCCCGGTCATGCAATAGCAGTAGGTGAACGTCTGCTGGCTTGTTTGGTCCGTGCGCACGGCCCAGTTGGGTACCAGGAGCACATCTTCTAACCGGCTGGTGGTGATCAAGACGCTAGCCGTCATGCCGTCGCGTACATCGATTCCTTCGTCGCTATCGATTTGGATACGGACCGGATATGCCACGACGCCGCTGATTCCCGGCGCCGGAGCGGGACCGATTCTCTCGACCGTGCCTGGCAGTGTAGTTCTCGGATAGGCATCCAACGTGATCTCCACGGGGTGACCGGCCTGGATTTTCCCGATGTCGGTTTCGTCGATGGTGACGTCGACGAAGAACTTTGTATTGTCGACGAGGGTCACTGCTGGCAGGGCGCTGTTGACCTGCACGCCGGTCTGCAGGTTCACGGCAGCGATGACGCCGTCGAAGGGGGCTTTCAGCGACGCCCGGTCGAGATCATCTTGAGCGGTTTCCACGGCCAGGGCCAGCAACGGATCGACGCCGTCCTTGAGGCGTTCGAGCACCAGTTTGGAGCGCTCCAGGTCGATGGTCAGCAGTTCCATACCTTCGTCCTGGGCCTCCACTTCGTCAGCGAGCCGGCCGTATTCGGCGCGCGCTTGATCGACCTGAGCCTGGGCTGCGGCGATATCAGCGTTGGCCGGGCCGTTGCGTACTTTTTGTAGCTGCAACTGGGCGATCAATACAGATTCTTCGGCTTGTTGTACACCTGCTTGTGCGGCGTCGCAGGATTGCGTACCTCCGAGCAGGTCGCCTAGACCGGGGTCGCGGCTAGGATTCCCACTGCACGCCTGATCGCGTTGTACCTGGGCGGCCCACAAGGCGTTTTTTGTCTGTTCGACCTGGCGCTCGGCAATGGCAATATCCTCTGGAGAAGCGCCTGCGGTCACGCGATCCAGACTGGCTTCGGCCGCGCGGACAGCCGCCGCGCCGGATGCAGCGCTGGGGGCGCGTAGCTCCGCCTGGATGATGCGGATTTCTGCCGCCTGGACACCCAGATTGGCCTCTTGCAGCTGGCGTTCAAGTTCAACGGTAGCGCGGTCGAGCCGCGTTTGGGCTTCCGACAGGGCCAGCGCCAACCGTTCGGATTCGATGCTGGCCAGAATCTGCCCGGTTTCCACGCGCTCTCCTACGTCCACGGCAATAGTTTCGACGATGCCGGGCGCCGCGAAGCGCAGTTCCGCTTTCTGATTGGCGACGACGTTCCCGCTGGCGGCCACGGTGATGTCCAGATCGCCGCGTATTACCTCAGCGGTGCGCAACACTTCGCCGCTGGCGTCTTGCTGCTGCCGGTTGCGGAACCAGATATATCCACCAACTGCGGCAACAATAAGGACGATCGCAATGATCCAAATGAGTTTCTTTTTCATCCATTGCCTCCTAGAACCGCCAAGTGGCTTGTGGCGGTTATCTTGTGTTGGGCGCCCCGCCCGGTTACACTACGCTGCTATTCTAGCCTGGCGGCGCGACCCGACAAAAAAGCCTCGAAGATCAGGCCTTTCGAGACTTGTGATTTTGCCGATTGGGGCCAAAAGGCCTGCTATTTGTAACACGTGTTGTTAGGCTGGTCGTATGCTATGCCTCGATCACATCTCGCCCAACGTGCGTTGCAAGGTGGGGAGACGTGCAAGGGCTTTTCCGGCGCCAACGGCAACACAGGCCATCGGCGCATCGGCGACGTAAACCGGCACCCCGGTTTCCTGCGTCAACAGCTGGTCGATGTTCCGCAGCAGCGATCCCCCGCCGATCATCGTCATGCCCCGGTCGATGATGTCGGAGGCCAGTTCCGGCGGTGTGCGTTCGAGCACGGATTTCACCATACCCACAATGATGGTAAGTGGTTCTTCTAGCGCCTCGATGATGTCGTCGGAATTGATCTCCACACTTCGGGGCAGACCACTGACCTGGTCGCGTCCTTGGATCTCCGTGCGAAGTGGTTCGCCTTCCAAAGGTAGCGCGGCGCCAATGCGGATTTTGGCTTCCTCTGCACTGGGCAACCCGACCATCAGGTTGTATTTCCGGCGCACGAAGGCTGCAATCGCTTCGTCCATCCGCACTCCTGCCACGCGCACGGCGGCAGAGGTTACGACGCCGTATACCGAAAGCACGGCAGCCTCGCTGGCGCCCCCCCCGAGATCGATGACCATGTGACCGCCGGGAGTGTGGATGGGTAAGCCGGCGCCGATGGCGCCGGCCAGCGGTTCGGGAATGAGGTGGGCGCGACCCGCGCCGGCCTCGAACGCGGCCTCACGCACTGCTTTGCTTTCTACTTGGGTTACGCCGAAAGGGACGGTGATCATAACGCGGGGTTTGAAGAGCCGGGTCTTGCCGATAGCGCGGTCGATGAAGTGGGCGAGCATCTCTTTGGTGACCCGGTAGTGCGCGATGACGCCGTCGCGAAGTGGGCGGCGCACCTGGATGCGCTCCGGCGCCCGACCCATCATGGCGCGGGCTTCTTCGCCTACCGCTATCACTATGCCCGTGTCGACCTCTTCTGCAACTACCGAGGGTTCCTGCAATACAATGCCCCGTCCGCGCACGTACACCAGTACGTTTACGGTTCCGAGATCAATTCCCAACTCTTCAACTAATGCCATCTAGGTGCTTTTCCTTTGACAGGCTTGATACCCACAATGCAAGCCTGATGATACACGAAATATGCGTTTTGTCCACTCAATGACCTCCCCTGAAAAACGTTCATTTGTGTCTTCCGTTCGATTGAGTATACTAAAATCCCTATGGTGTGAGGAGGTCCTTTGAAGAGTAAAGGAACGGTCGTGAGGGTTATGGGCGTCGTGGTGGATGCAGAGTTCGCGACCGGCGATCTGCCCAGCATCCATAATGCGCTATTGATCGGCCGGGATGATGCGCCGGCCCTGGTGATCGAGGTTCAGGAACATGTCGACCCGCGCACGGTGCGGGGCATTGCAATGGGCAGCACGGCCGGTCTGCGACGCGGATTGATGGTCGAGGGTACCGGCGCCCCTATCCAGGTTCCTGTAGGGCGTCCCACGTTGGGGCGCGTGTTCAATGTGTTGGGACATCCTATCGATGGCCGGCCGGCGCCGGAGAGCGATACTCGCCGGTCGATTCATGCCGCGTCGCCGCCGCTTCAAGAACAACAGGTCGTTGCTAAAACCTTTGTGACGGGGTTGAAGGCGATCGATCTTCTGACGCCGTATCCCCAGGGGGGCAAAATCGGGTTATTCGGCGGGGCAGGGGTCGGCAAGACTATGTTGATGATCGAGTTGATGCGGCACACTATCCAGGAGCACGCGGGCATTGTGTTGTTTGCCGGGGTGGGAGAACGCAGCCGCGAGGGTAACGATCTCTGGTTGGAGATGCAGCGCAGCGGTGTGTTGGAGAGTACGGTATTGGTTTTCGGGCAGATGAACGAGCCCCCCGGGGCGCGTCTCCGCGTTCCACTTACCGCGTTGACCATGGCCGAGTACTTCCGCGATAACGAACGCCGCCCGGTGTTGCTTTTCATCGACAACATTTTTCGTTACATCCAGGCCGGTGCGGAGGTTTCGGCGCTGTTGGGCCGGTTGCCCAGCGCCGTGGGGTACCAACCAACGTTGGAAAGCGAGATGGGAGAGCTGCAAGAGCGGATTACGACCACCAGCCGGGGCAGTGTGACGTCGATTCAGGCTGTCTACGTCCCGGCAGATGATCTGACCGACCCGGCTGTGGTGGCCACGTTCGCGCATCTCGATGCCGCGACGATTCTATCCCGGCGCCAGGCCAGCCAGGGATTCTATCCTGCCATCGATCCGCTAGAGTCGAACAGCACTTTGTTGACGCCTGAGCGCGTAGGAGAAACCCATTACCGGATTGCCTCGGAGGTTCGCGTTCTGCTGGCGCGCTATCAGGAACTCCAGGATATTATCGCGATTCTGGGGATGGATGAACTCGGCGAACAGGATCGCCTGGCTGTCAATCGCGCTCGCCGCTTGCAGCGCTTCTTGACCCAGCCGTTCTTCGCTTCGGAGCCTTTCACAGGCATTCCGGGACGTTATGTTCCGTTGGAGGAGACTTTGCGGGGGTTTGGAGAGATTCTGGAAGGCCGCCACGATCATCTGCCGGAACAGGCTTTCTACATGGCCGGTACCATCGACGACGTCGTTGCAGCAGCGGTGCGACTGGAGTCGGAGCGCGAACCGACATGATACCCCTTCTTCGACTCGTGGCGTTGACGCCGGTGGAAACTCTCCTCGATGTGGCCGGGGTTGCATGGGTCCAGGCGCCGCTGGCCGATGGCGGCGGATTGGGGGTTTTCCCGGGGCACGCGCCTCTGTTGGCGGAGACCGCGCCTGGCGCCGTCCGTTATGCTACGTCTGAAGGTGAAGCGGAGCTGGCGCTGGATGCGGGCATTTTGCGCATCTCGGATTCCGTGGTGATGGTTTTCACCAGTGGTGCGCTGGATAGTCCCACCGGTTCATCCGATTTCGATGGGGACGCTTTGCGATTCGAGCGCCTGGCGCAAGCACTGTTCCGGATGCCGGACTCCCAGGCCATGCCGGCTTCTCGCTTGGTTCCGTCTGGCGATGCCGGGGGAGAGGAAACATGACTCTGTTCTTGTGGCTTGTTGCCGGCGCTGTGGCGGGTGGGTTGAGTTTTTCCACGTGTGTCTGGACGGCGGCGCGACTACGGCCCGAACGGCGCGGCGGCGTCGCCTTGATTGTGGCCAGCGCCTATGGACGTTGGGGGCTGGCGGCGGCGCTGATTTTGTGGGCTTTGCGTGACTCTGCGTTGGCGGCGGTAGTTTCAGCGGCGACTTTCACTGCGTTGCAATGGGCGTTGGCCTTTGCTCTGCATCGTGGCTGGATCTTTCAGCGGGGAATGGAAACCCTGGAGGTGGGGTTTGGGCATTGAACCACAGAACATGATTCATCTTTTCGGCGACGTCTGGATCACCAGCACGGTTACCTCCACGTGGGTGATGATGCTTATGATTGTCGGTCTAATTCTGGTGTTACGGCGCTTGCTCCCCACGGCCCTGGAGATGGTGGTCGAATTCTTGCTCGATACGACGGCGGATGTCCTGGGCCGGTCTGCGGCGGAGCGCTACCTGCCGTTTCTGGGCACACTGGCGTTGTTCATCGCGTTTTCGAATGTCATCGGGGTGATCCCCGGTATGGTCACGCCGACGCGTGATCTCAGTACGCCGCTGGCGTTGGCCTTGTTAGTCTTCTTTGCCATTCACTACTATGGCGTGCGCGCCAAGGGGGTGGTGGGCTATTTGAAGGACTATGCTTCCCCGCTCTATCTGGCCATTTTGATCATACCGCTGAACATCATCGGGGAAATCAGCCGCACGCTGTCGCTTTCACTGCGTTTGTTCGGCAACGTGGTCAGCGGAGAGATTGTCGTCGCCGTGGTCTTTACGATCATTCAGTGGATTGCACCGTTGCCCCTCGTGGGTCTGAGTATGTTCACGGGGTTGTTACAGGCGTTCATTTTCACGATTCTGACGACGGTCTACATCAGTAATGCGGTGACGGCGGCTGAAGTTTGAGGCTTTCGGTATCATTTTGTACAATAAGGAGTGAGTGCGTATGGAAAACATGGATCCTGGGACGCTGATTACCTTGGTGACAATTCTGGTTTCCGGGTTGGGCATTGTCGTCGGCACGCTTACGCCGGCTATCGTTGAGGGCAAGACCGCGCAGAAAGCCATCGACGGCATGGTACGCCAACCGGAGGTGGCGGGCAACCTGCGGACGACGATGATCATCGCCATGGCGCTGTTGGAGTCGACGGCCATCTATGTGCTGTTGGTGATTCTCATCCTGCTGTTTCAGAACCCTTTGCTCGACCGATTTTTCTCTACCGGGGCGCCGGAGGGTCTGTTGCTGGTGTTGGGCGTCTAGCGCGATCTGTTGGAATCCCGGCACTGTCTGCGGGGAGATGAGGAGCGGAAATGCAGCTTATTCCTGATCTGACGACGGTCGTTGCGCAGATCGTGAACTTCTTGGTGCTGGCAGGGCTGCTGTA
>JAFGNR010000286.1 GCA_016926915.1 Anaerolineae bacterium
GGGCCATCACGCCGGCGATCGTAATGCTTTCCAGGTTCACAAGGCGAGGTTTGAGATGGGCCCTGTTACGCAGGTGCTCGAGGTGCGCGCGTGTGAGCGGCGGCATCAACCGGTGAGGATCGATCCATTCGCCCTTGCGCACCTGGTTGGGCTGGACGCCCAACAGGCGCTTGAACGCCCGCGAGTAGGTCTCGTGGCTATTGAACTGGAAATCGAAGGCGATGTCGATGATTTTGGCTTCGGATGTTGCCAGAGCCTCCACGGATTTCGAAAGCCGGCGGCGCATCAGATATTCGTAAGGCGTATGGTGGGTGGCTGCGTTGAAGATACGGCAGAAATGGTAGAGGGAATAGCCCACGGCGTCGGCCATATTGGCGACCGTGATGGGCTGTTGAAGGTGCGACTCGATAAACGCGAGGGCTTCACACATCAACTCCAGATCAGGCATCGCTGGGCGCGCTCCACGCGTTCATTTCAACGGGACGAGAATATCCAGGGCCGATTCCTCGATACGCTCCAGCCCTTTGAAGCGTTCATCGTACCGCTCGATAGTATAGGGATAGGCCGTGTAGCCGGATTGCGGCAGCCATTCCTGGTAGATGGGACGTCCCCAATCGCCGGTGATGAGAGCGCCTTGTAGCGTGAAGACGGCGTAGCGGGTCGCGGGCAGAATCTTGATCGAAACGGCCGCCGGCTGCGGCGCCGCCGCCTCAAGTTCCCTGCCGACAAAGACCTCGTATTCGCCCTTTTGAAATGTCTCCGCGTGGTCGATGTGTACTTCGTAATGGTAGGATGGGTGGATGAGACCCTGGATGTCCTCCTGGTGATCGGTCAGGTAGGCCATCCACCGCGACCACAACCGGCCTATCTCGTTCTCCTCGGTCCATCCGCCGCTGATACGGAACGGGTCGCCAAAGAAACTGAATCCCACCAGAACGAGCGGCGCCGTGTCAATGATTTCA
Organism: Anaerolineae bacterium; assembly: GCA_016926915.1. Classification (GTDB taxonomy): domain Bacteria; phylum Chloroflexota; class Anaerolineae; order B4-G1; family SLSP01; genus JAFGNR01. The sequence goes on from JAFGNR010000286.1 coordinate 963, forward strand.
GGTTCCATATCGCTCCTTCGAAAACAGACAGGGTTAAAATCTTTCGAAATCCGCTCAATGTACTGAGAAATTTTCACTTCTCGTTGGTGTGGAATCCCACGTGGGAACTCCTTTCAAAGCAACCAGCCCCAGGCGCGCGGCCTGGGGCTTCGGTGCATGCTCTGTAAGGCGACCCGGAGGTTACGCCTCACCTTCTTCCAGACCGATACCGTTTTCGGGCATCCACTCGGGCCAGCCTTCCAGCCACGCGGGAATGTAGGCATCCTTCACGCGATCGCAGACCGGGAAATAGGCCTTCAGATCCACGATGGGCGTGCCGTCCACTGCATCAATGTCGCTTATCCGGACCACGCCGGCTGCTTCATCCACCGCCTCTAGCTTGCATGTGGTCATCGCGATAAGATTGGGGCGTATGGGCGACCGGGTCGCGAACATGCCGGTGACGTGCCCCTGAGCATACGGCGGCTCACATTGAAGCATACCACGATAGTCGTCATTATCAAACCGGTCCGCCCACCAGAAGACCATCACGTGACTGAACTGGTCGAGCTGGGCGAGAGCGGGGCGATACGCTTCGTCGATTTCCAGGCGGATGCCGTCATCGCCGCGCTGCACCTTGCCGATTGGATACATGATGAAACCCTGCTGTGTGTCGTTCATGGGTAACCTCCCCTGTGTGATTGTAGGCCCCGCAGCGATGGCGCTGCCTACGGTACAACTGTACTTAGTGTAGCAGAGTATAGCGCCGTGGTCTTGATACTGTTTGCGGCATCTGGGCATAAATTGGTAAGGGGCGGGATGGGATTTGACGCTGCTTGCGACTCAGTTTTCTTGGTTGGTCCCGGTGTGACGTGTGCGTCACTGCGCCCTCGCTACGGGGCGAGGGCGTTGCAGGCCGCATGTAGTTTCCCGAGATCAGCGATAACGCGTGATTCTTCGCTGACGCGTGACGATGTACTCCATTTCGGCGAGAACCAGCAGGGTCGCCAGCCATGGCGCTGCGAAAGCCGGGTTGGCGTTGAAGTGTGTGATCGTTACCGGCGTTGGCTCGCCGGGATCTGCCAGCGCCGGCCCTACCCATGTGCTTCCTTCATCTGTGTCGATAGCGGCAAGTTTGTAGTAAACCGGACCGTTGCCAGGCGCAGCTTCATCCATGTAGGTGTAGTCTTCTCCGAAGAGGGCGCCCGGCGACTGCGCGGGGATGAGTGAGGTGTTGAGCTGTACAAATTCGCCTTCGCTGGCGTCTCCCCGGTAAAGATTGAATCCGAGCACATCCAGTTCGCTGGCCGTTTCCCAGCTCACCAGGATGGCTTCTCCCTGCCAGGCTGCGCTGAAGTGCGCAATCGCGACCGCTGTAGGCACGGCAAATGTGACGGTGCACGATTCTGCCACATTGGGGATAATCGTGCCGTTGCGATCAGAGAGATCGTGTCGCGTGAACTGCATCGTAAATGTCCCGGGTTGGTGGGCCTGCAGGCGAAAACGTGCCACAGGTCCGGAGCCTGTAGCCGGCGGTGTGGGGTTCAGTTGCGCCGTTACGTAATGGATGTTGCCGTTTACGTTATCGGCGCTCTGGAAAAGTGTGAATCCGGGAATAAGAAACGTATACAGAGGCCGGATCTGTACCCCGTTCCCGGCAAAGCCATCCTCATCCAGGACATAAGCGATAGCCGGATCGAAGCTGAGTTCCAGATCAACGCCATAGAGATCGACGACATTCTCAATGTACATATCGATAGTGAGGGTGTCGAAGGTGTCTCCGCTGATCGGATTCGGGTCGCAGCGCACGATAGCGTCATCCCAGATGTGGGAATTGGCAAGCGTTGGGGTGGGGGCCACATTGCCTGTCAGGGCGATGACCAGCACGGCAACCATGATGCCTATGGCTATCCTATGGCTTCGCAGGGGGTGCAACTGATTTCCGGATTCTTTATGTGAAGTTTGTATTTTCATTCTTGACTCTCCTGACACAGTAAAGGTGAACTTGGTGCTATACTTCTGATTCTGTATTGCCCGGCGCGTCAGATGGCCTTCGCGTAGTTACAAAGAGCCAGATGCCTGCACCTAATACAGAGAGACCTCCAAGGCCCATGACAACCCAAAGCCAACCGGGCGTCACACCGGTCTGTTGCTTGCCGAGCACTATGTTAGGTTCCGTTTCCGGAGACGCTTCTGGCGCGGGTTTTGCAACCGTCTCTGTACGCTCCGCGACATCCTGGGATTCCGGTGTGCTGGTCTGATCCGCTGCCGCGAGCGCGTTTTCCTCTGTGGAAACGGGGGTCTCAGCGGCGGGGGGCGCCTCCGGCGCCAGGGTGGGAGACGGGTCTGCCGGGGAGGTTGGCGTAGGCGTGGCGGTGGAGGGCGTGCTTTTTGTCGGAGATGGCATAGGGGTCAGGGTAGCTGTTGGGGAGCTGGCAGGAGGGCTTTCCTCCGGCGTGGGGGTAGGGGTAGGTGTGAGTGTGGGGGGCTTAGGCGTCGGCGTAGGGGTGGCCTGGGAGATTGCCGTTGGCGTCATGGTGGGCATCGGCGTACCGGCGTTCTGGGTGGGGATAGGGGTAGGCGTTGGATCCTCACCTGGCTCTCCAATGACCTCGAGCTCTCCTGATTCAAGGGTGACCTCAATACTGGTCCCATCGCGCCGCGCCAACTGCACATCGACCAGCTGGATGGGGGTCGTTGCCTCGCGTTTGCCACGGACGCGCATGACGATGAGGTTGCCGGTTCCATCCTTGGGTTCGCTGGGATTCAGTTGGGTCATCACGAAATGTACAGTCCCATCATTGTTATCCGCCGCATTGATGAGGGCGAAACCCGAATCGAGAAACAGGCCCAGGCCAACTTGAACGCCGTTCAGGTTGGGGTCGGCGTCGAGAACCTCTATCACGGTGGGATCAAAGGCGACCGAAATATCCACGCCGTAAAGCCCTTCAACATCGACAATCTCGACAACGACGTCAACGGTTTCGTCGATGGCAACCTCCCCCGTCGCCGGTACGATGCGCGCGACAGTTCCGGGCGCACCCCAAACACTGGATGCGCTGCCGGCGATAAGCGCCGCCAGCAGAAAGATGATGAGCGCGCGGTGGATGCTATTTGGATGCCAATGTGTTGCACTATTCATGTAAGCCTCTTTGTGAGGCCGGGTTGGCGTCCCGATCATTTGATCGGGACGCCAACGCCGGCTGACCATTGTCTATGTGATTGGCTATTGATCTGCTTAGGGTGTCCAGGGGCTTTCCGAGAGGTACCAGTTGCCGCCGGAAAGCGAAAGGTCTTGAATATTGATGAGACTATCTCCATTGACGTCGGAGCTGCCCCCGCTGCCGGCGCCGCCACATTCTGTGAACCCACTCGTCATCCCGTAGTCGCCGCCGATGCACGAGAGATCGTAGATGTCGATGGTGTCATCGTTGGTGGCGTCACCCCCTAGCAGGATCAAGGTGGCGAGCAGGGTCAGGGGCCGGGTGTCCAGAAGCTTGCTGTCCCCGTAATCTGCGCTGGCAAGGGTGGTGGGCAGATACAGCGCGCGGTCGACGAGCAGCCAGTAGGTGGATCCGATGGTCAACGGTGTGGCGCCGACGTATGCGGTCGTATAGGTACCGGAGCTGGCGCTCGTCGCGTCTGCCAACAGCACTGCCGTGCTGCGGGCATTGCTATCGAAGACGCTAACAAGCGCGCCGCTATCGTTGGCGCGACCTTGTAGATCCACGTAGCCGGTATATTGCGCTTGACCGAGGATGGTGATCTTGCCGTCATCGGTATCCGTAATATCGCGCTCGCTGGCGCTGGGATCGTTGAACCCGGCGTTGTTCACGTAGATCTTAGCGCCGTTCCTGGCTCCTGCACTGGTATCAAGAATAGCGTGGGAGATGTCGAGCGTGGTCTCCCAGGGTCCGTTTTCACCCGTCGTCCCGGCGGCTGTCGTGAAGTTGAGCGTGGCCACCGTGTCTCCGTCGACCGTCCACTCGCCGTCGCCAGCGCGGAGGTTGCAGTAGTAGTAGATCTCGCCAGCGGTTGTGGGCGGAATGGCTGCACAGCGATTCACCCACGGCGCCGAGAAGATTGTGCTGTTGAGCGTAAGCCAGGAGGTATCGTACACGATTTTGAAGGTCAAGCCGAAGAGGTTGGCGGTGTCCGCTTTCAGTTCAACGTCGAAATCCGTGCCCTCCGGAACCTCTCGCTCGGTCGCTTCCAGGTCGGGATCGACGTCGATGAAGAATTCGGCGAAGGTGAAGGGTTCGAAGTCAACCGTGCCGGGATCGACGCCGTCGCCTGATCCCGCGTTAGGGCCACCCAGATCTCCCCAGGCGTTGTATTCTGCTTTGAGCAGCCCGGCGCCGGCATAGGTCACGCCGTTGCCGCCGTTAACCTTGAAGAGGTTTCCTTCGATGGTAGTGATGCCCGCGATATCGCCGTTCACTTCGAGACCGGCATCGGTATTACTGTGGAACCAGCTGCCCACAATTTTCAGGGAAGTGACATTGCCGTCGACCCGCGCGCCATCGGCCCAGCGTTTGACCTCCACGTTCTGCAAGATGAAGTTGTCGGCGCCGGCTTGTACCAGAATGCCCGGATCGGTGCTGTTGGTACCGGAGTCTGTGGGGTCGCCATCGATGACGCCGGGCCCTAGAATCGTGACATCGTCCGCGGTGATGGTGAAGGCAGGAGA
>JAFGNR010000287.1 GCA_016926915.1 Anaerolineae bacterium
ATTCGCCGGATCTACGGCGACTGGACCCTACCGACAATGAAGAGCTGGAAGAAAACCCTGAATACCTATGCGATCCAGCCGATCCAGCAGTTTCAGTATACGACCGGGAAGAATTCAACGGATAGCGCCCTCATCATCGACGCGATGGACATTCTGTATGATGGTCAGGTCAACGGCTTCTGTCTGGTTTCTAGCGATAGTGATTACACGCGCCTTGCAACGCGTATTCGCGAGAAGGGGTTCTTCGTCATGGGGATTGGCAAGAAGATGACGCCACGCGCCTTCGTGAATGCGTGCGACGTGTTCGTCTTCACGGAGAACCTCATCCCGCGTCGCAAGGCCCGCAGGAACACTCGTGCCCATCGCCAGCCCAAGCGTGATGAGCCCGATCCGCGACCGCTTCTGAGGCGCGCCTTTTCTATGGCGGTTCAAGAGGACGGGTGGGCTTCCCTGGGGACGTTGGGGCAATATCTGCGCCAGCTCGACCCCAGTTTCGACTCGCGGACCTACGGATATAGCCAGCTGTCCCAGTTGATTGAGGGCTATTCCGACCTCTTCAAGATGAAGAAGATCCGCCGCCGGGATGGGAGTTCGATCATCTACGTGAAGCTCAAATCCTGATGGCGTCTGGCCTCGTGATTCTCCAAGATAGAAGTAGCCGCGATTCCCAATCGCGGCTACTTTGCTATATCCTCAAACGGGTTCGGGCTTTTCTGCTTATGGACCGAACCACATATATTCCAGATCGCCCTCGCTGTGATTCTGGTAGGCCACGTGGGGATAGTCGTTAGTATCCAACACGAGGGAACTGTAATAGCCCGCCTGATTGCCGGTTGCCAGCACGGCGATGTCCCAGACGGCGCCCGCCCACCGGGCATAGCAGAGGGCCCTGTTGGTCTGGTCATAGTACGTGATGTGGGGATGGTCGTTGTTGTCCACGGCCAATGAGGTGAAGTAGCCCACATCCCCAGTGTTTGTCACCGTCTCGGTGTACCATTGCGCGCCATCCCAATGGGCGTAGCGTAGATCATCGTGAGTCCGGTCGCGGTAGCTGATGTGCGGGCGGTCAGCGCTATCTAACGCCAGGGAGGGGAAGGTGCCCACGTCCCCGGCGCTGTCGATGGTCTGGACCTGCCAATTTCCGCCATCCCAGCGGGCATATTTCAAATCCTCATTTTCGCCATCCAGGTAGGCGATATGGGGATGGTTGGCGCTATCCAGCGCCAGGGAGGTAGGCGAGTCGATGTAGGTCTGGCGAACGTGATCGACGGTTTGTATCTGCCATTGGTTGCCATCCCAGCGGGCGTACCGTACACTGTCCTCTCCAGACCCGAGGAACGGCACGTCATAGTAACTGATGTGGGGATAGCCGTCGCCGTCGATGATAATGGCGCTGCCCCGCCCGGCGCGCCCCTCCTGATCGACGAACTGCGTCTGCCAGGTTGTCCCGTTCCAGTGCGCGTACTTGAGGCCATGAGGTTCCAGCGCCAACACGTCTGTGTCATCACGGTAACTGATGTGGGGATTGCCATTGGCATCCAGCGCTAGCGAGACGCTCCCATCGTTGGCTTCGCTCCCTTCGGTGTCCACGGTCGTGATTTGCCATTGCGCGCCATCCCAAGCTGCGTAGAGCAGGTCTTCCGCGCGATCTTCATAGTAGGCGATGTGGGGATGGTCGGCGCCATCCAGGGCCAGTGAAGCGTAGACCCCGGTCACGCCGCCTTGGTCGATGTTACCCGTTTGCCACGTGGCGCCGGACTTGTGGGCATAGCGCAAAAGCGTCAGGTCTTGCAGATAATAGGCGATATGCGGCTTGCCTTGGGCATCCAGGGCCAGGGACGTCGCTTCCATCCAGTTGGTGCCTTCCAGATTTGCGTCAGCGACCTCATTCTGCCAGGTTGCCCCATTCCAGACAACGTAGCGCAGTTCGCGCGTCCCGTTGACGCCGTGGTAATAGCTGAAGTGCGGGCGCTGGTTGGCATCGAGTGCTAAAGAGAGGCCATCCATGGCGCCATCTTGGCTGAAAAGGGTTTCCGTCTGCCAGCTCGCCCCGTTCCAATAGGCATACTTGAGATGGTCTTCAGTCTCGGCTGTCTGGTAAACAACGTGGAGATGGTCTACATTGTCAATCGCCAGCACGTTGTTGCCGATAAAGCCGCCGCTCTCCAGAGTCTCAGTGATCCACCCGCCGCCATCGCGGACGGCATGTTTGAGGCGGTAGGGTTCGATGCCGGGACCAGAATCGTTGTAGCTGACGTGGGGGCGTCCCGTGCTATCCAAGGCAATCGCATTATCGCCGCCGACCCGGCAGTTGTTGCCGGCTTCGATGGTTTCGACAATCCACTGGCTGCCGTCCCAATGCGCATAACGCAAGTCTTGTTCGCTGAAGCTGGCGGCTTTGGTGTAGCTGATGTGCGGGTGGTTGTCGCTATCGAGAACCAGATGGGTATCCCACCCGACATTCCCTTCACAATCGGGAGCAGCGATGTGCCACGCGCCCCCATCCCAGTACGCATATTTGAGACAGGTGTTGTCCCAATCGTAGTAGCTGATGTGGGGATGGTCGGCGTCATCCAGGGCCAGCGAAGCCCACTTTCCTACCCAGGGGCCGGCATCCACGACCTCGAACTGCCAGATGTTACCATCGTGCCAGATGTGATAGAGCTCGTCGTAGCCAGCGACGACGTGCGTCCGGCCCTGGGAATCGAGGGCCAGGCTGCGGTGGGTGAAATCTTCGAACATGCGCCGGGCATCAACCTTCTGTATATGCCAGGTTGGCGGCGGCCAATGGTTCATCAAGAGCGGCAGATAATCTGTGACCGGTTCGGTAGTGGAGAGAATACCGGTCTGTGTGAGCAAAGCGCTGTGCATCGTGAGCTCTTCAACGGTTGTTGCAGGCTGTGCGGTTCCCATACGGGGAACTGCCAATGCCATGAACACAAGCAAAGCACAGCCGACCAACATCAAGGGTACCAGCAAACGCCGGGACTTCATGGTTACCTCCATCGAATGTGGTGGACTCCTCCAGTTGCGTGGAATCTCATTTCATCTCAGTACAAGCGGCAGGTAGGTCGCACGGAACGCGATATCGAGCAATCCGGCGTTCCCAATAAAGTATTGGTCGGCCCCAGCCTCTTGAAGCAAGATCGTCGCCAGGCCAGAGCCATTGGCAGCCACAGCGTAGATGCCCTGCACGCCTGCGATCTCCCCGGAGCTGACAACGAATTGCCCATCGGCAGTCCAGCCGCCCAGCCACTCCATCTCGTTGGTATCGTCCCCGGCCAGGAACGTCAACTGGGTCAGTGCACTGCCATCGGGACGAATCTTGAAAAGGTTGTCATCATCGGCAGCGTCGCTATCCCGGAAAAAGGCGATCCATTGCCCATCCGGCGACCACCGGGGATCGAAGTCCCCCGGCTGAGTGTTGGGAATCCAGGCCGGGTTGCTGCCGTCGCCGTTGGCGATGCCGATCCCGAAATACTCGTTTTCCCATACCAGGCGCCCATCCACCGGGCTGGCGTTGGGATTGTCGTTGTAGCAGCGCTTGATACTGGCATCGGGCCAGGCGCCGATGATCTCTTCGTTATTGCTGCCGTCTGGATCCATCGCGTAGATGTTGCAGCGGAAGTCGTAGTAGATGCGGCTATCATCGGACGCCCAGGAATAGTAGACAACAGAGTCCCAGTTCGAGAAGATTTTGGTGTTCACGCCGGTGTTCAGGTCATAGACGTAGATATCGGAGTAAACGGCCACCGCGTCGCCTCCCAGGTACACCAAGGATTGTCCATCGTTGGACAGGCGCGGCCGGTGCCCGGTGATGATGGCGGTTTGGGTGATGCCATCCGTCAGCAGCCATATCATGCTGTCTTCGCCATCCGGGCGCTCGAAAAGTACAAAGTTAGAGGTTGGCGAGATAGCGCCGTGGGCAGAAATGCCCGCCATGCGTGGGGCAATCCTGGAGTAGTCCGCCGCTGCCGCATCGTCAGGTTCCTTGGCGAGCGCGCCGGCTGCCAGGACCGCCAGTGTGAGCAACAACGCCACTCCTACCGTGATGGCGATGCGTGCGAACTTGCTTGCTGTGTGTGACATGTCATCTTCTCCTTTGAAGTGATTGTAAACTCTGGTCGTGTTCTATATCCAAGATAGACCCTTCAATTACGCACGAGTAAGGGCAGGTAAACCACCTGGTCCATGACCGAAAGCTCGTAGGCGCCCGCATCACATGTGGCGACGCCATTTCCATCGCCATCCTGGGGACGGGGTTGCCCCAGTTGATCTACAGCCGGACACCCTATGTTGGTACCCGCGTCGATTGCCACGCTGCCTGCAAGGAGTTCGAAGACCCACCCCTCCCAATTCAAGGCCAGCTCGGGACGTGTGGTCTGGGTAAAACCCGGCGCGCATGTGCCGTCGGTGGTGAGGCCATGCGTGCTGGCGACTTCGAGAGCATTTCCGGCGCAATTATCCCCTGCCGGATCGTGGACCATGATCGTGTTGATGAGCGTCGCCGTTTCTTCGTTGCGGATATTGCCGCCGTTATCACCGGCGCGGTTATCGACAAAGGTCCCATTGGTCTCGTAGAGTGTGCCGTTGTTGTTATTGATCCCGCCGCCGCGAGCGCCAGCCGCGTTGCTGTAGAAGGTGCTGTTGGTCACCGTGAGGGCGCCATGGCTGCAAATGCCTCCGCCGGTATCCTCAGCAGTGTTGCTGTAGAAGGTTGTGCTGTCCAATGTGAGATGGGAAAAATTCTCGATCCCGCCGCCGTATTTACCTGTGTTGCTGTAGAAGGTGCTGTGCGTTACCGTCAATACGTAGGTATTGTGGATGCCGCCGCCGTTGACCGCTACACTGTTGTTGGTGAAGGTGCTGCTCGCTACAGTCAGCAGGCTGTTGTTGACAAGGCCGCCGCCGCGCGCAGAGGTATTTCCCAGGAAGTCACAATTGGTCATGGTTGCTACGTCCTCGTTGTAGATACCGCCGCCGCTTAGCCGCGCTGTGTTGGTGAAGAAGGCGCTTCCTCTGACGTCGAGGGTCCCTTGGTGATTGCAGATTCCCCCACCGTTGTCGACATACTCCCCGTTTTCGGTAAACGTACTGTTCGTCACCGTCACGGCCCCGGTGTAGTTGTAGATGGCGCCGCCCCAGGTCCCTCCACTATTGCCGGTAAAAGTGCTATCGGATACCATGAGGGTGTCCCGATTGTCGATGGCCCCGCCATGTCGCCCCGTGTTTCCGGAGAAGATGCTGTTCACCACGTATAGCACGCCACCTAAGCGGTTGCTGACCCCGCCACCGTCGTAGCGGGCGTCGTTGTCGGACACGGTGCAGCTATCCAACGTAAGATTCCCGCCACAATTGAAGATCCCGCCGCCATCTTGCTCATACCCGTGGGTGATGGTGAGCTCCGCGAGTGTGGCGGTGATGTCCTCGTTGATCCAGAAGATGCGCGTGGCGTCTGCGCCGCTGATCATCAGATTGCCCGCGCCCGGCCCCTCGATGACCAAGTCTTTGTCCACTGTGAGCTGTCCCAAGGTCAATGTGATCGTCCCGGTTACACTGAAATCAATGGCGTCGCCGGCAGCGGCAACCGCGATAGCGTCTCGCAATGAACAATCTCCATCGGTGCAGCTGCCGTCGTCTTCATCGGTCAGGGTATCGACTGTGATCGTGGCCGCCTGGGCTGGTAATGGTTCGAGAATCATTAAAGGAAGTGAAGCCAGGATGAATGCGAGGATGAGGTGAAGGCATCGATTTCGAGAGTTGGGGTTGGCACATGGACGATACATCTATTTCTCCTTTCATTTACTGAGATGCGTCAAGCCAGGGGCTCGGTGTGCTCCGAAGCACACATACGATCTTGCAAAAAGGCTACCATCTGATTCAGACTGCCGAAGGTGTGCTTTTGACCTGTGCGGGCATCCTCCAGGCTGAAACGCCACACAGCCGGTTCGCCGGGCAGAGAGGTTCGCTCCTGCCAGAGCATTACGACGTAGATGGATCGCGCCCCAGATTGTGTCACGGTCTTTTTCTCCTCCGCATCGGAAAATGGTATACTAACCCTATCATGCGACCGTTGATTCAGCGTTGATTCCCATCTTGAACAGACACATAGGCAACCCAAAAGGGGCGCCGGTGCTTGCGTACATCATCCGGGCACACATGCCTGCCGGCGGGAGCCAGGGGTAAGCGGCTCGCCTGTTCGACTTGAAAATCTGGCTGATGGCTGAGCGCTGAAATCTGATTGCTACTCCGAAGGAGTCATACCGTGAGCTTGCGCCTGAAAACCTTGGGCCGGCTGGAGATACGTTGGCTCGACCAGCCCGTAATCACCTTGACCCTGCGCAAAAGCCAGGCGCTGTTAGTCTATCTGGCGATGGCCTCGGATCCCCAAGATCGCAGCCGGCTTGCCGGTCTCCTTTGGGGTGAGCTTCCGGAAGAGAACGCGCGCCGCAATCTGCGACACGCTCTCCACACACTACGTCAGGTTCTCGTCCCGGATTTTATCGAGAGCAATCGCCTGATCGCCGGTTTGAGTTCATCGTATCCCTGCCACGTCGATGCGCTGGACTTCGAAGCATCTTTGACCCTGGCTGCGCGCCGCCGGAAAGCCGGCGAGTTGGACGCCTCGGTCACCCACCTGGAAGCGGCAGTCTCCCTCTACCAGGGCGACTTCCTCGATAGTTTCGATGTGGCGGAGTCTCTGGAGTTCGAGGCCTGGTCCGCCAGCCAACGCGCCCAGCTGCGGATGCATTTTCTGGAAGCATTGGATTTCCTGGTCACCTATTGGACCCAGCGCGGGGTATATGAACGCGCTTTGCGGTATGCCCGGCGACAGCTGCTTGCCGAGCCTCTGTGGGAAAAGTCGCACCGGCAGATGATGACCTTGTTGGCCCTCACCGGCCAACGGAGTGCAGCGCTCTCCCAATACCAGGCCTGCCGCCGGATTCTGGCCGGCGAACTGGGGCTAGAACCGCTTGAGGAGACCACGGCCCTCTACCGGTCCATACAGAGCTCGAACTATCCCGCATCTTCTGGCAATGGAATGGCGTTTCGTGAGGCAGCTGTCGACGCCCTGCCTTTCGTTGGGCGAGAAGCAGAACACGCGCGGCTTGCGGATCGTTGGGATGCAGCGCGACGGGGGAACGGCGGGTTGACATTGGGGGAGGGCGAGGCCGGGGTGGGAAAGACCCGGTTGGTGGATGAGGTGCTGCGGTTTGTGGAACTGCAAGGCGCCACTGTCGTGCGAGGGCGCTGCTATGAGTTTGGGGGTGGGGTGCCATACCAGCCGATTGCCGAAGCGCTACGCGCCCACCTCCACGCAGCGCCGCCGGTTGTCGAGCCTCTCTGGCTGGCCGAACTTTCACGACTGCTGCCGGATGTGCGCCAGGTGTACCCTGATCTGCCGGATACCCAGCACACGATGGGAGAAACTGCCCGCCAGCGGCTTTTCGAAGCTGTCGCCCGTTTCCTGCGCGCATCCCTCAAGCCGCGATCCGCGCTCTGTTTCTTTCTCGATGATCTCCACTGGGCCGATGTGGCAACCCTGGATTTGCTGCACTATCTGGTCCGCCATTTGATCGAAATGCCGGTCTGGTTCGTGGGCGCCTACCGGCCTGAGGAGGCGCCGCTAAGCCATCCCCTGGCGCGCTTGCGACAGGGCTTGAGTCGCGACCGCCGGGCGACACGGCTGGTGTTGGAGCCGCTTTCGGGCGCATCGGTGGATGCCCTGGCGCACACGTTGGTCGGCAGGAACGATGAGGATGCCCTGGGCGACTTCCTCTATCGCGAGAGTGCGGGCAATGCGTTCATGTTGATGGAGACGGTGCGCGCACTCCAGGAGCGAGGCGCCCTGGTTGCACAAGAACACGATTTCCATGGTGTGCGTCAAACCCTCGACGAGGGCGGCCGTCCGGCCTGGCGATGGACCGGCCCGCCTTCTGCAGCGCTGCTGCCTGTGACCGTGCAAGACATTATTCTCCAGCGCGTGGGGCGTCTGAGCGAGGCCGCGCAACGATTGCTGACCCTGGCCGCCGTCCTGGGCCAACCTTTCGATCTGGCGTTCCTGCAAGCCGCCGGACGGGACGCCGGTCACGTTTCGGAGAGTCTGGATGAATGGTTGGCTCGCCGCCTCGTGCGCGCCCAACCCCATGCCTCCTGTGTCCGGTATGACTTCAGTCACGACAAGGTCCGCGCGGTCATTTATCATACCACGCTGCCGGCTCTGCGGCAGCAGCTTCATTTTCGGGTGGGGGAGGCGCTGGAACATCTCCCTCTTGCAGGAGAAGCACAAGAAGGCCAGAACGTCGCCGGCGTGTTGGCCTACCACTGGGAACAGGCCGGCGAACCGGAGCGCGCGCTTCCCTATCTGATGCACGCGGGCGACCAGGCCCGGCAGGTCTACGCGCATCGCGAGGCCGCCGGCTATTACCGGAGAGCGTTGGCGTTACTGGAAGACCTGGGAGATGCCCGGCGCGAGGAGCGCGCCCGCACCCTGATGAAACTGGGGCTGGCGCATCACTACGCTTTCGACTACGGTGAGGCGCGCCGGGCCTACGAAGCAGG
>JAFGNR010000055.1 GCA_016926915.1 Anaerolineae bacterium
CGCGATGCTCTCCGGTCGCAGTCGCGGCAAATCTGCGGGGATGATCAATACCCCAGCGGCTCCCCCTGCTGAGGCGAAGTCGCCGGCTTCGTTGAGGGACGCATTGAGGCCGGGTGCGCGGTCTTCCCGCAGAATCCGCGCGCCGCTGGTGCGCCCCATTGTGCACACGACCGGATCCGCGCTGACGACCAGGACAGTGGCCAGTTCGTCAACCTGCGCCAGTACACTCAGCGTATGTCGCAGCAAAGCCACAACCAGAGCCTGGCGCTGGGCTGTGTCGAGGACGGCAGCCAGGCGCGATTTCGCGTGGTAAAGCGGTTTGACCGGAACGATAGCCCAGATGCGGTTCCGCATCCCGTCCTCAGCGCGGGGCGACGGCGAACTCCAGAACGCCCCTGGCGACCGCGATGCGTTCGTCCAAGCCCGGCATCAGGGTGGGCATCACGCAGGTTGCCATGCCAAGCGCTGCTACCGCCGGGGCCAGGCCCGCGTCGACGCTGTCGAGCACGAAACCGGTGAGCAAGCCGGCGTAACGTTCTGCGACGGCCACCGCTGAAGGCGCGATGCCCAGCTCGCGGAACATCTTGGCGGCCGGCCCCTTCACCGCCTCGCCGCCGAGAATCGGGCTGACGGCGACGCTGGCGCGGCGGGAGATGGCTTCTTTGACGCCGGGCAGGTTGAGGATGGGGGCGATGCTCACGAAGGGATTGGAGGGGCAGAAAATCACGAGATCGGCCTGCTCCAACGCTGCCATAACCTCTGGTGTGGGCTGGGCGACATCCGCGCCCTCCCACCGGAAGGCGCGGACTTCCGGGCGGCAGCGTTGGTGGACGAAGTACTCCTGGAAGGGCAAAGTGCCTGCGGCGGTGATAACCTGAGTCTGGTAGGGTGTGTCGCACATTGGCAGCAACGCGCACGGGACGCCCAGGGCTGTGGCCAACCGGGCTGTGACCTCCGTGAGGCGTTGGCCCTCGTGAAGCCACTGCGTGCGCAGGATATGCGTCGCCAGGTCGCGGTCGCCCAGATTGAACCAACCCGGCCCGCCACGACGCTGGATGGCTTCCAGGCAGGTGAAAGTATCGCCTGCAATGCCCCACCCGGTCTTGGGATTGGCCAGCCCGGAGAGCGTGTACATCACGGTATCCAGGTCAGGGCAAATGGTCAGTCCCAGGTGTTCGAAATCGTCTCCGGTGTTGACGATAATGTGCAAGCGCTCTGGGGGCAATATGGCTGCCAGGCCCTGCGCCAGGCGGGCGCCGCCGACCCCACCGGCGAGCGCCGCCACATTGAGATTCGCGAAATTGGGTTTTTCATTCATGGTTGTTTCCTCATCAAGTTTGAACGATTCCAGACTCGGAGCGGTCACCGCCATATTGCCACCTCTTCAATTGACTCCCGGGATGTGGCCCGGGGTTCTTCTTCCGGGTAGCCTAGCAGGATCAGTCCCTGTGGTTCCCAACCGGTAGGCAGGTCTAACGCTTGCCTTGCCGTTCTGGGACAGAAACGGGGCGCGCACAACCAGACTCCCGCAAGCCCGGCGGCGTGGGCAGCCAGCAGCAAATGCCCGCCTGCCAGCGCTACACTCTGTACCGCCAGGTCGCGTTCTGCTGCGGCGCGATCTGGGTCGGGATAGACGTCCATAGCCACCATGCTCAGGCACAGGACGATGACGACCGGCGCGTTCGTGATGGTCGTCTTTGACCAGGCTACGCGCTGTGCAACTACGTCCGGCGGTATGCCATCGGAGACCATATCGCGGGCGAAGTCCGCGCTCATGGCCCTGGCAAGTTGCGCGCGGGTTTCGTGTCGGGTCGCAACCGCAAATCGCCAGGGCTGTGCGTTGTGCGCTGAGGGCGCAAGGATTGCCAGGTCGAGCAATCGCCGGATGAGAGAATCGGGAATCGGAGCGGGCCGGAAGCGACGCACGGAATGCCGGGAGCGCAGCAGCGCTTCGCAGGCGTCCAGGGTGTTCGGTTCTGAGTCTGAAGACATCATTTCAGGCGTGTTCACAAGTGTCATCGTACCACAAAGCGTGTGATGGGCAATCAAAGATTTCAAAAGCTCTTAAAGGCGCCTGCTTAACAAGGGGCCTTGGGGCGCGCAGCTGCCTGCGAGAGAAAGGATGACGCGAGACTTTTATAGTCTTAGCTTGCATTTGAGATTTATCGATCCTGATGTATGCTCACGCCTATAGACCGGGGATGCAAGGTGGCGTGTGTCCGTCACGATCCTGACCCGGTAGATATTCGCGTGAGGTAAGCGTGAGGCCAACTATGCGTTTGGATCGTCTTCCCCGCTTTGTGCTGCGCTGGTTCAAGCTACCGCCCCAGGTGCTATACGCGGTGGGCCTGGGACCACTCATTGGACGTGTGGTATTGCTCCTGACGACGACAGGACGGAAATCCGGCCTCGAGCGGGTAACGCCGCTGCAATATGAGGACGTGGATGGCGTGATCTGTGCCGGCGCCATGCGCGGCGCGCGCGCCGATTGGGTGCGCAATCTACAGGCGAATCCCCACTGTCGCGTGCGCGTGAAGCGCCGCGCTTTCACAGCCCAGGCTGAAGTTGTGACCGAGGTAGACAAAGTCGCCGACTTCCTTGAACTGAGGTTGCGGCGTCATCCTCGCATGATCGGCGCCATGATGCGCGCCGAGGGACTGCCGGCGAAGCCCGACCGGAGACAATTGGAGATGTATGCCGGAGCGCTCGCGGTGGTGGTGTTGCATCCGGTAGATATGCACCCCTCCGGCGAATGATTTTGAAGAGGAGATCTATGAAGACTTTGAATTCGGACGGCGTCGCCAGTCTGTTGGCGGCGGCAGCGCCTTTGATCGAACTGGCGGTGGCCGAAGACATCGGCCCCGGTGATGCAACCAGCGAGTCGACGCTGGATGCAGGCGCGCGCTTGCACGGCGTAGTCAAAGCCAAGGCCGCGGGCGTGATTGCCGGCCTGCCGGTGATGGAAGCGGTCTTCCAGCGGGTGGATCCGGCCATTGCTTTCAAACCTCTGGTATGCGAGGGGCAGGAGGTGGTCCCCGGCGAGATTATCGCCGAGGTCACAGGTCCGGGTCCCTCGCTGCTGGCTGCAGAGCGGTTGGCGTTGAACTTCTTACAACGACTGTCGGGCATTGCCACGGCGACGCGCACCATGGTGGACGCGGTTGCCACCACCAACGCTGTGATTCTTGACACGCGTAAGACGTTGCCCGGATACCGTGTGCTGGACAAATACGCGGTGCGCATGGGCGGGGGGCAGAACCACCGTATGTCGCTCTTTGATATGTTGATGGTGAAGGACAATCACGTCGATGGCGCCGGCAGTATCACGCTGGCGGCGGCGCGGGCGCGCACCCGCCACCCTGACCTGCCCATCGAGGTCGAGGTGCGCTCCCTGGCCGAACTTCTGGAAGCTCTGGCGCTCACGCCGCCGCCGGATCGTATTCTGCTGGACAACATGGACAACGACACGCTACGCGAGGCCGTTGCCATCACGGCCGGGCGCGTGCCGCTGGAGGCGTCGGGCAACGTGCGGCTTGATACGGTCGCCGGCATTGCTGCGACCGGTGTAGATTTCATCTCCTCGGGCGCGCTCACGCACTCCGTCACGGCGTTGGATATCAGCATGGACGTGCGACCGGAACATCCGGCGCACACGGATGCCGACCGCGTGCGCGAGGTAAAATCCTTATTTGGCGACCGGCTGGTCATTTTGGGGCACCATTACCAGCGTGACGACGTGATCGCGTTTGCCGACTTTCGTGGGGATTCGCTCCAACTTTCGCGCACTGCTACCGAGACCGATGCCGAGATTATTGTCTTCTGTGGCGTGCATTTCATGGCCGAAGTGGCAGCTATCCTGGCCAGACCGGGCCAACACGTCCTGATCCCCGATCCCACAGCCGGATGTTATCTGGCGGACACGGCGACGTCGCAGGCGGTGCAGGCTGCGTGGGAGACTCTCGATGCCGTGTTTGGCGATGCCGAAGCGGAGATCACGCCTATCACTTACGTCAACTCTTCGGCGGCGCTCAAGGCGTTCTGTGGGCGACATGGTGGAACCGTCTGTACCTCCGGTAACGCCGGGGAGGTGATCCGGTGGGCCTTGACCCGGCGCCCGCGCGTTTTCTTCTTTCCCGATCAACACCTGGGACGCAACACATCACTGCGTATGGGGATTCCGAACGCAGAGATGGTGGTGTGGGACGTACGCCACGCTCCATCAGTGACAGAGGCCGGTGAGGATGCGCAGCTGCGTCACGCCAAGGTTATCCTCTGGCCCGGCGCCTGCAATGTCCACCAGCGCTTTCGCCC
>JAFGNR010000056.1 GCA_016926915.1 Anaerolineae bacterium
CCCCCGCCAGTATATTCGGCATAGCCGTGGCAGAGAGCGCCGTAAGGGTCACAGAGGTGGGAGTGGTATCCGGCGCGGCGGCATCGACAGGGCCGTGGATGACGTTGGCCTGCTGCGCGCTGACTGACTCGAGTTTATAGAAATAGCGTTTCCCCGGTTCCAGCCCGGTATCCACGTAGGTGTAGCTGTGTCCGCCCACGGCTCCCAGACCCTGCGCGGGGATTAGGCCCTGATTCAGCGCGTTGTATTCTCCATCGACAGCCTGACTCCGGTAGAGATTGAAGCCCAGGGTGTTGACTTCGCTGGCCGTTTCCCACTCGATGGCAATACCCCCTTCATCTGGCAATGCTTCGAAGCGCGTCAGATCCACAGAAGTCGGCGTCGAGGGCTCGCGCAGGCTGGCGCCCGCCATCAACCACAGGAGGCTGACACCTAATTGTGGATCATACGTAGCCACGGATTCGATCTGTAGGCAGGCCCAGGTTTCCCAGGGTTCAATGACAATCTGATTGTTGTAAGTATCCCATTCCCCGAGGTCATTTGCGATCAGGTCGCCGTTGGCGTCGCCCTGGAAAGTTGGATTGCCGAAATGAGCCGCGTCCGGGTCGCTGGTCAGATCTGTGCCCTGTGCGGGGGGCGCCCCATAACCGGTTTTGTACCACAGGCGGTTGGCCCGGAATTGGCCGCTATAGGCAGTATCGTATCCCCCTGTGAAAGTGGTGAACTCGAGAAGCCGGGGGTTCTCTGCATCTGCTTCGAAGGTGAAGCAGTTCAGCGCCGACGGCGACCCGCGATTGACGCTTTGTGCGACGCCGAAACGGAAGTGGATTGAATCCAGGCCCTCGAGCAGCCATACGGTGGTTTCATCCAGATTTTCATCTTCATAGACCACGATGATACCGGCCCCGTAGTTGAAATCCATATCCACGTTCGAGATGGTATAGGCGCCGGAGCCGGCCTGCGCGATATTCAGCCCGGTGATGTCCTCAACGAACACGTAATGGTAATGGTTGCTTCCCCACCAGTATGAAGGCCCGTAGGTGGTATCCGCTGTGACGTTGTAGGTGTTCGTGCCGTTGGAAATCGCGACTTCGTCATCGCTGCCTGAGGAGACGTCATAGCCCGCCCAATACAGATAGACCTTGACCGGCGTTCCCGGGACAAACAAGTCGATACTGCCCGACGTCACGCCGTTGAGTCCAACGCCGGACGAGACGATGCCGTAACGCCCTGTGGCTGTATAGGCATCTACCAATTCGCCATCGAAATTCGGAAAGGTCGCAGCCGAGGCCAACACCGGTAGGATGAGCATGGCGATTGCGGTAAGCGTCCAAACGATATAACGTGCGCGTTGCATTTTTCTCTCCTGACTTTTGGTTACTGCTGATTCTCCGTGGAGAAATCGTAGCATTAGGTTGTATCTGGTTTCTCATTGCATATCGGTCTAAGTCTAGCGAAAACCTGTGAAGGCCCGGTCAAAAAGACCTTAAAATCTGTTTAGAATGGCTCTAAATAACAAAACTGTCGTGGCCGAAATGCAGCGACCACGACAGTCATCGGTTGCCGTGTTACGGGGTTATGAGGAGCTTTGCTGGCGTCCTGAGATCACCCATCCCACTGCCAGGCTGCCGACCAAGAGACCTATCGCCGGCAGGGGGGCGGATTCGGCGACGCCGAACGCGACCAAAGTAACCGACGTCGGGTCTCCTACGACCTCGATCGAGATGGGGCCGTGGAAGGTGCTGGCCCCGGAAGTCTCCAGGCTTTCCAGGCGATAATGATAGAGTTTGCCGGGAATGACCTCAGCATCCGTGAACGTGTACACGCCGCCGAAAGCCGTTCCGGGGGATTTTGCCCGAATGATCTCTGGGTTCAACTGTTCCCAGGGACCCTCGCTAGCAGAAGAACGGTAAAGGTTGAAACCCAGGTTGTCTATCTCAGAGGCGGTTTCCCAGCTCACCACGACCTCGTTGCCGTCGGTCTCTGCAGAGAAATCTACCAATCCAACTGCGGTGGGTTGGCAGGCTTCAAGCAATCCGGCGCCCGCGGCTGCGACGTTTAGCAGACGAGGGCCGAGAATGGCGCCCGTAATGCGATTTTGACCGGCTTTAGTACCCACCTGGATCGGGGCATAGCCGATATTGTCGGTAGGTAGGGTGAATTGGAAGATGTCAGTTTCAACTGCCCCATCTTCACCCAAGTTGGGCTCGCCATCCTCGAACTTGATTCCCGTGATTCCAAGCGTGGGATCTTGTCCAACTGCTATCGTATAGTTGATGCCCGCGCGCCCCATGATATTACCAAAACTACCGGGCGTTGTGTAGTTGTCGCCATCATTAGGGGATACATCATCCAGAACTGCGGGACAGAGCTCCAGCACCCAATGACTAAGCGCGGCGGTCTTGTTATCATCGTCGCTCTGGATCGCGTAGGTCCAGGTGGACGTGGCATCGGCGTTGTCATTCTTTCCAACAAAGCACACGGTGAATCCACCGATCACCGCGAGATCGGTACACTCATCTGGAATCTGTGCCGCAACCGGCACAACAGAAAGTGATAGAAATGTGAATGTAACGATACTGAGTACAAGCGCTAACCTTTTCATTTGCTTTCCCTTTTTCTTACCTTTTAGGTTTCGTTTCTGTTTCCGGACTGCATGTGTCTGGGGAACGAATGCTTTGATTTTTGTGAAATGTCTCCGGGTTTAACCGAACTCAGATTTTATACTATTTATATGGTAATTATAGTATAAATACACGATCTTGTCAAGCCCCAACAGATAAATAAGGATAGAATACGCAGGGGATAACGCCAATATCTTACCATATAGGTTTGATTTGTCGGACTCCAGTGTGCAGAAACTCCTCTGTTTGGGCAATAAAGCCCGAAGAGCGTGGGGATTCCTGGAAAGGATAGGGTGAAGTTATGCTACGCCGGGTAGGATGAACACAAAAGTGCTACCGGCCCCCGGTGCGCTTTCTACCCAGATTTGTCCGGCATGCGCTTCAACAGCGAGTTTGCAAAAAGCCAGACCCAGACCGGTGCCCCGGCGACGGCCCCGAATAGCGGTCACCTGTTGGAATTTCGTGAAAAGCCGCTTGTAATCTTCCGGTGCAATACCAGGTCCGGTGTCGCTGATGCTGATGCGGGCTCCCGGCGTGTCTTGCGAGAGGTCCCGGCGGGCGCGAATTGTCACTTGCCCGCCATTGGGCGTAAACTTGATAGCGTTATCCAGCAGGTTGTTGAGTACGCGCCGGATCAGATGCGGGTCAGCCAGGACTTTGGGGATACCGTCAACGATGTCCACGGTCAGACCGATCTGAACGGAGGTTGCGAGGGGGGCAAATCGGGCAATGGTCTCGTTGATCAGCGCTGCTATGTCCACCCACTCATACTCGACAGGCATCTGGCCGCTTTCCAACCGGCTGATCTCCAGAAGCTGGTTGATCATGCTGAGAATCCGGTCACTGCCTTGTTTGGCAACCCACGCCAGTTTGTGGAATTGTTCCGCGTTCTGTGTGGCAAAGGCCTCTTCCATCAGATCGAGACTAGCACTCACCAGGGTGAGGGGGGAGCGTAGATCATGCACCAACATGTTGGTGGTGTCGTTCTTCAGCCGGGCCAGTTCCACTTCTTCTGTCATATCACGGAAGATGAAGAGCCAACCGGTAACCAGCCCGGTATCGTCCCGCACCGGGGTAAGGGTGCGTTCGGTGTGCTTTCGGTGGGGGCCCAGTACCACGAGATCCTGTCGCTGGGTCATCTCTCCGGCCAAAATGGCAGCGCCGTCCCGGTGGAATTGCGCCGGTGGGTAGTCTAGCAGGCTCCCCAAACCCGGCTCGCCGTTATGTGGTTCACGAAACCGGTAATGAAACAAGTCTGGCTCCGAAACATCGAGAAGGCCGGCCAGGGCGCGATTAACTGCCATGACGTTCCCGTTAAGATCGAGCAGGAGAATGCCATTGCTGGTAGTGCGCAGGATGGAATCCAACTCCTGGACGCGCCGTGCTAGCGCTTCGTCGGTGCGTGCATAAAGACGCGCATTCTGGATAGCAACGGCAGCTTGAACGGCGATGGTGGTCAGAATCTCCTGGTGCGAAGGATCGTAGGCATCGGGCGATTCGTACGACTGTAGCGCAATGACGCCCAGGGATTCATTGCCCGCGATAAGGGGGGTGCCTAACCAACAAGCCGCTTCTTTCCCACGCGGCTCAACGCCCAATCGTTCAAGTTGTATATTGATCTTCCCATTCAACAGTAGGGGATGTTGTGTTTGCAGTACATATTCGGTCAGTCCGCGCCCTCCTTTGACGGATGGCCAATGTGCTCGTTGTCCATGTTCGATGACCAATGGGAAGGTGACTTCTGCGGAATCTGCTTCATAAAGCGCCACGTAGAATACCTGGGCCGGCATCAGTTTCGTAACTTCGGTATAAATATCCCAAAGGACCGTTTCGATCTCCAGGCTGGCGCTCAGTGTTTTTCCCACAGCCTGGAGTGTATCCAGCTCCTTTACACGCCGTTCCAGGCGGCGGGTGGTCATACCGAGATGGTGTGCGATGAGAGAGGAGATGGCCAATGACAGTGCATAGAAAAGGAAGTAAGTGAGGCCCAGGTGAGTATAGATGGCCGCGGTCATAGGCGCGAAAACCATGGGGCCGCCTTCGAAGAAGATGAGGTTGGGAACGGAGCGTAAAAAGGTGGCGATTCCACCGAGTTCCTTCTGTGCCAGGTGGACTCCTGCAAGCACGTAGTTGACGACAATATAAATGACGCCAAATGTGATCAGGGCAATGATCTGGGTTCCATCTACCGTATCTAGCGGTACCTTGCCTCCCAATGCACGAAAGACGATGTCGCCTATCGAAATGGCTGCGGTGTGCATCAGGATATTGAAGCCGGTCAATCCGGGAAGTACGATACCTGTCAGCGCTTGCCGTGCTCCGGCGCTTTCGGCATTTCGCAGTCGTAGGATAGCATGTGTGATTGCCGAAACGACGATGACCCATCCGGTCATTGGCGCGCCAACGACGAAGTAGGTAGCTGCCAGGGCCATAGGCATCAGGGACACGGAGCCGCCGGCAAGTGGAATACTGAAAGCCATGGTGAACGCTGTGAGGCAATAGAACAAAAACGTGGGCAGCAACTGCTCAACTGGCGGCGCTGCCGCCCGGGTTGTGGCTGTCAGCAGCGCTATACTCACGATTCCCGATAGTGTATAGAGGCCATAGCGCAGCCGTTTTCGCATGCCATCCCCTGGTTTTCTGAGTCTACGTTGTCACAGCTCGTGTAGACTATTGAGACACGTTTGCCACAGGTTGATTGTAGTCTGAAAAGGGTTTTGGACAAACGCTTTCAAAACCTGGATGAGGATCACGAATCTTGCGTGGAGGGAGTCATAACGCAACAGCGGCAGTTACGGGAATTGTAACCACCGCTGGCCTATCCAATCAGTCGGGGCGGGCGGATTCGAACCGCCGACCTCGCGGACCCAAACCGCGCGCGCTAACCAAACTGCGCCACGCCCCGTACACAGCTGGTTATACTCGATTTTGATGGTTCGTCAAGGAGACCAGGAGAGCCGCTGGTTGTCCCAGGCCGGCATATCGATGCCAAGATCGACAATGCGTTGCGTGTTTTTCCCGTTAGGATCGGCGACGTAGATAGCCCATTTACCGTCGCGGTTGCTTACGAAAGCTACGCCGCTGCCATCCGGCGCCCAGGCTGGCAGTCCCTCATCGGAGGCCTCATACGTGAATTGTGTGACGCCGCCGCCAGTGTCGAGCAGTATGACATCCCAGTTGCCGGTCACGCGGGTCATATAAGCCATGAGATTGCCGCCGGGCGCCCAGCTGACTGCGGTATCGTCGATGTTACCTGTCAGGCGCACCCCGGGTTGCGTATCGTCAGGATTGTCCAGGATGATACCGCACAGTTGTCCATCGGTCTCACAGCCGGTGTAAGCGATGAGGCCGCCCGGCCCCCAGGCCGGCGCCCAACCTGCCCCCAGTGGTTGTGATTCGCCGCCGCCATAGGTATTCGCAACGTAGATGTACCAATTGCCGGCAGCGTCAGGTGCGGCAAATGCGATGCGTTGTCCATCCGGTGATAGGGTGGGCCATGACCGGCCATTGGGCGGGAACAATTGCTGGGGCACGCCTTCTTCCGGCAGCACCATAGAGACGGTGCTGTTGACCCGGTCCCGGTAGATGACGCGTCCTGTTCCCCATTCCCACCAGGGCTGGTCGGCATTTGCTGCCACGCGCAGGATTTGTCCGTTGGTGTAGAGTGCGTAGAGGTCGTAGTAACCACTCTCCCCATTGTACACCGTGTAGGCAAGTCGTCCCACGTTGAATCCGGGAATCAGCTGCGGAGTCAAGAACGGTTGATCGCCTTCCCGGGGGATGGGCGTGGCAATCAGGCAAACCTGCGCCGCGGTGGCGCGCTTCTGTTCCACGTCAGCGGTCGAGACCATGCGCAGGGCCTGAGTGTAAGCGACTTCTGCCGGACACATCTCGCCGGTATTGGCCAATGAATCGCCGTGTTCGACGTGGGCTTGATAAAGGCGCGCGAAAACATCCTTGTAGTTGGGCGCAATGGTGTAAAGGGATTCCAGCTCGCTAATCGCTTGTTCCCAGTCAGCGCCCCAGAAATCCAGGGCAGACTGGTAACGCGCGGCGAGATTGCGCTGGTTTACTGCATTGATGTCCAGCGGGCGTAGGGCCACGGCTTGATCCAGGTAGAAGATCCCCTCTTCTAGCTGTTCCTGGTTCAAAAATGCAATCCCGGCATTGTAGAGGCTGGTAAACAACAGCTGCTCCACTTCGTCTTGCCGGTATGTGTTATCGAATGCCCGTAGTTGCGACAGCGTGCTGGCTGCACCGGGCCAATCTTCGGCAGCATACGCTGCCTTGGCCTGGTCGAACAACTGCTCGGCCAGCGATTGTTCTGCCTCTGACGTGGGCGTAGGTTTGACCGCCAGCCGCGCTTCAGCCTCTGCGAGACCCTGGGATGCAAGGGCATTTCCCGGATCGAGCTGCAGAATATAGGCGAAGTGCGCGCGTGCCAGTTCGAAATCTCCCTCGTTGAGTCCTTGCAAACCGTTCTGGTAATACGCTTCAATGGTTGCTTGTCGTTCCAGCTCGCGATCCCGTTCTCCGTAGTAGAGACCTGCATACCCGGAGGCGGCAAGTGCAATCACCAAAATGAGTAACAACAGAGCTGCCCAGAGCAGTCGCCGGGCCACAACGCGGCGTCCTGTTTTGTTCCGTATCTCAGGCTGCGAATCTTGGCGGAGCGCGGCGCCGCAATTTGGGCAGCGCTGGCTGCCCGGTTCGGCAGTCGTTCCACACTCAGGGCACTGGATGGTCATCGCGTGTATTAGTCCCAGTAGAAGCCTTCAAGAGCCTGCCCCCCGATGAATTCGCGCAGAATAGAGTTTTCGGGAACGTGCGTCGCCTCGGCTGGACGGAACCACTGTAGGAAAGCCAGAAGGCGTTTTGATTCGACGCGCTGGGGGGAATCCGGGGAGACCTGGAGCAGCAGAGGTTCAACAAAGGGCTTCAAAACTGCCAGCTCGTAGACCAATGCCGAGTTGAAGAAAACGTCGGCGTACTCCTGGTTAGGGAAGATGTAGGCTTTTTCGCCCCGCCTTACACTCTCCCACCGGGCAATCGTTTCCATTGCCGAGTAGCCTCGCGTGCGCGCATCACGAACGATGCGCCGGATCAACCGTGTGTCGGTTGTGGGAACGCGATTGTGGCGATCGAGATTCATCTGGGTCAATGCCGATACAAAGACGCGAAAGGTGCGCTCCCATGGAATCGTGACCACCAGGCGCGGATTCAGTCCATGAATACCCTCGATGATGACGATGTGATCCGGGCCTAGCTGGACGACGTCGCCGGCTTCACGTTTGCCTGTGTGGAAATTGAACCGGGGCATCTGTACGACATCTCCCCGCAGCAGGGACTGCAAGTCCCGGTTGAAAAGGTCGAGATCCACGGCTTCCAGGGCCTCAAAATTGTAGTCTCCATTCTCATCCTTGGGCGTGAGTTCCCGATCGACGAAGTAGTTATCCAGCTCCAGGGCGAAAGGGCGCAGCCCGCGCGCGAGCAATTGAACAGCCAGACGTCGCGAGAAGGTCGTTTTTCCGGATGACGATGGGCCTGCAATGGCGACAAGGCGCACGTCTCCCCGGCGCGCCCAGATCTGGCCGGCTATATCCGCGATACGTTGCTCGTGCAGCGCCTCGGAGACCAGGATGACCCGGCGCAGGTGTCCTTTGTCGATGGTTTCGTTCAAGTCGCTGACGTTGTCAATCCCCAACAAGCGTAGCCAGCGCCCATATTCTCGAAAGACGCTGACGAGTTGCGGCGAATGAGAGGGTTCCTGAAGCTTGCGTGGCTCCCGGCGACGCGGGAATTGCAGGATAAACCCATCACCCCAGCGCATCAACCGGAAGTATTGGAGATAGCCGGTGGAAGGAACCATGTAGCCATGAAAATAGTCCTGATACCCTTCGAGGTCGTACATGCGCAGGTAGGACTTCAAATCACGGTCCCGTCCCTGGAAGAGCGCGGCTTTGTCCATCTCGCCCCGGTCGCGGAATACCTCGAGGGCTTCGTCAAGAGGCACGCGTTTACGCTGGATGGGCAAGTCCGCTTTCACCAACCGCCACATCTCATCGCTAAGGCGTTCGAGCTGCTCCGTGGAAATTGCCGAGTCGTTGCGGGTTTCGCAGAAATAGCCTCCAAACGGTAGTGAATGGTCGACGAAGACTTTGATGTCGGGAAAGAGGTTATGGAGTGCTGCCATCATGAGGAAACTCAGCGAGCGGCGGTAGATGCGCACCCCATCGGATTGTGAGAGATCAATGGATGCCACGACGCAATCGCGCTTGACCGGCCAGCTTAGCTCGCGGAGTTCGCCATCGACCAGGGCTGCGATCAGGGGGGCCGGCGGATCGGGAAACGCGACGCTGAGAAACGCCTCAAGGGGTGCGCCGATAGGACCTTCGAACACGCGGCCATCCGTGAGTGTTACTTGTACATCCTGACGTGGTTGCGTCACTCGAATTCCCGCGATTTCTGCCATCCAATGCTCCTCCTGACTTACCTAATCTCCGAGACAGGCGTTTTGTACAAGGCGGAGCAAGTATACCGTGATTGGGGTGTTTGTAAAGCCTCTGTGTTTTGCGGTTTGATTGCTTGTGGGCGTGCGAAAATCACCCTTGGCACAGAATACGAAGCTGTTATAATATGGTTGGATATCCAGTAAGTCTGTTCGGAGGAATGCCATGAGCTCAGCGCGCACCAGTGCTACGGACCGCAAACAGGCTGCAACCCTGCATCAAGAGGCTCTCGCGTCTTACCAACGTTGGGACATCGACGATGCAGTAGAGAAACTCCAGGCCGCTGTGCGGCTTTTTCCCAACAAGGGGGAGTACCACATGAGTTTGGCGCAGGCGCTCGCGCGCGCCGGAGACTTTGACCGTGCGTTGCGCGCCCTGGCCGATTACCTGCGTTTGGAGCCGGAGTCGCCGGTTGCCTCGCGCATCGAGCAATTGTTCGCCAGTGGCATGGATCCGGTTGAGCAGGTGTTGACGGGGCGCATGAAGGCCTCTCAGATACCCCTGGATATGATCGGCGCTGCCATTCAGATGTGGATGGAATTCCGTATCACCCTGGGCGCCGAAGTGATCGGAATTCCAAAACCGGAAGCTTGGGCGGCTGCTCTGGACTTCACGGTGCGCAAGGTAAATTTGCGCGATGCTCCCCTGGCGAAGCTGGCAGCTTACTACAAGGTAACACCAGACACGGTACGCGAGCATCATGAGACGTTGGTCAAGATGCTGGATATCATGCCGTGTGATTACCGCTATTTCTCTGGGGAACAGAATCCTCTGGACAAGCTGGTAGAAGCTGCGGAGCTGCTCGATAAGTTGGAGGCGCGTTTTCGCGAAACGTAATCCCAGTGCGTGTGTCGCGAAAAGCGGTAAACTTGGGGAACGAAAAACGTCCAGGGGCTTCGCCGGCCCTGTCACGTTTTTCGTTTTTGTTTAGGGTTCCGGGAAATGGGGGCCAGGCTGCAACGATGATGCGATGTTATGGAATGCTGATAATATGGGGTGCTGCGTTCTCGAATCCGGCGAGGTGGCTATGAACGTGACCTTCCGACAGAAACAGTGGACGTTCGATTCTCCGCTCACAGTTTCCCAGCTGCTCAAGAAACTACGGTTGCTTCCCGAGACGGTCCTTGTGGTGCGCAATGGTCAACTGGTCACGGAGGATCAGCATTTGCAGCCGGGCGATGATGTCAGGATTGTTGCGGTTGTATCAGGGGGATAGAGGTGCGGTGTAGAAAGTGCGGCGCTCCGGCCGTGATCAATCTGCGCCATCACAAGCTCGCGCTCTGTGCCGAGGATTTTCAAACCTGGTTTGTCGATCAGACCCAACGCAGTATCCGAAAATATGAGATGTTCACCCACGATGATCGTATCCTCGTCGCGGTATCGGGGGGCAAGGATAGTCTTGCCTTATGGGACGTCCTGCTACGGTTAGGCTATCAGGCCGATGGTTTGTACATCGATTTGGGTATTGATGGCGGTCTCCGTTATTCTGAACAGTCGAAGGCGAAAGCCCTGGCGTTTGCGGGTCAGCATGATCAAGTGCGCCTGATGGTTGTCGATATTCCTGGACGCTATGGGGAATCCGTCCCCGATGTCGCCAGGCGTAGACGACAACAACAGCGTCCCTGTGCTATCTGCGGACTGATCAAGCGTCATGAGATGAATCGTATTGCTCTGGCTGAAGGGTATCAGGTGTTGGCCACCGGTCACAATCTCGATGATGAGGTCGCGGTGCTGTTCGGCAACGTCTTGCATTGGCAAGTGGGATACCTGCAACGTCAAGGTCCCGTTTTGCCGGCAGATGGAGAAGGCTTGGCGCAAAAGGTCAAGCCGTTTTGCCGCTTCTACGAGCGGGAGACTGCAGCGTATACGCTTATCCGGGGGCTTGACTACATCTATGAGGAATGTCCTTTTTCCCTGGGGGCGACGAGTCTGAAGCATAAAGAGACATTGACGCAGCTGGAACATGAGGCTCCCGGCACGAAACTCCATTTCTATCTGAGTTTCTTGAAGGCGAAGCGGCAAGGACTGCTCTGCCCTTCTGAAGCGTCAGCGGAGATGCTGCACCCATGCCAAGTATGCGGTCAGCCCACGATAGCGCCGGCGCTGTGCGCGTTTTGCCGTCTCTGGCAATCGTAAGGCGGCGGTGGGGGCAACCGTAAGGTCGGGGGAGGTGAGAAAACATGGCACAGTCGTTGGCGCCGACAGAATTTCGTACTGCGGCAGAGCGGATCGAGACGCAAATCGCAAAGGTTATTGTGGGGCAGCGGGATGTCGTGCGCCACACGCTGGTCGCGTTGTTAGCCGGTGGGCATCTGCTTCTCGAAGGTGTACCTGGCCTGGGCAAGACGATGTTGGTACGTGCGTTGGGGGCTGTTCTCCAATTGACGTTTACGCGTGTACAGTTCACGCCCGATCTTATGCCTGCCGATATCATCGGCACCGACATTCTCGAACTGACGGATACCGGCGACCGCCGGTTCCGTTTTCGACAGGGACCGGTGTTCACTCACTTGTTGTTGGCCGACGAGGTCAACCGTGCGACTCCCAAGACGCAGTCGGCGCTACTCGAAGCGATGCAGGAGCGCCAGGTTACCGTGGGCGGCGTGACCTATCCCCTGCCCCGTCCGTTCCTGGTGTTGGCGACCCAAAACCCCATCGAATTGGAGGGTACCTACCCACTTCCTGAGGCGCAGCTCGATCGCTTCCTTTTTAAGGTTAACGTCGCCTATCCCTCGGCAGAGGAGTTGGCGTCGATCTTGGACCGCACGACCGGCGCGCTACAACCGCCGGTCGCACCGGTTATCGATCAGGAAACCGTGCTTTCCATGCAGGCGTTGGCACGGGAGGTTCCCGTCGCTACATCTGTACGGGATTATGCGGCGCGTATCACGGTGGCTACGCAGCCGGATGGTGAACTGGCTCCCGAACAGGTGCGGCGGTACGTTCGCTATGGCGCAAGCCCCCGGGGGGCACAGGCCTTGTTGCTCGGCGCCAAAGTAACCGCCTTGCTGGCGGGGCGGTTCAACGTCGCCGGGGAAGATGTGCGGGCTGTAGCCGGTGCGGCATTGCGACACCGGCTGATTTTGACCTATGAAGCAGAAGCGTCTGGGGTGACAACTGCTGCCTTAATCGCATCCGTGCTGGATGTTGTTCCTGCTCCTTAAACACTGCGCAAGGAACTACGGACTATGGATAGCATCGACCCGGCTCTGTTGGCGCGATTGCGTTTCGTGACCCATCGCCGACGACGTTCGGGCCCTACTTTCGGCGAGCGCCGTTCGACGCGCCGGGGCGCCGGTCTCGAATTCGCCGATTATCGTGACTACAGTTTCGGGGATGATCTGCGCCGGGTGGATTGGAATTTGTTTGCCCGTCTGGACCGTCCTTACGTGAGGCTCTTCGAGGCCGAGGAGACGCTCCACGTGACGCTTATCGTGGATGGCAGTGCGTCGATGGCCTGGCAGGCGGAAGGGTTCGCCTCCCGCTGGCGCGCTGTGCGAGAACTGGTCGCCGCCTTGGGGGCGATCGCTTTGTTGCATGGCGACGCACTGGAAGGCATCTTTCTCCAAAACGCGGCATCGCCAATCCGCTGGGGACGCAAGAGCGGCCGACCGCAGTTACAACCATGGGGCGCCTGGGTGGCGGCGCTCCGGCCCGGCGGCGACCTTGCTTTCGGGACCGCCCTTCATGCACTGGCGGCGCGTTCGACCCCGGCCGGCCTTGTTGTGTTGTTGACCGATGGCTATGACGTCGCAGGGCTTGCAGAAGGCATTCCTGCTCTGGCAAGCCGGGGGCACGAGGTTATCTTGTTACAGGTGCTCACCCCTGATGAGCGCGCCCCCAACTTGCGCGGCGATGTGCGGTTGATCGACGTCGAGACCGGCAGCCGCAGGGAGGTCACGATCGATGGCCCCGTGCTGGCGGCCTACCAAAGGGCGCTCGTGGATTGGCAGCTCGAATTCCGGCGGCTCATGGCTCAACATGGGGGCCGGTATGTGCTTCTGGATGCGGCCGCGCCTCTCAAACGCCTGCTCCTGGAGGATTTACGCTTTGCTGGTCTCATTCGCTGATGCATCGCTGGGGCCACTGAAGGCGCCGTGTTCTCTGTATGCTGCGCGGGTCTGGGCGATGCAGCAGTTACAAGGAGTGACCGAGAACCCCGGCATAGAAGCCGAAATGCTTCTTGCCGAGCTGTTGGGAAAGCCGCGCGTCTATGTGCTGGCGCATCCCGAAGTCGCACTTGATGTGCATCCCTTGGAGATTTACGTCTCCTGGATTGCGCGACGCCTTTCTGGTGAACCGTTGCCTTATATCACGGGGCACGTCGAATTTTTCGGATTCGAGTTCTCTGTATCCCCTGCTGTTCTGATTCCTCGCCCGGAAACCGAAGGATTGGTCGAGGCTGCCCTGGATTGGCTGGCAACGCATCCGGAAGCGACTGTCGTGGATGTGGGCGCCGGTTCAGGGTGTATTGCCATTGCACTGGCGCTGCGAGCGCCTTTCGTACAGATTTGGGCGACCGATATTTCTCCAGACGCGTTGGTTATTGCGCGGAAGAACGCGTTGCATCACGGTGTGGAGGATCGGATACATTTTTTGGTGGGAGATCTTCTCGAACCGCTGCCCGTTCCGCCGGATTTGATTGTGAGCAACCCGCCTTACGTTTCGGAAGCGGAGTGGCCTGCGCTGCCGTTATCCGTAAGACAAGAACCGCCGGTCGCCTTGCTGGGAGGGCGTGCAGGTCTCGATGTAATACGCCGCCTGCTGGTGCAGGCGGTTTCCCGATTGCGACCCGAGGGCTGCGTGCTGGTTGAAATCGGAGAGACTCAGGGATCGGCAGTACGGACGTTGGCCTGTGAGCTATTCCCCGGCGCCCAGATGGCGGTTCTCCCCGACCTGGCGGGGAAAGATCGTATCCTCCGTCTGGCGCTTCGATACCGGGGTGGTTCTCAGCCGGGCAACAGCCGGTCCCGCAACCGGGGCGCGTAGGCATCGATCAACGCCGGCGTCACGGCATTCCCACGGACGATGGCGGTGTATAGGTTGGCGCTCCGTCGCGGCTTTCGAATGCCGGTTTCGGGATTGAGCTCGATGAGGCCAAACCGCAGGGTCCAACCTTCCGCCCATTCGAAGTTGTCGATCAGTGTCCAGTGGTAATAGCCCTTGATGGGCAGATTCATCTGCAGGGCGCGCCATGTCTGGTGCAGGTGCAGAAGGAGCGCTGCCGGGCGCTGGTCGTCGTCACTATCGGGAATTCCGTTCTCCGTGATGTAGATTGGAAGCCGCATGCGGGCAAGACGCGTAAGCGAGCGATACAATCCCTCCGGATAAAGTTCCCCATATCCGCCATCGAGCAGTTCTGCGCCGGGTGTGCGCTGGCTTCGTCCAAAGAAGGTGCTCCGGGCGCCCGCATCGAATGCGACCCGGTCACGTGTATAATAGTTGAGTCCAATCCAATCTAGCGTCCGGCGTAACGACCACGCCGGACCGAATCCAAAGGGCAGCGTCCACCATCCTTTCCATACGGCGTTGAGGGTGGCGCGGTTGAACCCCACATCCTGAATGGCGGCGACGAGCCGGTCGGCGAGCGATTGTGGATTGGCCGGATCGAAAATCCGCAGGTTATGCGCCAGTCCCACTTTGGCCGCAGGCTGCAACCGGTGCAGCGCGCGATAGGCTGCCGCGTGCCCCTTGAGCAGGTTTCCCAGGACGGTGCGGGCCGCTTTGAAATTCTGTTCGCCGGGTGGGAAAAGTCCTTGCAGGTAGCTTAACGTTGTGTAAACATTGGGCTCGTTGATCGTGCACCAGAGATCGACCTGGTCGCCCAACACATTCGCTACCCGCTCGACGTACCGGGCGAAATAAGCGATGCAGCCATCGTTGATCCACGCTCCTTGCTGCTCCAGCCAGAGCGGATTGGAGAAGTGGTGCAAGGTCACCAGCGGTTCCAAACCGCGTTGCCGCAGGCCCTTGATCATTTCCCGATAGCGATCGAGCGCCTGTGCATCGAAGACGCCCGGCTCGGGCTCGACGCGGCTCCATTCGATGGAGAGCCGCAACGCGTTCAACCCCATATCGGCCGCGCGGTCGAAATCGGTCTCGGCGTTGGCCCACCAGTCACAGGCGACGCCCGATTTGTGGTTCTGCTTGATGCGGCCTTCTTCTTGTTCCCAGGCCCACCACTGGTTGTTATCGTTGTTGCCTTCGACCTGGTGTGAAGCTGTGGCCACACCCCACTTGAAGTCCGGCGGGAAATGAAAAGTGGCATTGGCCATGCGAAATCTCCTTAGTGAAAATGGCGAATGGCGAATCTGTGAATCGGAACAGCGTGATCAACGGCTTCTGCCGGATGGTAGGGAGAGTGTTTTGTCTATGCTCGTCACAACATCTTGTGCCGTCGCGGCCAGAAGCGGGAGCGCGAGCACGCTCTGTCCGATCTCGGTGTGCTCTCTGATGCTTTCCAGTAGCGGCGGCCAGTGTGCGCCCAGGAGAACCAGCGGCTTGACCGGTGCATCTCGGAAAGGGGCTGCCTGCGCGGCATTCCATGCCATGGCGACTTCTGCTAGGGTGCCGATCCCACCCCAACTTGCAACGAAAGCATCTCCTTCTGCCAACATCTTCTCGATGCGCTGGTGCAGGTTGGCGGTACGGCGTTCTTCGTGGATCCAGCGATTGGGGATGGCGTCGGGAAATTGGTCGCATGTGTAGCCGATGACGTGTCCCCCAGCCTTGAACGCTCCCTTGCTTACCGCTTCCATCACGGCTGCATATCCCCCTGATCCTACGGCGTACCCGGCCATCGCCAATAGCCGGCCCAGCGACTCCGCTTCTTCCAAATAATCTGGCGCGTGCGTCCGCGAGCTCCCGAAAACGATGACGAGTCTTGCCATGCTTCCCCCTAGATACCGGCGCGGCACGCTGCCAGGCCGATGAAGCCCGGCCCCACGTGAGACCCGATCACGGGTCCCGTTTCGTGGACGAAGAAGCTCACGGTGTCGAACTTTTGCTGAATCTGTTCGGCAAACAGACTGGCTTCTTCAGGGCACTGAATGTGTGTGACCCCGGCCCGAATTGGGCCTTCTCCGACGCGTTTCCGCACTTCATCGACGATCTGTTGCATGCCTCGCTTACGGGTTCGGGCCACCGTCAGCCCGTCGATTTTGCCGTCGTTCATGTAGAGAATTGGCCGTAGATGCAGCATCGACCCCAGGAACTTGGCCGCGCCATTGATACGCCCGCCCTTGGCCAGATACTCCAGGTTCTCCACCAGGAAGATGCCGGCGTAATCGCGGCTGATTTCCTCGACGCGAGCCGCTGCTTCCAGGCGGCTGGCTCCCGTGTGCAAAGCATCGATGGCGGCATCCACCATTAGGGCCAGGCCGCAGGTTGCAGATCGTGAGTTGACCACGGTGATGCGGTCCGGCGCTACTTCATGAGCCGCCATCTGTGCTACCCGCAAAGTCCCGCTCAGATGGTCGGAGATGTGGATAGAGAGCACCTCGTCTGTTCCTCGTGTTAGTGTTTCGTAAACCGTGATGAAGTCGCCGGGAGCTGGCTGGCTGGTCGTTGGCGCGGTTTCGACGCTGCTCAGATCTCGGAAGAAGGCTGCCAACTCCACCTTGTTCTCATCCTGGTCGACCGCGCGGTTCGCCAGATGGACCTTGAGTGGTACGGCGCGAATGGACCACTTCCCCAAAATCGACGCCGGCAAATATGCCGTGGTATCCGTTACGATGTGAATCATGAGTCCCTCCAAATTGAGACGAATGACAACACACCCCAACCTGGCTGGCTGGGGGCGCCGGGGAAGGAGGGACATCCGGTGCAATGATGACTGCGTTTGCCGGTAACGATGACAGTTAGCCTGAAAGTAATCAATAATGACAGGCGAATAACAGTTGTCTGGATACCCTGGCTTCCCGATAATAAAGAATCACTTAACGCATTATAGCCGATTCGTCGGAAGAGGCAATGTGCGCGTGTATCTCTCCAGGACTTTGTCATTCTCCGGCTCAGCGTCATTCCAGCAGCCGCAAGCGGACGCACAGCGGATATGACTTCAGGATATGGATAGGTGCGACGTCGAGCATAGCGCGAGAAGCTGCTTACACAGAGATGCACAGAGCTGGGCCGGAGGTACACAGAGGGATAAACTCTGTGTTCAGCCGTGTCTATCCGTGAGCCGCTGCGCAGCTGGATGGAGAATGGTAAGCCCCTGGTATCTCTCAGCATCACCGTGAAGCCGGTTATCGCGTTTGCAAGCGATAACCAGACAGCACGACCCGGTCATCGGGCCAGGATTGTCCTGAGGCATCCGATGCAGGCAGGGGAATACCCGCGGCGGCATCATACCAGCCAACCCCGAGTTTGTAGTCGCCCGCAGGCACGGCGGCTAGATCCAGCGTGATCGTTTCGCTTACGACTTCACCCTCGACCCACCAACTGGTCGGGTAGGTCCAGTCGCGGGGCATGGCGTCATCCTGTGCGACCAGGGCGCCGGTCTGAGGATCGAACAGATGCACGAAACGTTTGTAATCCTGCGGCGGCACAGCCGTGGCCTGCCACCAAACGGTCAGCGATAGGGTCGTGGCGTCATGGTGAACTCCATATCCGAGGAGTTGTAAGAAGTTGTCGAAAATGGCGACTTGTGCGTGCGGCATATCGGGGATCTCGAAGACCCGTTCACGCAGCTGTACTGCGAGGCTTGTGGTGAGTGTGCAGGCCGAGAGCTGCTGTTCTTGTCCGACAAGGGCAAGATGCAGGCGGTAAGGTCCTTCGGGCAGAGTTGGCGGTAGGTCGAAGTGGACGAATGTGCGAACCCACGTCTTTTCAGGCCAGGTTGCAGTGTCGGATCCCGGTGCGGCGGGGCCGGCAGCGCGGGCGATTTCATTCTCGTCTGGCGCCATGAGAGTCCAGACGGCTTCCAGGCTCTTAGGATTACCGGCTGTGGCATTCCAGGTCACTTCGAAATCAAGTGGTTGTCCTTCCTGGATTGCATCCGGCAACGCCAGAGCCGTCAGACGGAGACCGCCCGCTTCGCAGAGCGCCGGTCCCGGTTCGCGCAGCGTGACGCCGGTCAGGGTAACGGGGACCTCGAGCTCTCCGCCGCTCTCCCCCGTGACTTTGAGGTAGGTGATGACCCGCAGCGTGTACACGCCGGGCGCCAGCCCTTCCGGAAGGGGGAGGGTGACCTGATCTGTGACCTTTTCACCGGAAGGCCAGAGCGTCGTGGGCAAATAGCCGTAGCCGTGGGTATCGGGCGGATCGACCTGCACGATGTGGCGTCCCGCAGCATCCTGAAGCCGTAACGAGAGACTCCAGTTGCGCGGCGTGCCTTGCGAAGACCAGAGGAGCTGCGCGGTCAAGGTGGTCGGATCAGGCTGGTTTGTGTCGACGGCGTGGAGCGTCAGATCGCGGAAAGTACCGAGGACGGGAGCTTGTGCGTCGAGCGCCGGTCCTTCCGGCGCCCGTACTGCACCGATGAACAGCGTCCCCAGGCCGGTTCCTTGAGCCGCACGGGCGTTGAGTTCTCCGGCAGGCCCGAATACGCG
Organism: Anaerolineae bacterium; assembly: GCA_016926915.1. Taxonomy (GTDB): domain Bacteria; phylum Chloroflexota; class Anaerolineae; order B4-G1; family SLSP01; genus JAFGNR01. Next base: position 18,685 of record JAFGNR010000056.1, read on the forward strand.
TAACTCGAGCAGGTAGAGGCCGCGCGTAAGGGTGTCCGGGAGCTGTAGTTGCACTGTCGTGATTCCGTCCTGCACGGCGAATGTGGTCTTAGCCAGCGTGTAGGGTACGTTTTGCCGAGGTTCCGCCGGTGAGACCAACGCCAGCGTCGCCGTGTATGGCGCGTTTCCGGTCACTGTCCATGTGAGCGGGATCGAGAGCGTTTCACCTGGGGCTATGGTTGCCGGCGGTCGGGCGGTCGCCAGCCGGGCCTCGCCGAAATCGCTGGGACCGGCGTGGGGGAAAGGTTGTTGGTTGAAATCGAAGACGCGCAGCCCTTCCGGCGTGGGTGCGAGAAGGCCCAACGCCGGAGGCGCGATGGAGACCAGCGCGATGCCGACCACCGGCAGTGCAAGATGCCGTATTCGCCGGTATGGGAAAGTGATTTTCTGCTTTCCGGCGGCGAAGGCGACGAGACCGGCGATTGTGGCAAGTACAGACGTCGCCTCGGCGGCGGTGCGTAGCGGCGTGTTGCGCAGTTGCAGGGCAACCGTGTGCTCTCCGGCTTCGAGATCGACCGCGAGCCGTCCGGAACCTACTACCGGATAGGTCGTCACAGGTGCTTCCCCGATGCTTGCCTGCCATCCGGGCCACCAATTCAGCGGGAAAGCCACCGGCGCGGCTTCGTCCAATGCTACGCGCCACACTTGCTTGACCGGCGTGCGTTCCACCAGTTCAGCGTCGACCGGAACGCTGCCTTCCGCGATAGGGCGTGCGCCGTTCACGCCATCCACCACCGCCTCGGAGATGTAGAGTCTGGGAATTACGGCGGCAGGCAGATATTCGTGACGGATGGTGGAGCCGATATTACCGGTAAACGATTCATACAACAGGAGGGCGTCCCAGGTCACGTCTTCGGCGGTGATCAGCAAACGCTCAGGCTGCAATGACGGCAGCGTTGCCGCCATGGGCAGGAGGAGCGTGCCTCCGATCAACACCCACCGCGCCACTTGCTGCACGGATGATTGCGTACCGGCCTGTGGGCGGAGTCCCAGCATGCCGGTCACACTGGCGGCGAAGAAAGCCTGCACAGAGAGGAGGCGCCAGGGGAATTGCGTCGTCTCCAGGAGCGGCACGGTATCCCATAGCGGTTTGGACAGCGGCGTAATCATGAAGGTCGCCAGCAACAGCGCTCCCAGACAGAAAAGCGGCGCCGGACGGCGGCGACGGCGCCACAGGAATACTAAAGCCCCGGCAAGAGTCAGAATTGCCTGCACCAGCCCCATCGCAAAGGGGCCAGCCTCGCCCGCTTGAAGTGCGAC
>JAFGNR010000288.1 GCA_016926915.1 Anaerolineae bacterium
CACCGGCGGCAGCGCCAGGATGATCAGAGCGATGGCCGAAGAGGTGAACGTGAGGCCGAAATAGGGCAAGGCCAGAAACAGGATGGCCAGGCTAGGAATAATGCGCAGCGAATTAAAGATGTTGATGATCGACAGGGCCAGTGGGCGCAGCCGCGTCCGCGACGTCCATACGCCTAAAGGAATGCAGACGGCCATGCTCACCCCCAGCGCTACGCCCACATAGCGCAGGTGCTGCAACAGCGCGGCCAGGAGTTCATCCGGGCGCGCTGCGGCGTAGATCCAGGCGCGCTGTAGCGTCGCAAACATACTTCATTCCTTGTTTGGCCGTCGGGTTCCGCTCTGCCCCCAGTGTAGCATGAAAACGCAAATCTACGATACACCACATACCCCCCCCAGAGTCTTATCTGGTCTTGCTCCTGGTGATAAGTGTACCTTACCCTGTTCTATGTGTCCATTTTATCGGGGCAAGACCAGCCCTGTACACCCCCCAAATGTACCTTTTGGGACATGCCCGAATTCGCCCCTTTTTCTATACTGGGTAGTGATCATAAGGGAATGACGCCATTCCAGAAAGGAAAAAGAGCAATGAAGAGTTATGTATTGATCACCGGCGCCTCCGGCGGGCTAGGGAAAGCCTTCGTCTCCGAATGCGCCTTACGAGGGTGGGATCTGTTCCTTACAGACCTCCACGAGCGACCCTTACAGACCATAGCACAGGGGAGCGAACGGCAGTATAATGTGAAGGTGCTGACCTATACCGCCGACCTGACCAACCCGGAATCTCGGGCCCGCCTCTGGGATCACGTCCACCGGATGGGCCTGCGATTCCATTTCTTGATCAACGTCGCCGGTATCGATTTCGAAGGCGGCTTCGCCGAACGGCCTGTCGAAGAGCTGCAAACGATTCTCAGATTGAATATCGAGAACACAGTGGAGATGATGCGCCGCATTCTGACCTACCGGGATGCGACGCGCCCGTTGCACATTATCAACGTGAGCAGCCTGGCAAGTTTCTATCCCATGCCCCTGAAGGCGACCTATGCCGCCTCCAAGCGGTTCCTGCTCGATCTTTCCATCGCGCTCAACCGGGAGCTGCACGCCGGCGGCGTGACGGTCACCGCCCTCTGTCCGGCGGGCCTGCCCACCACCTCAGGCTGCATCGAGAAGATCGACGCCCAGGGCGTCATGGGATACCTCACAACCCAGAGCGTCGGCAAGGTTGCGCGCCGGACGGTAAGACAAGCACTCAGAGGTCGCGCCGTGGTGATTCCCGGCGTCCTCAACCGGGCATTACGCATTCTCGGCGGGATGTTCCCCGCTCCTGTCGTAGCGCGGGTCGTACACGACCGGTGGCGCAACAGCCGCGAGAAACTGGCATCCGCCCCCATTCCGGCGCCCGGCTGCGCCGATTCAACAGCACACCAGCCCGTCAAGGAGACCTTATCATGACAGCCACAAACACACTCGCAGGAAAGACCATCGTTGTGACCGGCGCCACGTCTGGCATTGGGCGCGCGACTGCCACGGCCCTGGCAGCGCGAGGCGCCGGCATCATCGGGGTAGGACGCTCACCCCAGCGATGTGAGGAAACCCGGGAAGCGATCGTCGCAGCGCATCCGGAGGCGCAGATTTCCTTCTGCCTGGCGGATCTTAGTTCGCAACAACAGATTCGCGCGCTGGCTTTGGAGATCGAGCGCCGGCTCCTCGAACGCGGAGAGAAGAAACTCGATGTCCTGGTGAACAACGCCGGCGCCGTCTCCCGCTGGTACGTCGTCACCGAAGACGGCTACGAACTGCAGTTTGCCGTCAATCACCTGGCGCCCTTCCTGTTGACACACGAACTTCTGCCGCTGCTGCGTAACGCGCCGGCGGCGCGGGTGATCACCGTAAGTTCCGGCTCCCACTACAACACCCGCGTGCACTGGCCCGACGTGATGCTGCGGCATACGTACCATTGCCTGACGGCGTACAAGCAATCGAAGTTGGCGAACGTGCTGTTCACGGAGGAGTTCAATCGCCGCATCGGGCGCGAGACGCACATCCGCGCTTATGCTGCCGACCCAGGGCTGGTCAACACACAGATCGGGACCAAGGGCACCGGAGGGTTGATCAGCTGGTGGTGGAGCAGGCACAGCGCGCGCGGCGTCACTCCGGAAAAGGGCGCGGAGACCGTTATCTTTCTGGCCTCGGACCCGGCGGTCGCCGCCACGCCGAGCAGCTACTGGAAAGACTGCCGTCCCAAATTGCCCAGCCGTTACGCACGGAATGCAGCGCATGCCGCGCGACTGTGGGAGCTGTCGGAGCGCCTGTGCGGCATTGCAGACCCTGAGGGGCTTTCGGAAACCGCGCTCCGAGCCGCGACCTCCGGCGCCTCGCGCTGAGAATCACGCAGCCAGGTGAGGCGGCACGCTCGGGCGGCGATTAGCCTTAACTAACAGAGGAGAAAACCCTGAGTGCATCCGTATCTATCCGTGAACCGCTTCGCAGCTGGAGGGAGAAGGATAAGACCCGCGCACGCTGGCGTAATTTTCAAAAGATGGTACAATGCGCATTCGTGTCTGCGAGCCGAAAGTTCGGAGCAGACCGGTAAATACTGAATAGGGTCAAGAGTGCGACTTGGCTCGACTGAGTCAAGGAGTACTCTTGTGAATTTCGAACAGTTTTCTCTCGATCCACGTATCCTGTCCGGCGTAAAGGACATGGGATATACCCTCCCCACCCCCATCCAGCAGCAGGCGATCCCTGTAGTGCTCGCCGGGCGCGATGTATTGGGGATAGCGCAAACAGGCACCGGAAAGACCGCGGCCTTCATGCTTCCGATTCTCCAACGGCTCTTGACGGGACCGTTGCGCCGGGTGCGTGCACTCATCGTAGCGCCGACCCGCGAACTTGCCGAGCAAATCCACGAGATGGGCGCCGAACTCGGACGGCGCACGAAAACCCGTAGCGTCACGGTTTATGGGGGCGTGAGCAAGCAGCGCCAGGTCGAAGCGCTGCGACGCGGGGCCGAGATCGTCGTAGCCTGTCCCGGACGTCTACTCGATCTCCTGGGAGATCGGGCCGTGGACCTCTCCGGGGTCGAGGTGCTGGTGCTAGATGAGGCCGACCGGATGTGCGACATGGGGTTCCTGCCCGATATCCGCCGCATCTTGAAAGCGCTGCCGGCGCAGCGCCAGACCCTCTTTTTCTCGGCTACCATGCCCGATGATATCCGCGAGCTGGCCGACAGCATCCTCGATCGTCCCGTCACGGTCCAGATCGGGGAAGTTGCCCCGGCAGAGACTGTCTCACACGCGCTCTACCCGGTGTCGCATGCACGCAAGAAACAGCTGTTGCTCAATCTGCTTGCCCGGACGGCAACCGGGCGGGTGCTAGTCTTCACCCGCACCAAATATCGCGCCCGCAATCTAGCGCGCGACCTGGCCCGCCAGGACTATCGCGTAGCAGCCCTGCAAGGCAACATGTCCCAGAACCAACGCCAGCAAGCCATCGATGGCTACCGGAATGGGAAATACGACATTCTCGTGGCAACCGACATTGCAGCCCGGGGCATCGATGTCTCCGAGATCACCCACGTGATCAACTTCGATATTCCCGATACGGTCGATGCATACACCCACCGCATCGGTCGCACGGGCCGCGCCGAAGAAACCGGCGAGGCTTTTACTTTCGTGACGGAAGACGATGAGCCGATGGTGCATCAAATCGAAAGGATGCTGGGTGAGCGCATCCGGCGCCGGCGGCTACAGGACTTTGACTATAGTACTGCTGAGCCGGAAACGCCTGCTCGCCCCACCTCCCAGGAACAGCGGAAGCAGTCGCCAAATCACGGGCGCAGCAAGCACCGGTCCTACCGTTCCGGAACGCAACACTAGGAAGGCATCTATCGCGAACGACTCACGCCGCGTGGCGATGCCGGTACAGGTCCTTTGCCGTGGTCTCGATGAAGTCGCGCAGGGCAAGTTTCGCACGCCACGCGCGCGGAATCCCCGCGATACCGTAGGTCGCCCCAGCCAGCTGCCCACAAATGGCAGCCGTGGTGTCGGCGTCGTCGCCGAGGTTGGCGGCGCAGAGCACGGCGTCGCGATAGGCGCCGGTGTGATAAAAACACCACAGCGCCGCCTCCAGGCTCGCGACTACGTACCCGCTGCCCCGAATATCGCGTTCGCTCTTGGTGCGGTAGTCGCCGGCGGCAATGGCGGCAATCTTCGGCGTCAGGGAATCTGGGGGAACTGCTGCCCGGTGTCCGGTGAACAGCGCCTCGTCCTTTGAGGCGCCGCGCAACGCCAAGGCCAACATCACGCCAAAGAGCCGGCAGGCATCGACGGCTTCGCGGGCGCCGTGGGTCGCGCGGGAGCTCTCGGCGGCATAGTGGGCTACCAATGCGAGATCATCAGCGTAGTACATGGGGATAGGCGCCAGCCGCATGATGGAGCCGTTTCCGGCAGTGTTAGGCGCGGTAGAGCCGCTGAACGGGTCGCCGGTGCGGCGATACCGGTCAAGCGCCGCCCGCACGGTATTACCGATGTCGAAACAGCGACCGTTGCTGCTTAGGTAACCCGCTTCGCGCCAGCGGCAATAGCGCTCCAGCTGGTCGCGGGCGTCGAATCCCTGGCGTTCCAGGAGACTGACCGCCAGACAGAGCGCCATGGAGGTGTCGTCAGTCCACTCCCCGGCGCGCAGTTGGAATGGCCCGCCTCCCACCAGGTCATCGATAGGCGCAAACGCGCCGCGCGGCTGGAATTCCAGCGTCGTGCCCACGGCATCCCCACAGGCCAGACCGAGCAGACAACCCAGGTAGCGGGACTCCGCCAGCGGCCGGGGAACGTCTGCGCTTTGCGCCGGTCCAGGGTATGGGGTCATAAGTCTTCCGGCAGCCGGATCGCGAACCGGCACACGTCGTCGCCTTTCAGGACCGACGTCACGATTTCGACGGCGACCGGTTTACCCAATGCACTTTCCCACTGCTGCCGGAACCAGCCCGCCCCGCAATAGCAAAACAGAGCCGGCATGCCCTCGTCCAGATGATCGCGCACCAACGGGCAATAGCAGTAAGCCCGGCGTTTCTCTTCCGGCGTTTCGGCTTTCTCGTGGCCGGCAGGGTCGCGGGGATTCTTGGAAGAGTAAAGGATGTTCCCTTCCCGGCAAGCGCCCTCCGGCCATCCCGGATCGCGATCCATGAAGGCGATCACCGCGTCGACAGCCTCGAGGGGGCCGGCGGAAACGGTGCGGGCCTCCAGGTAGACGGAGCGCAGTTTGGCGAGCTGCGCAGCCGGGTAGACGTGTGCGCAGCCGGAGAGGATGTCGTATGGCTGAGCGCCGGAGGCATACCCCTCGAGTTTTTGCAGCGCGGCTTTCACCCAGCGGAACCGCTCCTCGAGAGTCGCATCGAGGGTCAACGCAGCGGCGCCCTCCATGACGTCGCGTTCCACATCCGATCCCAGAATCCGGCGCACATTTGCGGCGAGCAGCGCATTCCAATTGTGGATAACGAATTGCAATTCGATCGCGCCGGCGTCGTCCAGGTAGACCTCACGGCAGAACTCATCGGAGATCAGAGCATGCTCGGAGGCAAAGCCGTAGAGCATCCGGTAAACGTCGCGCAGCTCCTCGGGCGTTCCCCGGTGTACGAGCGACAGCACCTCGATACCGGGCAGACGCTTGACGGTCAACCCGTCCCCAGCGACGGGACGCGAGAGAGGCACGCCGATCTCCACATCAAATCCCTCCTGGACGCTGGTAACGAACCAGAAAACACAAAACGCTGGTCCCGCGACCGCGTCGGGCGGCACGCGCGCCGCCAGCTCGTCGAACGCGTCCCGCAGATCCGCGCGAGTCTTGGGATTGCGACGGACCATCGCCGCGAGCACGGGCTCCAATGTCTTGTGTTGGATGCCTAACGCTTCATACGACATGTGTGACCTCCTGTCGGGAACCAGTATGACTCTCCTGAAAACGGCTACCTAACCGTGG